>CAKVEW010000001.1 GCA_934746015.1 uncultured Clostridium sp.
ATTGAAAGAATTTCTTTTAAATATAGAAGAAGAGCTATCGCTAGCGGATTTTTTCACCTGCTAATGCGACAGCTCCTCTTATTTAAATTATGAATATATTATTTATTTTGAATATAAATTTTATATCCAAATGGTAAAACCTTAATATCTTTATTTAGTGTAATATATTTTTCTTCTATGGAATCTTTAAAGCTTATGCCTTTTAATTCTTCTGGTAGTGGTATTTCTACCCCTGTGTTATCGTTATTTAAAATTACATATAAGATTTCTTCTTCTGATTCTTTTTTGTACATTAGGGTATTAGTGTTTGTATCTATATCTACCCACTTAAAATTTTCTGTTTTAAAGCTTTCATGAACTTTTCTTAAATCTACTAGTTTTTTTATTAATGATATTAAATCTTGATTTTGTTTTTCTTTTTCCCATATCATAGGTTGTCTATTACTATGTTCTCCACCTATCATTCCAATTTCACTTCCATAATAAATACAAGGTGATCCTGGGAAGGTAAATAATAGTATATATGCAAGTTTAGCTACATCTATATTTCCATCTACCACATTTAAAAAGCGTTCTGTATCATGGCTATCTAGCAAATTGAATAGATTTTTAGTTAGATGTTTTGGATATTGAACTAATAATTTGCTTATTTCAAATTTAAATTCTTCTACATTATATTTAATTTTAGAAGTATTATTAGCTCTAAAGAAGGACCAAATAGGTATTGAAAATTCGTAATTCATAACTGCATCAAATTGATCTCCTTGAAGCCATGGATATGAATTATCCCAGTTTTCACCTATTAAAAATATATCTGGATTTATATCTTTCACTTTTTTTCTAAGTTCTCTCCAAAAATCATGAGAAACCTCATTTGAAACATCAAGCCTCCATCCATCTATATTGTATTTTTCTATCCAATAACATGCCACCTTTAAAAGATATTCTCTTGCAAGTGGATTACTTGTATTCCACTTTGGCATGGATTGTGTATATGCAAAAGTATAATAATTTAGTTCTTCCCTTGGTGATTCTTGTATGACATCATTTATTATTTCTCCATACACTATAGGCTTATTCTTATCTAATATATAAAAACAATCATAATATTTAGATTTAGCTCCCTTTTCTATAACATCTTGCCAATATGGATGAAAGAAACCACAGTGATTAAATACAGCATCTAACATAACCTTAATCCCACGGTTATGTGCCTCTTTAACTAATTCTCCAAGCATTTCATTATTACCAAATTCCTTATCCACCTTAAAATAATTTGTAGTATTATACTTATGATTACTAGGTGATTCAAAAATTGGTGTTAAATAAATTCCATTAAAGCCAATATCTTTAATATAATCAAGCTTTTCTATAATACCAGCTAAATCTCCATTACTTTTGCCCTTTGAGCTATAAAAACTCTTAGGAAATATTTCATACCAAATAGTATTAGATACCCATTCTGGTGCTTTATAAATATCTTCTTCATTTATATAGGGATAATTAAAATAATTAAATAAGTCATATAATTTGCTCTTATCCTTGGTGTAAGGAAGCCTATAATGGCTTCCTAAAATATATTTTTCATTATTATTTTCAAGTATAAAACAATATTTAATTCTCTTCCAATTAATATTACTAATTTCCCCAAACCAAACATCATGATCTCTTGTAACCTGTTCTTTTATCATTTTAATCCTATATACTGATTCTACATCAAAATCATATATACCTGATCCGTCATTTCTAGGTATCCAATTAAATGGATCTACCGCTAAAAGTTCAATAGCTTCCACATCATCTTTAGATGTTTTTATCCTTATATGCAGCTTGTCTTTACTATATGCATATGAATAAGAACTTTTAGGCTCATGTATAACAGCTGCAAAATTCATAGTGGTTCTCCTTTCATTATTCACTTGTTACTAAAGCTTCAAAATCACTTTGTGCTTTTTTTGCTCCTTCTTCAGGTGTTAATTTTCCATCAAATACAGGATTTAAAACACTTTGCATTATTGTCCAATAATATGAAATTCTCTTTGTACTTGGCATAGGTACTGAATTCTTAAATTGTTCAGTATAAACACTTAAATCCTTATCTTCCTTTAATCCCTTTACCTTTGATATATCATTTTTTGCAGTAATCTTATAGGACTTTTCATATAAAAGTTGTGCTCCTTCATCAGATGATAAGAAAGTTGCTAATAATTCTGCTGCCTGTGGATATTTAGAATAAGATGAAACATAAGCACTTTGAACTCCACTTAAGGATTTCATTTGTTTTCCATCTAATGTAGGAAGCTTAGTTACTCCAAAATTAACATTTTCAGCTTTTAAAGATTTAATTAACCATGGTCCTATTGGATAATAAGCAGTTTTTCCATCTTTAAAATTTTGTTCAAGAAGTGTCATTGTTTCCATTTTTAAATCATCTGCTTTAATAGGAATTATTTCCTTTAATGCTGCAATATTTTCTAAGCCTTTTTTAAATTCTTCAGTGTTAAAGCCTGGGTTGTCTCCATCCTTTCCATCTGGTCCAAAAAGCTCAAATCCATTTAAGCTTAAGTATGGATAAGCTGGAAATCCATCTGTTGGTACAGTTAGATACCAGAATTTATTTGCACTTGCATCATTATATTTAAGCGCCTCTTCTTTAATTTGCTCCATAGTTGTAGCTGGTTCTCCCTTGACTAAATCCTTGTTATATAAAAGTGCATATGTTTCTATAGATACAGGCACTCCATATATTTTCTCATTATCAGTAACTGTTTTAACTGCCACTTCTGAAACTTGATCCTTTACTATTTTACTAGCATTTGGACTAAGTTCTGCTACTACACCTGAATCCTTTGCAGTAGCAAATAAATCATGTGGAGCTATAAATACATCTGCTCCACTACCTGCTGGTCCATCTAACATCATTTTATTAACAACATCAAAACCTGATTCTTGAACTTCAACTTTTACACCGTATTTTGTTTCAAATTCTTTTGCTATAGCTTTACCAAATTCAGCATCTCCAGAAAGTATCCAGAAAGATAACTTTGCTCCTTCTTCTGGTTTTAATTCTGCTGCTTCTTCTTTTACATTGTTATCTTCATCAGTTGGTATTTCCTTTTTAGAACAACCACTTAAAGCACCAAGTAACATAGAAGTAACTAAACATAAATTGATTATCTTTTTAAATTTCATTTTATACCCTCCAAACTAATTTTTATCAGCACCTGCTGAAATACCTTGAACTAAATATTTTTGAAAAATAATAAATACTATTGTAATTGGTATAGCTATAAGTACAGCACCAGCTGCAAATATAGTGAAATTAATACTCTCTTTTCCGTTTATTAATGCAAATAATCCAACTGCCAAAGTTTTAGATTTATCATTTGATAACAATATATTTGGTAAAATAAAGTCCATCCAAGGAAGCATAAATTGAGATACTGCGCAATAAGTAATAATTGGTCTTGACATAGGAATAATTATTTTGAAAAAGGCTTGGAATCTAGAACATCCATCTATATATGCAGCTTCATCAATTGCATATGGAACACCATCTAAATATCCCTTTACTAACCATGTGTTATAAGGTATAGCCCCTACAGAGTATACGATTACCATACTTATAGGCTTTCCTACTAATCCTAGTATTAAAAATAAAGTATATATTGCTGTCATTGATAAAAAGGTTGGGAACATTGATAAAATCATTATTGCCATAAGGCTTGTCTTCTTTCCTTTAAAGTTAAAACGTGACATAATCCAAGATGTTAGCATTATCAAAATTAAAGAAAATAAAGTACTTGCTGTTGCAATCTTTAAAGTATTAAAAAACCATGTAGAATAATTTGTCTCCGAAAATAACCTTCTATAGTTATCTAAAGTTATTTCTGCTAAATTAATACTTGTAGATGGTCCACTTCCTCTTTGAAAAGAAGATAGAATTATCCACATAACTGGAACAATAACAATTAGAGACATAATAATAAGTTCTGAATTCACTAAAAAAGCTGTTATCTTCTTTCTCATAATCATTACCTCCTATAATTCCTTAAAGGATACTGTTCTTTTAAAATTCCAATAAGAAACACCACCTACAATAATAAATAGTAAAACACTCATTACAGCTGCAATATCATACATTTGTTGATTTAATGTCAGTTTATATATCCATGAAATCAAAATATCTGTATCTCCTGCAAACTGCATCTTTTCATTTATAGGTCCCCCTTGAGTTAGGAAGTAAATTGCTCCAAAGGAATTAAAATTTGCTGCCATACTCATAATTAAATTTGGAATAGTAGCTTTAAATACTAATGGAAATGTTATTTTTTTAAAGGCTTGAAACTTTCCTGCCCCATCAATATAGGCTGCTTCATAAAGGCTTTTATCTAAATTTGCAAATACTCCTAGCATCATAACCATAAACATTGGAAAGCTAAGCCATAAATTAACTACTAGGACAGTAATTTTAGCTATTAGGGGCTCAGATAAAAATGGTATATTTTCTGAAATAATTCCTAACTTTAATAAAAGTGTATTTAATGGTCCAAACTGTCCATTTAGCATATTTCTAAATACTAATAGAGAAATCATTTGTGGAATTGCCCAAGGTAAAATCAAAATAGTTCTAAATATATTTTTAAATTTTACTGATTTATGATTTACTAATATAGCTTGAAACATTCCTAAAAAATATGATGATAAAGTCCCTATTAATGCCCAAATTACTGTCCATGTTAATACTTTCAAAAATGTCTGAGACCAAATAGGTACTGTAAGTAATTTTTTAAAGTTATAAAGTCCAACCCAAGATAATAATTTACCTGGAGGAAGATGATCTCTATTGTAATTTAAAAAAGCTGTTAATATTGAAAAGATTATAGGCATAACTACTACAAATAAAAAGGCAATTCCTATAGGTATTAGAACCATATAAGGGAAGTTCTTATTTTTAGTTTTCCTAAAATATTCTAGTGAAGTTTCATATTCAGAAGTTTCATCAATTTTCTTACCACTTAAATATGCATCTCTAAGATTGTATATATAAACTCCTATAAATAGGATTAAAGTAAATATAGCTATCATTCCATTAATAACTAACATAGTGGAATGATCTCCATATTTTCCTCCTATCTTTTCTCCTAAAGTTATTAATCCCCAAAAGCCTTTTGTAAAGAATCCTCCATGGAGCCTAATAGAGAAATCATTTACATAGCCTGCAAAATATTCAATCCAATATCCATTGAATACTTCTAAAGATATCATTATTAATTGTAAAGTAAAAATTATAAGTCCTTTTAATCTTTGCTTACAAATGAAAAACTGACCACTTCCCCAGAAAAAAATTGATAAAATAAATGATTTTTTCCTTTTCATCAAAACCTTCCTTTCCCGCATAATCTAATTAAAAATATCTTTTGTTTAGGATAACTTACATTTTACTTATACGCTTAACCTACTGAAATTATAGTATATGAATAACTTAATATCAATGATTTTATATACACATTTTAATCTTTAGAATATTGAACAATTCTATATTTATTAAATTTTTCTAAGGAGTACTTAATTTTTTTTATTAACTAAAAATTAAGTGATTTCTTATTGGAATTTCTATAGCTTTTCAAAGTTTATTATATTTTTGTTAATTACTTAAATTTTTATTAATATAAAAAAAAGAAAATTGTACTTTTGGATGTTTGCACAATTTTTCTTATTACTTTTATTTATTTTTCTATTGCTTTTATATATGAAAGGTTATTAATATCTCCATGACTATCAAATCTAAGTAGCTTTTCCATAATCTCAACAGCTTTTTCAGCTTTTTCTCTATTACTAACAATAATTCTTTTAGTATCAGATAAAAGCATATGATCTCTTTCGGAATTTACTACTACGCAGATATTTTTATTATCTATGTACTTTTCTACTTGCATACCTAGTAATTCACCTATTACTAAGGCTTTTTTATCCTTATGCTCTTCAATAAATTTCTTTAAATCACTGTCATATTTATTAATAAATATATCTTTTTCAGGTATTCTCCTAGATATATCTTCAAAAGCTCTTTTACTTGAATAATCCTCCATAACTACATAATAATTTTTACCTAGGACCTTTTCTGCATTGTCTAAAACAGAATTATAGTCAGTTAAAATTTTACAAAATATATCATCTTCTATATATCCCTCTAAAAATATTGCTGGCACAAAAAACCTACTGGCTATTTCTTTAAAATTTTCTTTATCTAAATCTACAATAAATACAGCATCAAGAGAACGCTTTTGACCAATTTCTACGTCCTTTGTCATTTCTTTAGTTGGAAGTAAAATAACATCATAACCTAAGGTGTTTAATTTTCTTTGAATTTCCCTTGATAAATCATAATACTGATATAACTTACTCTTTTTATTTTTAGCTTCCATATTAATAATTATTCCAACCATATAGCTTCTCTTACTTGCTAAAGATTTTGCATTCATATTAGGAATATAATTTAGCTTATTAGCTACTTCAAAAATACGCATCCTTGTTTCATGACTTATATTTTCTTTTTTTGAATAATTTAATACATATGAAACAGTAGCTGTTGAAACTCCAGCTTCTCTAGCAATATCTTTCATTGTAACTCTTTTTGTAGACATATAACCACCCCATATATATCATTATGGCTTTAAGTATAGCATCAGCAATATTTACTGTCAATTTATGCATATTATGTTAAATAACATAAATGGAGTAATAATTCTAATAAAAAAATAAACTGTTAAAAATAAAAATTTAATATCAACTATTTATAATAAGATGAAGAATTCTAAAAATATTTAACCAATTTTTATATAATTATCCACTTTATGATTTTTAATGTTTTTTTATGTATAATATATATAGATAATAAATGGATTAATTTCCCCCTAAATTTTTAAAGGAAAATAAATAAAAGGAGAAATGTTAATGAAAAAAATAATATCATTTTTATTAGTATCTGTACTAGTGATAATTCTTATTGGTTGCACAAAAACAGGAGAAATGACTCTAAATCCAGATAATCTTACTGAAAAAGAAAAGAAACTTTTAACCCTTACAGGAAATAATGTAGCTATATATACAATAGATGGTTTACCTGAAAAGCCTTTCTCATTAGAGGTTACTTATGAATATTATAAAGGCTCAAATCTAATAGAAACAATTCCATTAGGTGGCATTTTAACTACAGAACCTATCGATAGTAAAGATAAAATAGAGATAGGTCTTAGCATATTTAAAAATAAGGAAATATCAACAGTGATAAGAGTTGGAAATGCAATGAGTACTCTTAGAGTTAGTTTAGAAGATAAAACCTACTTAGAGGCAAATATATCAGGTTTCTTAGATAAAAAGGTACCTTTAACCTTAGATAGTGAGGTCTATATTCTTCAAGCCGCTAAAGGCGATATCTTTTCTAGCATTAACCTAGGAGCAAAGGGAGACGAAGAGCATTTTAAAAGTGTTTTAGAAAGGAATGATGAAAATTTCTTAATAAAGATATCTATTAAAGAAGCTAATATAAATAAATAGATAAATAGCAAATTCTATAAAAATAATATTTTAAAATTAAAAATAAACAAATTTAAAGTGGACAAATATGAATCCCCACCTATCAAATAGACAGTTGGCGGTTCATATTTGCCCACTTTTTATAAATTAATATTACCTTACTTTTTCTTTTCTTTCATTGTACATTGTAATTCCAAAGGTTAAGGCTAATCCCCCCCATAATACAATTGCACCTAAAAGAAAAAATCCAAATGCAACTCCTGTAATTTTAATTCCCCCTTTATTTTCTATTTTAATCTAATAAATTACTTTTCCATTTTCTTTTACTAATTATTAAAGCTAATATTATTCCAAATCCAATTATGCCCCATCCATAAGCAAATAGTGCTGAAAGTGGATAACCACCCTATTTCTTGTCCATCCAAACTTATCAATAAACGGTGCTGAAACTGCTTCTATTAATGATACTGACGCTGCAATTTCAGGAAATAGTAATCAAATAAAAAAATAGGCATTTACTATTTTTAATGCCTATTTTTAATAATATATTTAATTATTAGTTTTTCATCACTATTTACTTTTTATTTCCTATTCTAAATTCTCTATGGAGCTTCCACGTGCTATCTTCCCATTTATAAATGCTAATATTATCAAAATAACAGTTAAAATTAAAAGTATATTGATTAACATAATTCCATAATTTATCAAAGATAGGTGGAACTTTTTTAGATGTTAATGTCACATGAAATTTCTTATCTTTACCATCTTTTTTGTTAAAATTAATATACTCAAAAGTACTTAATAAATCTATAAGTCTATCATGAACTTCTTTTCCTTCTTTAGACATATTCACATCCATAAATATAACCCTATCATCAAAATGATTATATTTATCCATAGTAAAAGGAGTCTTATCTTCTTCATTGCAAAACTTATACAATGCTTCTTCTAATTCCTTTATACTTCCTTCATATTCAAATGGAGCTTTTATAGTAAAATGAGCTGGAAGTTTAGATGACTTAGCATTAAACTTCTTATAAATATCTTTTCTCATTTCATTATTAAATCTTCCTGCTTCTCCTTTTACTACACATACTATCACATATCTCAAAGTCTAATCCCCCTTTAGTACTACTCTTTCTTGATAGATAAGTTTTCTATTCTATATCCTATTTCCTTATTTGCCATTCTATACCCTTCATCTATCATTTCTTCTCTTGATTTTTCATTTCCTAATAAAGCATCTATTGTTAATTGTCCTCTATCTGGAAAATACTTATCTAAAAGTCTTTCGTCAATATAATCTTGATCCTTTATACTTAAATCATCTAAAATATGCATTACATTAAAGCCTGCTTTTTTTAAAGCTCTTCCAACTAGAATACTTCTATGACACCTTATTGGGTCTTGCATTGCTCCAAGTAAGGCAATTCTATATCCTTTATTGCAGCCATCTCTAAGTCTTTCTATTCCCTTAAGAAAGTCTTCTTCTTGTACTACTTTATCAAAATCTGAATAGCCTTCTTTATTGTATGAAACCTTATTTTCTCTTTTGGCTGCTAGCTCCTTAGCCATATAAATATATATAAAACCTGCCTTGGTTAAGGTGTATTTTATTCTTTCCTTATCAAATTGAACATTGTATTTAGAATAAGGTGTTCCTCTAATGTCTACAACAGTATTAATATTAAAATATCTTAACATCTGTATTAACTTTTCCATTGTATAATTTGAATGACCTATTGTATATATATCCATATTATTTTACTAACTAAAAAGATTTAGTAATTCCTCCTCTGTAATTGAATTTAGTTTTTCTCCTGTTAACATGTTTCCGTCAATTACCTTGCTTATTAATTCCTTCTTTTCTTCTTGTAATCTAATAATTTTTTCTTCTATTGTATCTTTAGAAATTAACTTTATAACTTCCACAATATTTTTTTGACCTATTCTATAAGCTCTATCTGTAGCTTGATCCTCCACAGCTGGATTCCACCATGGATCAAAATGTATAACTATATTGGCTGATGTTAAGTTAAGACCAACGCCTCCTGCCTTTAGCGAAATCAAAAATACATTTGTATTCCCCTCATTAAATTCTTCAGCTAGTCTTAATCTTTCCTTTGCCTTAATGCTACCATCTAAATAAAGATACTCAATATTATTATCTTCTAACTTATTTCCTATTTTATTTAAGGCTGAGGTAAATTGTGAAAATATAATTATTTTCTTATTAGCTTCCAAGGCTTCTTCTACTATTTCTTCAATTGCTTTAATCTTAGAACTTTCTTCTTTAAAATCTTCTATTAAAAGGGATGGGTCTAAACATAATTGGCGTAGTTTTGTAAGAAAAGAGAATATTAATATCTTATTTTCCTTATTTTCTTTTAACTTCTTTTTAACTTCCCTCATATAAGAGTTGTAAACTTGTCTTTGCTTACTTGCCATTGGAATTATATATTCTTTTTCTATCTTTTCAGGTAATTCATCTAAGACTTCTTCTTTTAACCTTCTTAAAATAAAAGGAGAAATAAGCTCCTTTAATTCCTTTAAGTCTTCATCATTACCCTTCATAAATTTTTCTTTAAACTTTTCTGCTGAAAATAAGTACATAGGCATTATAAAATCAAAAATTGACCATAATTCTAGCAAAGTATTTTCAATAGGAGTACCTGTTAAAGCTATTTTAGTATTTGCTTTTATAGATTTAACAGCTTCTGAAACCTTTGAAGATTTATTTTTAATATTTTGTCCTTCATCAATTATGCAAAAATCAAAATTCTTATCTTCATATAGCTTTAAATCTCTTCTTAATGTTCCATAGGTTGTTAATAAAACATGGTAGTCCTTATAATCATCTAAAATACTACTTCTTTCCTTTAAGCTACCATGGATAATTCCAACCTTTAAGCTTGGTGCAAATTTTTCAAACTCATTTTTCCAATTATATAAAACAGATGTAGGTGTAATAATTAAGCTTCTTTTCTCTGGCTTAGATAATAGTAAGGTTATAGTTTGAATAGTTTTACCAAGTCCCATATCATCTGCAAGTATTCCTCCAAAGCCTAAGTCTTCAATGGACCTTAGCCAGTTATAGCCTATTCTTTGATATTCTCTAAGATTAGCATTTAAATTTTCAGGAACGCTATATTCCCTATCTTTATTTTTTAACTTTTCTAATAAAATATTTATCTTTTCTTCTCCAGATATAAATGGTAATTTTTTATTTTTTATATTATTTTCTAAATGAAGCAAATTAAATTTATCCACATAGATTTCTTCTTTATACACATCATTAAATAAATTTAACTCTTCTATGCCTCTAAAAAATCCAATTACTTTTTCATCTTGTAAATCTAGAAAGCTATTTTTATTACTTCTATAAAAACTACTACCTTTTTTTATTTCATTTAAAACATCTGGAACTTCTCTATATTCTAAGCCTTCTATTTTATATTGAAAATAGAAGCCTTCATTTTCCTCTCTTAAAGAACTAAAGATATTATTAGAATCTATCAAATTCATATCTTTGAACTCTTTAGATAAATTTACTCTTCCTATTTTATTTAAAAATTCTATTCCTTCTTTTAACAAGGTATAGGTTTCTTCTTCATCTCCTATAAATATAAATCTATCATCCTTTTTTATAAATCTATATCTTTCAAGAGCCATGGCTAATTTTTCAATAGCTTTATAATCTTTAATTCCCTCTAAGCTATTAATATATTCTATTTTTAAAGTACAATAAATATTAGAACCTTCTTTTGTTATATAAAAATTTGGTGTATTAATCTTGTTTATTTTTTCTTTTATACTTTCATCTATAATAATATCTTTTGATACTTCTCCTAAAACAAATAATATCTTTTTTAAATTATCATCTGTATCCTTATAAACTAAAGTATCTTTTTCCCTTAGTTTTTCATATAGCCCCTTATAATATTTCAGTTGTTTTTCAGTAGGTAAATATATTTTCTTATCGTAAAGCCATATATATTTATCACTATCTAAAGGAATGATACTTTTCTTTTGAGGTTTTACTACTATTGCCTCAGCTTTTTTCTTTATAGTAAAAATTAAAGGAATATCCTCTTTATAAATTACAGATGTATAATTCATATAATCATAATTTAAGTTTATTTCCTTTTTATTATCTATTAAATTTAATAATTCCTTAAGTTCATTATCATAAAGCTTAAAGCTTCTACCATTTGTAATTCTACTTTTATCAGCTTTAATTTTTTCTCTTAAAAAATCTATAATTAAATAATCCTTATATTTAAATTTATTATCTTCCTCAAATAAAAATTTTCCTAAAGCTTCAACTGCTATAGTTCCTTCTTTTCCAGCTCTTAATTCAAGATAATATTCATTTTTATTATTGACTTTAACTTGTTTTAATTTTATATCGAGGTTTAAAGGCTTATTTATATTATTAATTGCTTTATTTTCATTGTTATTGTAATTATTATTATTTTTATTAATGTTATTGCTATTATTATTTTTAACTTCTTGTTTTTGAATCTTACTATAAGCCTCATAGTAGAACTTATACATAGTTGCAACTATATGACTACATATATAGTTATTTATTTCTCTACTATTTTCCTCAAATTGATTACAAGTACACTTAACTGCTTTCACTTCATCTTTTAAATCAAACTTTATATGTGTACTGTATTCATTTTTATTATCTATAACTCTTCCATAAATATGATAGGTATTATCTATCTTTTTACTTATAACCTTATTAACTGAAGCTTCTTTAAATAATTTTTTGCCATTATTCTTAGAAATCATAGATCCTAATTTTAATAATGAGTTTATCATATTTCTTAAATTCATATTATCCCTCCTTTATAAAGAGCACTTAATATTATAACATATTCCCCTGAGAACCAGTAAATTGGAAACACAAAAATATATAGATATTGTATAATAGAAACATGAATAATAATTTTGTAGAGGTAAATGATAGTACTTATGAAATATAAAAAATTAAATTATGAGGAATTAAATATAGATTTATTTAATAACTTTCATCGCCATCAAGAAGTTTCAAAATGTTGGAGAAAAGAGAATAATGGTAAATGGGTAATTAAAGACATTTCTTTTATTGATGATTGGAATGAAGAAGAATATAAGATTCTTGTAAAGTATCTTAAGAATACCATAAAAACAAAAGGAGTAGTCTATGGTGCATTTCTTAATAATAAATTAAAGGGCTTTGCCTCTGTTGAATATGGATTTATAGATAAAAATAATGAGTATTTTGATTTATCTAGCCTCCATGTGTCAGAAGACATGAGAGGTAATGGAATAGGAAAAACCTTATTTGAAATGTCTGCTAAATGGGCAAAAACTTCTGGTGCTAAAAAGCTTTATATTTCTTCTCATTCTTCAGTGGAAACCCAAAGGTTTTACAAAGCAATGGGATGCATTGAAGCCTTAGAATACAATGAAAAACATGTTAAAAATGAACCTTATGACTGCCAATTGGAATATGTAATTTAATGAAAAAGAAAGTACCTGTTGCACAATTTTAATTAGGCTATTCTACCGCAGATACTTTCTTTTCTTATATATATGGAAAGTAGCTTTTTAAAGGATGCTACTCAGAACCTTAGTTGTACTGACTCACAATATAAAATTAAAAATATAAAATAAAAACATAAAATTTAAAATTGATTTAGAAATTCCTTACGGAGTTTCAAAAATTAATTTTTTAATTTTTAACCTCTTGCGACAGCACTATTTATCATTTCACTTTATTTTCCTCTTTCTGTACTAGTCCTATTTTCATTTAATAAAAAAGTATATCTATTAATTTTACTTATTTTTTTAAAATAAAAAAGAGTTTTAAGATGAACTCAAAACTCTTGATATAAGCAAAACTATCTTCTATTTTGTTCCTTCTTAGCTCTTCTACAAGCTATACATCTTGTTGGCTCATTATCGAATCCTTTTTCCTTGTAGAATTCTTGTTCTCCTACTGAAAATATGAATTCACTTCCGCAATCTCTGCATGTTATTGTCTTATCTGACATAAATATTCCTCCTAAATTAAAGATTTGAAATTGATAATAATCTCTAATTAACGAGAAATTACTTATCCAAATTAAACCTATTTTTTTGTTAGCATTTTTGCTACTCATTTAATATAACATATTAAATTCTTAATTGCAAGTATTTTTTTAATTTATTTATATTTCAGAAAATTCTTGAGAGAAGTCCTACTGATTTATTAAACCCGAAGTATATATTCCATACTTTTAGCATTAAGTCCCTGAAACTTTATTATTACAATTAAAGGCATAACATTCTTTATCATATTGAAATCTTTATAATTAAAAGTATTATCATAATAATTAATTATTGTACTTAGTGCTGTCCCATGAGTTCCTATTAATATATTTTCGTCATTATTTTCACTAAGAAGCTTATCTAAGGCTCTTATATTTCTCTCTTGCACTTCTTTTAAATTTTCTCCTTCTTCAAGACTATAATTAAAATCATCCCATTGTTTCTCTGCAAACCTATTAAAATCTTTTATCCAACTATTAGAGACTTTTCTCTCTCTAAAATCTTCAACTAATTCAATATCCTTATTAGCAAGAGTTGCAAAGTCCCTTATAGTATCAACTGATCTTTTATAGGGACTTGAATATATTTTACTTATATTTTTATCCTTTAAAAATTCAGTTACTTTCTTGCTATCATTAATTCCTTCTTCACTAAGAGGCTTTGTGAAATCATCTTGTACATTAAAGTCTGGCTTTGCATGTCTTACAAAATAAACTTTATTCATAGCTATATAACCCCTTTCCTTTTTTTATTTATCTACCTTAGTTCCTCCCCATTCAACCACTGTAAATCCTTCTCTATTAAATTGCTCAAGCTTTTGTTCTTTAATTTCAATAGGCTTGTCCAGAGGTTTAAAAACCATCATTACTCTTAAAATAGAATCTGGTTTAGGACTTATATTAAGCTTTGCATACTCATCATATTCTTCTCCTGCAAAATATATAAGGTTGTATTTATTTTCTTGTAAAATAGGAAGCCAATAAACTATAAATTCATTATATTCCTTTGGAGTTAAACCAATGTATTCTAACTTTTTTTGTAGAAAATCCATAGTATCTTCATTTTTTACAACAAATCCTTCTGATATATCATAATTCAAACTTGATATTCCTTCCCAGAATAAATATGCATACTCCCTATTATCTTCAAGATTAATTAAAGTTCCATCTGGTTTAGCCTTAACTGTCCAACCATCCTTATATTCAGGATAAGTGATTGTTAGATCTCCTTTATATTCAAGTTTAACATCTATAACCTCTTCTTGAGTTGGATATAAATATATTACTGGCTTTTCAGCCTTGACATTAGAATTACATGAAAATAAAAATACTGTAATAAATACAATAAATAAGAATAAATATCCTTTTCTACTTAATCTCATTAAATTTCATTCCTTCCTTATAATAATCTTTTAAAATGTTGTAGTACAAAACATTTACCTCAATATTATCTAATAATTTTAGATTTTCTTTTTTGGTAAATTTATATTTAAAACCACATTTTTCGTTAACCCTTTTAGAGTTATTATTAAAATCAAAATGTCCACACCATATTAAATCTAAGTCTATTTTGTTAAATCCATAGTTAATTAATGCTTTTACTGCTTCTGGAACATATTCATTCCCCCAATATTTTGGGTTTAAAACATAACCAATTTCCCTTTGTTTTAAATACTTGAGAGAAATATCTGGCTTTCTGTTATGTAACCCTATGCCTCCAATTACTTTATTTTCTTCTTTTAAAATTATTGCATATGAATCATTATCCCTTATGAACCTTTTAATTACTTTTCTGCTTTCATTTTCTGATTTATGTGGTTTCCATCCAGCATTTGGCCCTACTAATTCACTTTGAGCATATTCATATAAGTCACTGCTATCACTAAGTCTCCAAGGTCTCAAAATTAATCTATTTGTAATTATATCCTTCATTTTTACCTCCTTTTTAATTAGTTCTAATATAAATTTTTCAACACATTTATCAGTATCAATAAGCTCCAAAAATTTGTTTTTTCCATCTTAAATAATAACAGCATCTTTTTTACAGTTTATATTTCATTAATAACCATAGTAAATTATATGATGTTTCTCACTAACTATATGATAAATCTATCTTAATGAAGCTGCTATAAAATATCTGTTTTTTCTTTTATCTCACAGAAAGGATATTATACTAGTTTCATCAATCCCTGTATTTACTGTTGAACCAATTAATAATGCTACTCAAGGTATAAATTATGAATATACTCCTAGGGAAGGTTCTATAGAAGAATTATACAAAGATATTATAGTAACACTCCTTGAGCCTGTAATTACCAATGAGGTAGCAACTTACTACGGTAAAGCTCTTCTATATGATTTATTTGATAGATGATTACAAAGACTTAAAGCTTTAACTTATTTTATTTCAAAGTAAAGTATATAAAGTATTTATTAATTAGGAAGTAGATTAAATTAGATTTAGTGCTTAATTTTTTATATTATTTCGCAATGGATTCAAAATGATATAAACTAAATAATACCGTACATTTATCATTGAATAATACGGTATTCTTATATATTTATTTTACAACTCTAGTAAGCAGCAATACATATTTTAAGATCTTGCTTCCTCAGCATACTTCTTAAAATTATCTAATATTGCTTGCCAACCCTTTTGTTGTTGCTCAATTGTATTAGTTTTTTCTGCTTCAAAAATTTCTATTATCTTAGTTTCATTTTGTTGATTTATAAAATTTATTTTAACTTTTCTACCATCATCTAAAATATATGAAATAGCATCATTTAGTTTTACTTCATTATAAGTGCCACTAAAATCAAATCCAAAACTCCCGTCCTTAGCTTCCATTCTTGTGATAAATTTGCCACCTACCCTTAAATCATTTTCAGAGTATGGAGTATGCCAATCATCTGAAGCACTATTCCATTTGGTTATATGTTGTGGCTCTGTCCAATATTCCCATACTCTCTCTATAGGTAAATCAACTGTTATTTCTATCCTTATATTTGAATTAGTATTTTCTTTCATATTATTTTCACATCCCTTCATTTTATATTTATTAACTTTTGTCCTATTAATTTAATATAATTATACAATAATACTTAACTTATTTGCACTTTTTCTTATCATCTTACTATTCAGCTTTTAAAGAACATATCTTATTAATTCCTTCTATAAAAAACTCACTCACTATTCTTTCATTAATAAAACCACATTGTTTGGTAAGAAAAATAAATATGGTGCTGTAAAAACTGCTAAAGATATTACAAGTTTTTTAATTCAATACTTGATTTATTTTTCATAAAACGCCCCTTATCTTTCATCACTTCTTTTAGAAATCATATATATACCTTTTATATTTAAATTAAGATTTTTTACTATAATATTTATAAGGACTTCTTCTAAAGCAGCAAGAGTTGATACACTACATACTATAACACTGCATATATTTATCCCTACTAATCTATATATTAATGGAGTGAAAAATAATAATATTCCTGCTAATTTATTTGCATAAGTGTGTAAAAATGCTACTTCACCAAACTTTAAACCTCCAATAATCAATGATAAAACTTTAATTATAAAAATAAATACAATCCATAAAATCATCCATAATTCTAATCTTAAGCTTGGTAAAATTTTTATAAGTATAGTAATAATGAAAAATGCATCAGCTACACTATCTAATCTTGCACCAAACTTACTACATAATTTAAATTTTCTAGCAATATATCCATCTAAAACATCACTTAAGCCACAAAGAAAATAAAATATAAAAAATATACTTGAAAATGACTCTGTGAATATTATTAAGGCTGTACATATAATTCTAATTAATGTTATAAAATTAGGTATGAATTTACTATTTACTCTCATTTATTTCTCCCTGATTATTAAAATTTAAGTAACCCATTTTCATCATATTTAAAGTCTGGTCCCCATGCAACTTCCCAGTAGTAGCCATCCAAGTCTGCAAAATAGCCATGATATCCACCCCAAAACACATCTTGAGGCTCTTTAACTATCTCTGCACCTGCATTTCTAGCTAATTCAATAATCTTATTAACATCTTCCTTTTTTTCTACATTATAAGCTAATGTAATTCCTGCAAAACCATTTGATATTTTAGGAGTATTTTCTTCACTAATATCTTTTGCTAATAAATCTAAAGGGAACAGTTCAAACTTAGTTCCAGGTGTATCAAAAAATATTACATCTGGATTATTTCCCTTCTCATCAGTCTGAAATCCAAGCTTATCTCTATAAAACTGTATGGATTTCTCCATGCTTCTTACCCCTAAACAAATACATGTAATTTTATTCATCTCAAAATTCCTCCATTATAAAATCTATTATCTAATTATTTTAGACATATAGTATTCATCTACATATTCTCCATCAATATACATTGATTTTCTTTTTATACCTTCTATTTCAAAACCATTTTTCTTATATAAATTTAAAGCTATTTCATTATTACAAATTACTGTAAGCTCAAGTCTTACAATATTTTTTTCCTCTGCCCATTCATTTAATTTTTTGAAAAGCTCTGTACCAATTCCTCTATTTCTGTACTTTTTTCTTATTCCTACCACTATATATGCACTATGTTTAGTTCTTCTTACATTCCCTATCTGAGCTATAATATATCCTATAATTTCATTTCCATCCACCGCTAAAAAACATAAATCATCACCATCTACAGCATTATCAACAATCCCTTGAAGTCTAGCTAATTTTTTTACTCTTTCACCAGGTTCAAACAACATAAACTTTGTTTCATAATCTAATTGGTTCATCATATTCCATAAAGATTCTGTATCTAATTTTTCAATATTTCTAAATATAATATTTTCATTCATAAATTTTATCCCCTATAATTTTCCCTTTATTAATTCTCATAAGTAACTATATTCTCTTTTTCATTTTATGTATTCTTATAATTTTAAGTATATCAAAGGGCTACTCTTTTTACAATATATGGTTAAACCTTCTTCTTATATATAAGTCTCATTTTAATATAATGTTGATAATATACAAATTTAATTGATTTCAGTCTAAAACTGTTGTTGGATTATGAATCTCCTACTTTGATGTTATTAATTAAATTATCCGCCATTTCAGCCCAGTATCCTGTAGAAAGTTTCTTTTTCTCTTTTCCTCGGCTTGTTAATCCTGATATCGAAATAGAATCTTTAAATTCTAGTTTATGATTGGATTTAATTTTGCTAGCAAATGTAGAAGTACTTTTAATATGGGAAACTTCAGCAATATTTGATTATAGTCCATGAATTTAAAATATGGGGTTTTTATGCAAAGATAATGTATAATAAAAGTATAAATTATTACTCAATAGTATTGTAGAACTAAATCGCTAAAAGCGACGGCTAGGTTTAGTGATTAAACTTAATTATATATGGAAAAAATAAGAAGTGAAGTTTCTTTCTCAAGGAAGCTTCACTTCTCACATTTTATGCACTTTTTAAGGAGTGATAAAATGTATAAAAAAATTGAAAAAATGATTAATGATCTAGAACTTCGTGGTCGTAGCAAAGAGACTATCAAAAATATGGTCTGTGCTATGAACAGCTTTTCTAGATACTATAATCAAGCACCCGAAACATTGGGTGAAACAGAAATTATCCAATATCTAAATTATTGCATTAATGATAGAAAATTATGCAGAGGAACTGTAAATTATATTAATAGTACTCTAAAATTCTTTTATGTCGTAACACTTGAAAGATCATGGAGTGATTTAAGAATCCCTAAACTTAGATATGATAAGACCTTACCACAATATTTAACTAAGGAAGAGTTAAAACATTTATTGGAATCCACCACTTATTTAAAGCATAAAGTAATATTTTCAACTATGTATTCTGCCGGCTTACGCGTTAGCGAAGTTATAAACTTAAGAATATCTGATATTATAAGTGCTGAAATGAAAATTAGAGTTAGAAATGGTAAACGAAACAAAGAAAGATATACTTTATTATCACAGAAAAACTTAGAGTTATTAAGGCTGTATTGGAAGAAGTTTGGATATAAAAATTACTCTCCTGATGATTACTTATTTATATCAAGACAAACAAAGAAAAAGCTAACTAGTCGTGGAGTTCAAAGTGCTATTGAAAAAGCTGTGAAAAATGCAGGAATAAGTAAAAAAGCTACTCCTCATACTTTAAGACATTCTTTCGCTACCCATCTAATGAATGATGGTGTTGATTTAGTAACTATTCAAACATTAATGAGACATTCAAATATGAAAACAACCTCAATATATTTACATGTAAGAGATTATAAAACATTAAATATAAAGAGTCCATTAGATACATTGGAGTAGTTTCATGAATTCACTTCAACATATTATGGAATTACACGGGGAATCCTATACTAAATCAAAAAAGTTACCACCTAATATTCTAAAAGCATTATATTCTATTAAAGATTGTAGAACTGCTGCGCTTGGCGGCCATGTATATGAGTGTGATGAGTGTGGAGAAAAAAAGATTTCATATAATTCATGTAGAAATCGTCATTGTCCTAAATGTCAGGCTTATGCTAAAGAAATGTGGATCTATGAAAGAAGTAAATCTTTATTACCAACTCACTATTTTCATATTGTTTTTACTATACCAGAACAATTAAATTCTTTAATTTTATTTAATCAAAAAGAAATGTACTCTATTCTTTTTACTGCTGTTTCCGAAACTTTGCTAGAATTATCAAAGGATAAAAAGTACTTAAATGCAAATATTGGCTTTACAACTATTTTGCACACTTGGGGTCAAAACTTAATGTATCATCCACATATACACTGCATAGTTCCTGGTGGTGGATTAAGCACTGACAGCAGTAAATGGATAAACTCAAAAAAGAAATTCTTTATTCCTGTTAAGGTACTTTCAAGAAAATTTAGAGGGAAATATTTATTTTATTTAAATGAACTTTACAAAAAAGATAAATTAAAATTTCCTAAAAGTATTAGTGAACTTAGCTTTAAGGAACTATTCAACGAATTTAAAGATAGTTTATATAAAAAAGAATGGATTGTTTATAGTAAGGCACCTTTCAGTAGTGCGGAATATGTTTTGAAATACTTAGGAAGATATACTCACAGAGTTGCTATATCTGATAATAGAATTATTAAAGTTGATAAAGAACAAATTATATTTAAGTGGAGAGATTATAAAAATAACAATAAAGAAAAAATAATGTCTTTAAGTCCAAGAGAATTTATTAGAAGATTTTCAATGCATGTATTACCAAATAGATTTGTAAAAATAAGACACTACGGTATTCTAGGAAATAGAAATAAAAAACTAAAATTTAAGCGCTGTATAGAGATCTTTCGGATTAAACCAAAAGATTTTGAGAATCTATCGTCAGCGGAGCTATTTTTTAAATTAACAGGAATAAATATAGGTAAGTGTAGTAAATGTGAGAATGGAAATTTAATAAAAATAGAGAAAATCATGCCTAGAAGTGCTTCCCCACCATAAATAAAGATAAAAGTAAATAAGCACTTGATTATGGGGAGGGGGATGCTATATACTAAAATAAGATATAACCTTAATTTTCCAATAGGAACAGCAGAATATTAAGTGAATTATATAAATTATAAATTTAAAACATGGTCGTGAATTTTTGAATCCCCATACGGGGCGACAGCTTTTAGCGACTTCGTTCTAGTAATTGATTGCGATATTGAGATGCATATATTTAACTTTAACCAAGTTTAAACCACTTGTAAATGCTTATATATATGCTATTTTTTTAACTCAACATCGCAATCAAGCCAACTCAAATTGTGCATTAGGTAATATAGAAATTAAGTTGGGGGAATAGCAATGAAATTAACAGCACACAAACTTTCAGAAGAACAAGCAAAGGAGATTTCAAATTGGAAATATACTGGAGATTATTCAATTTACAATCTACCATCATGGGACAAAATGATTCAAGAAAACTATTCATTGACTGACAATGTAAAAAGAGAAAGATACATAGGTTATATAAATGAAGATGGTGAGCTGGTTGGATTTGTAAATCTATTGGATGAAGGAGATACAGTATTCTTTGGAATTGGCATAAAACCTAACTACTGTAGTAAAGGAATAGGAAAAGTAATAACAAAAATGGCTTTAATTGAAAGTCAAAATAGGTTTCCTAATAAACCTGTTATATTAGAGGTTAGGACTTGGAACAAAAGGGCTGTGAATTGTTATAAATCACAGGGATTTGAAATTGTTGAAATAAAACAGCAACAAACATATATTGGATTTGGTGAATTTTATATAATGAGACATGAGTGGAAATAATTTTAATGCGAAATTTTAAAATATTACGAATTAAAGACCAGTGAGATCACTGGTCTTTTAAATTAAGCGTATATAATATCAACATTCTTTTCATAATATATTAAATATGCCATATAATATATGGTAGTTTATAAAATCTAAATCTTCATAACTCTATTCTTTAAATATAAATTAAACTTATCATATTCAGTTTGAGTCAAAAAATCAGGATATGACATAACTGATAGGGAATGTCCTTTATTAAATTTACTATATGGAGGATGGATATGATTAAAGGTATCATTTTCCTTATATCCAACTCGTGTATAAAATAATTTCCTTCTAATAGATATTTCATCTATAGGTGGATCAATTTCTAATATTATTGTTTTTTTCTTTTTTTTCAGTAATTCAAGTGCACTTTCCCCATATTTTTTATTACGCATATTAGGCTCTATACAAAAATGCTCAATATATATGTAATTTAATGTTTCCCAATAAAGAATAATACCTACAAAGATATCATTATAATAAATTAAATCAAAATGATATTCTTCATCTCTCATTATTTCTTTTTGAGATTCAATTTCTCTTTGTTCATAACACGGAAAGCTTTTTTGATATAACATCATAGCTTCATTAAACATTTTGTCATCTTTAGATAATAATCTAATAAATTTCATGGCTCACCTCTTAATTATAAGTTATAATTCTGCTAAATTATAACATACTCTACTAATGCCGTACATTAGGATTTATATCTTTAATTATGATTAAATTTGAATACTCTTTCCTTATAATATTGTTATCTTTTCGAGTATACAGTATGATTCGATTGAGTCAACAAATCTAACTCAGTATTTATGATTTCTAACTATTCATTCACTTTATTTTTTGATTTTAATTTCCGCACTAAGTTGTCAATTTCTCGTACTATCCAATTAATTATGGCTGATATTACTAAATAGATTATATAAAATGCAAAAGATGCCACTGATGTGAGTATAATAATCCAAGGTATAATTTCCATAATTGGTGTTATGATATTTATTCTCAATTTCACCTTTTTTAACAGCTTGTTCTTTTTCCCATTCTTCATATTCTCTTTTTTGTTTTTTATTCCAAGCTTTATATTCACTTTTATTAGGTTCTTCATATCCTGAATATAAATAACCATCAGCATATTTATCGGTTCTATTATTTTTTTTATCATATTCTTCTCTTCCAGTAAAGTCATATCCATCTTTATATATATCTGTTCCATTTTCTGATTTTCTTTTTACTCCTGTCCACTGTCCAACATTGTCATAAGTAGATACATAACCATATTTTTCATCAATGTCTTCATAGCCAATAGGCTTACCACAATTATCAAATATTTCTATACGTTTTCCATCTTTACTTACCACTTTTGTTCATACAGGCAACCCATTATTATCATACATATTTATTTTGCCTTTATATTTTGCTTTTTTAAATTTCTCTTCTGTTTCATCATCATCAAATTGACCTTGATATGAATAGTGATATTCGTCACTTCCATCATAGTACCCTAACACAACTTAAATCCCCCTTAAATCCATTAATTATAGTTAATCGAAACATATCATTATTTAATATATGAAAAACATTTTTAATAATTACTTATTAATATATTCAGAATATGCTTTATATCTGAATTGAAAACTAAATAATACCGTATATTCACTTTTGAATAATACGGTATTTTTATAAATTTATTATTTAATTTTATATTCATAACAAGTTATTACTTTTCTTTATTTGTTTTATAAAAGTTTAATAAAATTCTTTTGTTTTTTTCTATTAATGTATCCATGCTTTTCATAGAATCTATGTGCATCTGCCCTATCATCTCCAGATACTAATCTTATTCCACTGTACCCATTTTGTTTTGACCAATCTTCAAGGCTATTTATTAATATATTCCCAACCCCAATATTTCTATAATCTTTTTTCACCACAAATCCCAATATATTTATTAATGAATCAAAATAAAGTGTCTCATAAGGACTACCATGAATATATCCAATTACTTCATTATTTTGTTCTGCAACTAAAATAATATCTTTTGTATTTTCTGTTATATATGAAATTCTCTCTTTAACTTTTTCTATTGATAATAAATATCCCAATTCTTGGTTTAATAAGTATATCTCCTTATAATCTGTTATTTTTATTTCCCTTATATTTATTTGCTCCACCTTTAATCCACCTTACTACATTATTATTTTATTCACTTTCTCATTCCCTCTTATATATCAATATAATTATTTATGCAATTAAGGTTCCTTGATGAAATACCATTTTCCACTTACCCTCATATAGCTTCCATATAGAGCTTCTAATTGAACTTTTTATTATATTATCTTTATGATATATTTTATCTATTTTATATGTTGCTAATATACAATCCTTTGATAATTCCTTTGAATTAAAATCTTTTAACTCAAAGGACACATTATCCTCATAAAAAGTATCATCCACATTATAGTTATAAATTACTCCACTACTGCAGTATTCAATAAAATCTTCTGATAATAATTCTCTTAATCTTTTAGGTGATTTTCTAACCTCTGGCTTTAATAATTCTTTTTCTAAATTTAATATTAGTTCACTATTTTCCATAGCCTTCACCTTCCTAATATCTATGCCCCATTATTTTCTTTAATTATTTGTAATATTTCATATTCCTCACTACTAATCTGCCATGTAAGTGTTAACTAATTCATAGCATCTATTCTTAGTTGATTCATATAATGATATTTTGTCAGCTACAAATTCAAAGGTTCCACCCTTATATTTTAAAGATTCCTCTTTTGCTGCCTTTTCTTTTTCATCTATCCATTTAATTTCTTCTTGCTCCAAACTATCCATTACTTCTTTTGATAGCTCTTTTTGTAATAAAGCATAGATATTATTTAATTCCTTATCATACATTTCATAACCTATACCATAATAACTTTTCATAGCATTTGTTACCCCTGCATCTGAATCCTTCTTTTCTGGTAAAGAATCCATTTCTTTTTGTATATTATCTAATCTTTCTAAAAATTCTTTTCTTCGTCCTTCTATCTTTGTTACTGATTTTTCTGAAGTAGTTCCATCAGAATTCTCATTTTTTGAATCTTTATTATCTGTGCTACTATCATTATCCTTTATTTGCGTGCTTTTATTTGTTTCATCTACAGTTTTTTGATTTTCTTTATTATCTTTTGTACAAGCCACCAACATAATCACTGATAATATAATAGCTAAATTAAGTGTAATTTTTTTATTTTTCATATACATTATCTCCTTTATATTTGTAATTATATTTTTATCTCTTAATACGCTAAACCTACATAGTTAAAATTCATATTCAGTCAAAGGTAAATTAACATTCTTAATAATAGTTCCCCAAACAGTACATATAAATTAGTACTTATTTAATCTTATCTAAGTAACCTTTCAGTCTTTTTCCATGGGCCCCAGCATATTCATTAGAATTTACAAAGCTTATGAATTCTTCTTTTCCCATCCACTTATATGAGATAGTTTCTCCTTCTTGAAGAATAATTGAATTTTTATCACAATCTACTATACATAAGTACCCATGATATATTCTTTGATTTTCTTCACTGACAATATGATAAATTTCCTCTAGAGAAGTTGCAGTAATACTTGTCTCTTCCTTTAGCTCCCTAAAAGCACATTCTATTGGAGTTTCACCTTTTAAAGAACTTCCTCCTGCACTTGCTTCATATTTCCCAGGAAAAGTTTCTTTATTAAAATCTCTTTGCATTAATAAATAACTGCCATCTATATGTTTCACTAAGACTTCACAAACAAGATGATAAAATCCTTCTGGAATTTCTTCACCTCTTACTAAATCATAATTAGCCTTTGTCTCATCCTTATAATAAGCATCCCAAATCTCCATTCTTTTACCTCCTTCTATTGTGTTTTAAATCTTAATATAATGTTACCATTTTTTATATAATATGTGAATTAAATCTATTAAATATAAAAGGAGCTGTATAAACAACTCCCCATTTAAAATATAATCATTTTACATTTTTAATTATAAATTCTACATTCTTCATAGCAGCCTACAAATAATTATTTATTTGTATTTAATAATAGCTTCTAGAACCAGAAACCTCCACAACAGTTATTAAACCCGCAACAGTTATTACGTCTGCGGCATCTTCTACGTCTACAACATCTATTACATCCAAAGAATCCATTACACCCAAAAAAATTATTACATCCAAAGCACATATAATTTCCCTCCTTATTTTATACTATAGTATATTCACTACATTACAAATTGTTCTATTATGTACATCTTTTAATTGAAAAATTTTTTTAAGATATAATTAAAAGTATGTAAAAATACATCCTTAATATAATAATGTATATTTTATCTGACTATTTATTGTAATATAATTAATATAATCTATTTTAATTTTAGCTTTTAAGGAGGACAAATAATGCTAACATTACTGCTAATAATAATATATATATCTTTTATTAGTTTAGGCCTTCCTGATGCTATATTAGGATCAGCATGGCCAATGATACATCAAGATTTAAATGTTCCAGTATCCTATGCAGGAGTTATTACAATGATTATATCTGGAGGAACTATTATATCAAGTTTATTTAGTGAAAAACTAATCCGAAAGCTTGGTACAGGTAAAGTTACAGCCTTTAGTGTACTTTTAACAGCTTTAGGATTATTAGGTGTATTTCTTTCCCCTAACTTTATATGGATATGCTTACTTGCAATACCTCTAGGTATAGGTGCAGGCTCTGTAGATTCTGCTTTGAACAATTTTGTAGCCTTACATTATAAAGCTATACATATGAATTGGCTTCACTCATTTTGGGGGGTAGGTGCTACATCTGGACCTCTTATAATGTCTATTTTTTTATTAAAAGAAAATGGATGGAGACTTGGTTATGCAACTATAGGGAGTATTCAAGCTATATTAGTTATTTGCTTGTTTTTCTCACTGCCCTTATGGAAAAAGTTCGAAAGTGATAATTCTGAAAAGGTTACTACTAATGAAGGGGTGAAAGTATCCACTTTAATCAAATTACCTGGAGCTAAACCTGCTCTTGTATCTTTCTTTTGCTATTGTGCAGTAGAATTAACTACAGGATTATGGGTTAGTTCCTACTTAGTTATTATTAATGGCTTTTCTGCTGAAAAAGCTGCAAAATGGGTATCATTATATTATCTAGGTATAACTGTTGGTAGGTTCTTAGCTGGATTTATATCCATTAAATTAAATAATAAGCAAATGATAAGAATTGGACAGGTTATATGTGTTACAGGAGGAATTTTATTAAGCATTACTTTTTCAAGTTATATACAGTTAATAGGTTTAATCTGTATAGGACTTGGATGTGCACCTATTTATCCAGCCATGCTTCATGATACTCCAAATAGATTTGGAAAAGAATTGTCTCAAGGAATAATGGGAATACAAATGGCTACTGCTTATGTTGGAAGTACCTTTATGCCACCTTTCTTTGGAGCAATTTCAAAATTTATCGGTTTTGAAATCTTACCATATTTCCTATTAGTTTTAATGCTACTTATGCTTATTATGACAGAAAGAGTTAATAAGATATGTAAATCATAATTTTACATGTATACAACAGATTTACTTTGATAGCAATGGTAGCTATCAAACAATAATTGAAATATATTAATAAAAATAAAGGAGTTGTTTGAAGCAGCTCCTTTAGCATATAGTCTTAGAAATTTTTCCGAATCTAATAATTTTTCACCTCTATGATTTTAATCATTAAATTCATAGTTATTAATTGTGATATATTTCTAATTAATTTTTCTAATTTTTATTAAACAATGTTTTTAAATCCTTCAAGCCCTGCAAAACTTCTTCTTTCGAAAAATTATTTTCTAATAATTCTTCATCATTTTTCTCTAATAATTCTTCATAAAAATCAATTGCTACTTTATAGTTTGCTTCTGACTTATTTTTTTCTATTTCTTCAAATAGAATATCCTCTGCCTTATTATATTCCTTCTTACCCATAAGACTTTTTAAAATAATTCTAAGAATCTCAGATGACCCTGTATCTTCTAAATTCACTACTAACATAATATCCTTCTCCTTCTTAATTAAGGTATATTAAACCCTATATAAAATTCATTTTTACTGAATTTTCTGTATTTTAAAATTAATCGAATTAAAAATATATTAGTAATATTATACATTAAAATTACTTTATTTCCACTTTTCTCTTTAAAATATTATCTATCTTTTAAAAGTAATTAGGCTTATTAACTTGTCTGTATTTATCTCTGTCATTTGAGGAGTTTCAAGCCAGTGCTTTTTGCATCCTGAATAATTTAAAATAACACATTGTGGTTTAAATCCAAGTCTAATAGCCTTTAGACCACCTGAATATAAATTAGGTAAGCATGCAATTCCTATAATACTCTGTTTTTCCTTCTAGTAGTCCATATGTTATTCCTCTCATATAAGCCCTCCTAGATTAAAGTCAAATTACTCAACTCTAATTTAATCTCTATATATTTATATCCTTAAAAATAGTTAATTGTCCCAAGGTTGCCAGAAAGATTACCTACTACAATCTTTACTTATGATTATTATAGAATTCTTTTAATTCAACTTTGGTTTCTTCAGATAGCTGACTTTTCTTAATTCCCTCAATTGCCCCTTCTATAGCATACAGCCTATGAATACAAGCTGATTCATCTATTGATTTTATTCTTAACCATGCCTCTTTAGCTCCAACTTTCTTTAATTCTTCATAGGTTGATATACCTACCTCATTTAACTGTTTTTCAACAAACTCTCCTATATTGGGAAGCTTAGATAACTCACCCATTTCTATCACCTCTTATTTAATAACTTTACCACCTAATAAATTTTCTATTCTAAACCTAACTTCCTTTGGTAATCTTTCTTTTAATATTCTTTCTAATTTTTATAATTAAAGAAACTCAGCATAAGCCAAGTTTCCATCAAAATTTATTATCATCTGTAAAATACTATTTTGCTTTCATTAATTTAAGAATATCTTCTCCATACTTTTCATATTTCTTTTCTCCCATTCCCCTTATGCTAAGAAGTTCTTCCTTTGTCTGTGGAGCCTTATTTGCAAACTCCATAAGAGTGGAATCAGAAAATATAATATATGGCTTTATTCCTTGAGAATTTGCTTTCTCTTTTCTCCATAATCTTAACTTGTTAAATAGCTCTTTATTAATTATCTTTTCTTCCATATCTTCACTAAGTTTACATATAACTTTTTCCTGTGATTTTAATACTCTTATTGACTTAGGATTTAATTTCAGCATAGAATAGGTTCCATCTTTTAGGCTAACATACCCTAAATCTATTAAAGTTTTAATTAAATCTCTTATAAATTTACTACTATACTCTTTCATTATACCAAAGGTTGTTAGATTGTTTAAGTTGTTTTGAATAATCTTAGGCCCTGTGAATCCTCTAAGTACATCTATTAATACTGATGTTCCATATCTTTCCCTACTTCTATATACACAAGATAATATCATTTGGGCTTCTATTGTAAAGTCCCTAAGTTCTTCATTATTTAAGCAATTACTGCAATTATTACAATAAGGTTTTGCATTTTTATCTCCAAAATATTCTAATATATAACTCCTATAACACTTATCATATTCACAAAAATCAATCATCCCTTGTAGTTTTTTAATTTCGATTTCTTTTCTTGTACTACCAACAGTGGTATAAATTAAATATTCTAAGGTTCTTATATCATCCCTACTATATAAAAGATGGCATTCAGTTCTTTCTCCATCTCTTCCACCTCTACCTATTTCTTGATAATAGCTTTCTATATTCTTACACAAAGTAAAGTGTATTATGTATCTTACATTTGACTTATCTATTCCCATACCAAAAGCATTGGTAGCTATCATTACATTAAAATTATCTTTTAAAAACTCATCTTGGTAATAATTTTTTTCTTCATCTTTAAGTCCACCATGATATTTGGCTATAGAGAATCCTCTTTCCTTTAAATAAATATATAGTGCATCTACTTCTTTTCTAGTAGCACAATATATTATTCCACTATCTTCTTCATGATCTCTTATATAATCTTTTACAAATTCAGCCTTATCTTCTTCTTTATGAACTGCTATTTCTAAATTTTCTCTATCAAAACTTCCTAGATATGTATAAGGCTTACTTAATCCAAGTAAGTTTAAAATATCAGTTCTAACTTCCTTTGTTGCTGTTGCTGTAAAAGCTGTTACAACTGGTCTTATCCTTAAACTATTAATAAAAGGAAGGATATATCTATAACTTTTTCTAAAATCATGTCCCCACATAGAAACACAATGTGCCTCATCTACCGCTACTTGACTTATCCAAAGCTTTCTTAACATTTTATTAAAATATTCACTTTCTAATCTTTCGGGAGCTATATATAAAAGCTTAATCTTTCCCTCATAACAAAAATTTAATATTTCTTTAATTTCATCTAAGCTTTGAGTGCTGTTTATATAAGCTGCACTAATTCCAATATCATTAATGGAGTCTACTTGATCCTTCATTAATGATATTAAAGGAGATACAACTAATGTTATTCCATTAAAAATTAATGCAGGAATTTGGTAACAAACAGATTTTCCCCCTCCTGTTGGCATTATGCAAAGAGTATCAACTCCATTTAAAATATTATTTATTATTTCCTGTTGCCCTTCCTTAAAGGAGTTATATCCATAATATTTTTGTAAAATTTCCATTGCTTTATTTAAAATGTTAATCACTCCTTTCATCTTTAGATTTTACCATATTTTTTACATACTAAACTACTAATGATATAATTATTTTATTATATGGAGGTATATTATGCTTACTTTTTTATTATTCTTCGGTGTTTTATTTATATGGTTTATCTGTATTGTTATTCAACATAATATGGAAAAGAACAAATTAAAATTTATGTCTACTTTCACTATATTAATAAGTATAGGTATTAATATGTTTGTAATAAACATAGATACAGCTTTTGGATTTATAATAAAATCTATATCCTTTTTATTTCTAAACTTCGGAATAATTTCAGGTATACACTATCTTATTAGCAAATAACAATGGAGCTGTTGCGACAGCCCCATTGTTATTATACAAAAGAAGTTAACCTTTACATAATTATTTATCTAATATATCAATAAGTTTTTTACTTTCTAGTTCAGTTAAACCAAGCTTTGTTGTCACTTGTAATAATCTTTCATATAATTCCTCTACTTTAATTATCCCTCTTAAATAATTACTTATATCATTACTTATTTCTAGTATTATTTGAAGAGCTTCTATTCTGTCCTCATTATTTAATTCATTATTTTCTATTAATCTGTATAATACATATCCACATACAGAACATAATTCAACATAGTCAATAACAATACTGTCAGATATTTTGCTTAACATATATTCTATTTCTACAGATGAATATTTGTTATAAATATCATTATTTATATTAAAGTGAACTGATGCATTTATAAATTCATCCTTAAGATCACTAGTAACTTTTTTATTTAAGTAATCTAAAACTATACTATATATAATAGTGTCCATCTCTGTCTCCCCCTACTTTAATCTATACTTATAATTTATCATATTCTTAAAAAATTTTAAATCAAATTTTGTTTATTTAAAATATTTAAATATTTCATTCCATTTGTCTTTACTTTAATATTAAAGAGGTATATAATATTGGTATAGAAAATTTAATATCGCGGGATGGAGCAGTTGGTAGCTCGTCGGGCTCATAACCCGAAGGTCGTAGGTTCAAGTCCTTCTCCCGCAACCAAAAAAAGCCATATTTTTAATATGGCTTTTTTATTACTTATTTTTGCTTTAAACTGTTGTTGACAATAGATGATATAAAAGTGGATAAATTCAATTATCCACTATTAATCAGCAATACTTTGATATTATATATAACATTATTTACTAAATTTATATATTGTTATAGTAAGTTATAATTAAATGTGCTATCCCAAAAAATATTGATGATAGTGTTAACAATACTTTTCCTTGTATGATACCGCTTAATAAGAATATTATTGTCGGAATAATAGCAAGTAGTATTGCTTTTTCAATTGATGCCTTTTTAAAGTATAGAAACCATACAAAACAATATAGTAATGATAATACAAATGTTGAAACTTCATATAAAATTTTTCCATTAGTAAACCAATAACCATACTCTAATAATTGTATATTGAAAATCATTAAACCCATTGATCCAAATCTTCCTATCTGTTCAATAAGTTCAACTATCTTATTATTATATTTATTTTCAAAATTCTTTTCTTTAATTGCATATATAACATTAGGTATCATAATTATTATGATGATAATTAATCCATATACATTTAACCAACTCATTCATTTATCATATCCTTTCTATAAAGTAAGTATTATTGATGAATAAACTATGCTCTTTTTAAGTATTTTGCTGTAATTGTATTGGAGGTTTCCACCATCTCCTTTGGTGTTCCTTCAAATACAACTTCACCTCCATTTGTCCCACCATCTGGTCCTATATCTATAATATAATCTCCTTGTTTCATAACATCTAAATTATGTTCTATTACAATAACAGTATTTCCTTTATTTACAAAGCTATCTAATAACTTCATTATCTTTTTTATGTCAGCAGCATGTAAACCTGTGGTTGGTTCATCAAGAACATAAATATTCCCCTTTTTATCCATATATTTTGCTAGTTTTAAACGTTGCCTTTCCCCTCCTGATAAGGTTGATACAGGTTGTCCTAATGATAAATATGATAGACCAACGTCATTTAAAGCTTTAATATGTTTATAAATCTTCTTATTATCTTTAAAGAAATCCATTGCTTCTTCAACAGTCATATTTAAAATTTCAATTATGTTTTTTCCGTTATACTTATATGATATTGCCTCATCATTAAATCTTTTTCCATTACATTTTTCACAGACAGTAGTTACTGGGTCCATAAATACTAATTCCGTTATTATTACTCCTCTTCCTTTACATTCAGGACAAGCTCCATGACTATTAAAAGAAAATAATCCTGGCTTTACATTATTTATCTTTGATATTTCTTTTCTTATTTCATCAAAGAAACCTAAAAATGTAGCTGGAGTTGAACGTCCTGTTGCTGTTATTGGAGATTGATCTACAAGGATAACTCTATCTTCATATTTCTTAGCAAAAACATCTCTAATTAATGAACTTTTTCCTGAACCTGCAACCCCTGTTACTACTGTTAAAACATTTAAAGGAATATTAACTGATACATTTTTCAAATTATGAATATTAGCATTTTTTATTGGTAAATATTCATTTGGAATTCTTGGATTTTTCTTTATTTCTATGTTTTCCTTCATTGATTTTCCTGTTAAAGTATTAGAAACTAATAAATCTTCATAGCTTCCTTGGAATAATATTTCTCCACCATTTTTCCCTGCTAATGGTCCTACATCTATTATTTCATCTGCAATGCTAATGATATCTTTATCATGTTCCACAACAAGGACAGTATTTCCCTTATCTCTAAGACTTTGTAATAGCTTTATCATACGATATACATCTCTTGGATGCATTCCTGTACTAGGCTCATCAAAAATATATGTCATGCCAGTTAATGAACTTCCCATATATCTTACTAATTTTAACCTTTGTGCTTCCCCTCCAGATAATGATGATGATTCTCTACTCATACTTAAATATGGTAGTCCTATATCTATCATTCTAGTTACTGATGCTTCTAGAGATTCTATCATTGTAGCAACTCTCTCATCTTTAATATTTCTTAAAAATTCTCTTAATTCAATAAATTCCATATCACAAATTTCAGAGATATTAACACCATTTATTTTACAATTTAAAACATTTTCATTTAGTCTTCTACCATGACAAACTGGACATTCTTTTTGAGATATTATTCTTTCTAAACGTTTTACTGAATGTTCAGTGATATTAGAAACATCTCTTTTTAATATAAGTCTTGATAAATGATTATATAATCCCTCAACTTTTTTATTTACCCTTTCTCCATCTTTTTCATAGGAGCCATAAAGTAATAGATTTCTTTCTTTCTCTGAATAATCCTTTAATTTCTTATCAGGATCAAATAATTTAGATTCTACATATTGCTTAAAATACCAAGTTCCTGGATGAAAAGCTGGTAAATCCACCATATCTTCATTCCATGATTTTTCTTCATCTAGCACCTTAGACATATCTAAATCCATTACATTTCCAAGACCTGAACAATTCATACACATCCCCTTTGGATCATTAAATGAAAAATAAGAAGCTGTTCCTACATAAGGTGTTCCAATTCTAGAATATAATAAACGAATGGCTGAATACAAATCACTTATTGTCCCAACTGTTGACCTTGCATTTCCTCCTAATCTTGACTGATCAATAATAACTGAAGCTGATAAATTATCTATATAATCAACCTTTGGTTTTTCATATTTAGGAAGTCTTCCCCTAATAAAAGCATTATAAGTTTCATTCATTTGGCGTTGACTTTCTGCAGCAATAGTATCAAAAACTATACTTGATTTTCCAGAACCTGATACCCCTGTAAAAACTACTATTTTTTCTTTGGGTATCTCTAGGGATATGTTCTTCAAATTGTTTTGATGTAACCCCTTAATTATTATGTTATTTCTCATTTCTTATCTTTAGTAAGAGAGTGTATTATAAGTTATCAAGAGTTATTTTTTTATTACCTTATAAATAATAACTTACAACATAATATACATGTGTATTATGTTGCACTCCCTCACTAAAATTCACCTCCTTATAATTTTTTGTAAATTTCTGCATAATTAATTTTAAGTTGCTCTTTAAGTTCTTTATTTTCTTCTTCAAGTCTTTTAATTTTTCTTTTTAAACTTGCAATTATAGCGTCCTTGTTATTATCATTCATTTCTCTTTTAACTTGTGATGGGGTGGATACTTGTGATTGTTGTTGTCTAAGAGTTTCTATACGTTCTCTAATCTCTTTATTATCATATAAAGTTTTTTTTGTAACTCCACTTTCACTTGCAACACTATTAAAGTTAATAGGCTTTTGAGCCTTTATAAGCCTTTGTATTGCCTTATCTACCTTTTCTTGAGTTATAGCCTTACGTTTACTATGAAGTTCTTTTAAATGCTCTGAACGGTTATAATTACTCATTTAATCCACCTTCTTTTTCAACTTATCTAATCGACTGTAAATCATACTTCCTTGTGATATTTTAGCATAAATATCTTCGTATAATTTTAACAATTCCTCATTTTCACTTACCATTTCAGTTCTATTATACATTTTGGCATTTTCAATCATCGTTTTAGTTGAATTTATTAATATTTCATACTTAACAGTATCACCTTCAAATGCTCCAACACATAAATCCTTACAAGGACTACCATTATTACAAGTTAAACAAGGTGGTTGTTTAGCATAACTACATTTGCCATTCTTTCGTTGCATACAAGTACCATAGGGGGTATCAAGAGCATTTAATTTATGGTTGGTATATAGCATATCTATAATATCAGAAGGTATTTCCCCATCATTTTCTTCTTTCAATTTATCACATTCATTAAAACTAAATATACCTTGCTTAACTGCCTTATCAAATACTTTTCTCTTAGTATCATCAAGTAATTTAGCATACCTCATAGTCATTTCGGGTGAGGCGTGAGCCAATAATTCTTGAACTGTAAGTATATCAGCACCACCATTTAACATTTTAATAGCATAGGTATGTCTAAAAGCATGATTTTTAAATTTAAATAACTTCCCTGATTCATCTAAAATATTATTTTTAAATCCAAATACGTTTAGTGTTTCCCTAACCCATCCTTGCCCATATGCTAGCCCTTTTCGAGAACCACTATATCTTACAAAAATATAATTTTCAGGATTATTGTCCTCATTGCTATTCTTTTTTGAAGATTCAATTAAAACTGCTAATAAATTGGCGAGTTCATCATCAATTGGAATTCTATGTCCCTCAACGGATACTTTTTCTATGTCAGTTACTATCCAAAACTTATTATTTAATTTTACTAAACAATCTTGATTTAATTCTAAAACATCAGAGATTCTAAGCCCAGTCTTAAACATAGTATATACTACTGGAATAATGTCTTTATGAAGACTATTTATTTTATCAAACACTTGCTCTAATACAAAATCTGGAACATAGTCTATCTGGTCATAAGGCTTTTTGGAAATTTTAGGCTTATCATCTGGTCTAATCAACAATTTGATATTTTTTTGTGGAGCATAATTATATTCATAAAGTTGAATATCTGATAAAAATTTTTGAACTATTTTTATATTCTTATTAACATTCGATTTAGGATTAGCATTTTTATGCGTTATTTTACAACTTTCAATGTTAATATGTTCTATATAACTTTCTATATGATGTCTATCTAATTTAATGAAATCTACCCATTCGTTCTCTTTTTCTGATATAAAATTTATAAATTTAGGTAGACAGGAAATATAACTATGTGCTGTATTCCAAGAAAAATTTCTTTTAGTTAATAATCTTTTCTTGAAATATTCCTTAACTATTTTTCTGAAAGATACATTATTTATACAAGTAAAGTCAATATAGTAATTACTCATAGATTTTATAAATGTTATTCCATATTTATTTAATGCTCTAACATCCCATTTATCTTTTGTCCATTCCTCTCTTTCATCTGTATATAAATATATCCAATTATACATATTTTTTAAAAACTTTGCAGTATCTGTTTTTATACTATATGGTTCATTTGTAGTTCTACTTTTTAGTACCCTTGTAGTGTTTATATTCCTTTTTTCAAGCCAGTCAATCCATCTAATTTCTGCTTTGGATATATCCACATCTAAAAAAGATGATATATTAGGATAATATGTGTTTATAAATTGATTTAATAATTTCATTGATGGATTTTGTGTGTAAATCGCAGTCTTTAAAGTCCATTCCTCATTAAAAATTTTATTATAAAAAACTAATTTGAACTCATTATTTACATTTTTTAATTTACAGTCAAATTTTATTGTTTTACAATTAGATTTTACTGATTTAAACTGTTCAATAGAATTAAAGAACTCTAAATTCCATATATCATTAACTAAAAAATAATCTGTTTTAACTTCAATATACTTAACTGTACTGTCATCATTAATTATCTTATTATGATATTTAGATAATTTATTAATTATCGAAGTTATATATTCTTCTGTATTTTTATAACCTAATAAATTAATTGAATTATCTATCATCTATATTTCTCCTTAGTAATTGAAATGATGGTTGAGCAATTTCCCAATTTTCCCTTATATCTGCATCAGAAGGGTGTAAATACATATTCATAGTTGTCTGTATCTGTGAATGACCTAAACGTTCTTGTACCTGCTTTATATCTTTAGTCGATTGGTAATATATAGTTGCATGAGTGTGTCTTAAAAGATGTGCATGAACATCAATTCCTGTTTTCTTTTTAAGTCTTTTGAATAAGTCACTAACATCTTGATACTCCAATGGCTGACCTTTATTTTTACCTCTTAGTTTTGCAAATACAAAGTTTGTGTCTATATCTAATTCATCTAAAACATCATAAGCATAATCATCAAATAAATCTATCAATTCTTGAGATATATGTATCTCTCTTTCTCCTGTTTTTAAACTTGCACCATTAGGAAGTTCTCCTCTATCAACCAACTTGATTCTATGTCCCTTATTATGGTCAAATATAATATCCTCTATGAATAAAGATAGGGCTTCGCCTATTCGCAGTCCTGTCTCAAATAACAACTTTATTAAAAATTCATCTCTAATATTAGTTGTTGCATTATAAATCTTTTGTGTTTCTTCTTTTGTTAGAACTTTTACTTTACGTCTTGGTTCTTTAATTTTCAATATATTCTTATTTGTCGGTTTATCTTTATTTACATGATATAAAAAGTCTTTGTATTGCGTATTACCACCTGTAAACACTTGTTTCATAAGTTTATCAATCATGTCATTATTTATTTCTTCTGTCCTATATAAATAATCATAAAAGTTAGTTACAACTGTTATAGTTAGATTTACAGTCTTTTCAGTTCTTTTGGCTTTTGTTGGCTTTATACTAATTGTTTTATTACTTTGATGTGGATTTCTAAGCCATCCTACAAAATCTGATAGTATGCATATATTAACATTTTTATAATCTATATCTATTTCTTTGAGATACTCAAAATATAGTTTTAAGGAATAACAATAAGTCTTTTGAGTATTAAAACTCTTTCCACTAACATCTATATATTTCAAATATTTTGCTACTGGTAGTATTGGCAATCCATTATCTTCAACTAACAAATATCTTCTTTGATAAGTATCTAACTTTACTTCTTGTACTTTCATCTTCTGTTCACCTTCTTTATGCTTATCTTTCCCTACATTTTATATACTATACAATCTACTCTTATTTCTTATTCTCTATTTAATACGTTTAGTATATAAAAATAAATATAGGATTAAATAGTTTATTATACTAACTATCCCATATTTATTTTACTCTATTTAATATAAGTGCCAAACTCTTACTAAAGTTCACCTCCTTTCATTTTATACACTTTTTAATGTACAACAAGTTATTAATTCACATTATTTCAAAATTTATAAATAAAAATATTGTATATTTCTTTTTAAGGAATATGATATTTCATAAGTATATTTTTTATTAACTTCAATGATACAGTATTATTCAATTAATTTAACTCTATCAACTTCATATTTATCACTTAAAAGTTCTAATTTTCCTGTTAAATGAGGAACGTCCTTTAAATAATCACTTGTATAATAGAACTCATATTCATATTCACCTTGTAAATCTTTATCAATATTCCCGTACCATACCATTTGTTCCCTTCTATCATTTTCCCCAATAGTAAATGTAGTTTTCCAATTTTCTTTTGCTACTGACTTATCATCTTTAAAAGAATCCCATACTACCTTACCATCTTTAATAAGGCGAAAATCAAAAGTGTGAGTCGTAGGATATTCTAAACTTATTTCTTTATTTGAATTATTATTAATGTAGAAAGACATATACCTATTATCCTTAAATTCTAATGTATATTCTATGTCGGATAATTTTGTCTGTTTTTTTTCTGAACAACCAACTACACCTATCATAAAAATTACTAATATAATTAATAATATAATTTTCTTATTCATGTTATCATATCCCTTCATATATTTTTAAATAAGTCATTTTATATTTTTTATTTTATCTAAATTTTCTCTTAATCTTTTATTTTCATCTTAAATTATTTTTCTTTTTTATATCAATATAATCTTCTTTTACCATTCCGTATAAATAATAATCACAATATGTATTTACCATTTTCCCATTACGGATAAGCCCTTCACCTTTAAAGCCTCCTTTAAGCTTTACAACCTCTTATTACTTATAATTATACAGGTTGCATTTTATACTTCAACATATCAAGGTAATAACTTTATTTCTATATATTAGAAAACACCTTGCATTACGAGGTAAATGCCAATATAATTAAAATTGGGGGTGATTAAATATTTGGATAAAGAACTGCTTAAAGGATTTTTAGATATATTAATATTATCTTTATTAAGTAAAAGGGATATGTACGCTTATGAAATATCTAAAGTTATTATGGAATATTCAAATAGCTCAATAACTATAGGGGAAGGTACACTATATCCTGCATTAAAAAGATTTTGCGACAATGGGTACTTAGAATTTTACTGGATTCAAAGAGATAATAACTCAGTTAAAAGAAAATACTATAGGCTTACAACAAAAGGGGTGGACTATCTTACTTATAAAAAGAATGAATATGAAAAAATCAAATCATTAATAGAAAATATTGTTTAGATAGGAGGAGTTAATATGAATCGAATATGTAAATATGCTAAAAAATCAGCAAGTAAATTGGATATGCCATTAAAAGAAAGAAGGGAACTAGAACTTCAATTTATTGACCACATTACTGAGCTTTATAACAATTTTAATATAATTCGAAGTAAAAGGGGGTTGTCGCACTAATAAATTAGTGCACAGCCCCATCTTTTACTCCCTATAATAAAATTACATGTGGTATTATATCAGAATCATGATTTGCTAAAGATTCCAAACAATTCTCATTCATGCTCTGCTCTCTAATCCATTCCAATGATTTATACCTTCCCACCACTTTTTCTTGTAACGCACAAAAGAATTCTTTGTTGCACATTTTACCTCTTCAGAGGATACCATAATTTTTTTTGCATCCTTTACCAATTCTAATCCATTAGCATGATCACAATCTAAATGTGTTAACAAAACATAATCAATGTCTGATGGATTAATTCCAATTTTTATTAACTGTTCATCTATGGCAGCACCTTTTTTTAATTTCCCCTGATTTACTATATAAAGAAGTGGTGAACCTAAAGACTTAATCTGTGCTTTTTTATCAAATTCTCCTTTTGGACTCATATTCCTATGCCATCCACAGTCAACTAATATTTTCCCATTTGGATGCTCAATAAGATATGCAGAAACAGGAAGCCATATTCTGTTTTCTTTTCTTGTTGTTAATCCAGATGCCTTTATAATATTACAATGTTCCCCTCCAAAGGGTAAATATGGTGATACACGTACTTCTCCTACATGAAATACATGAATCTTAATTTTTCCCATATTACTACTTCCTTTCTGGTATTCCATTAATAGCTTTTGCAAATTTTCTAGTAATGCTTCGAGGTGAGAGTCTTGATCCAATATTCATAATATTAGTTGGCATTCCATAATAAGCCACTACTTTCCCCTTCATCATTTTATTGTATCCATATCTTGCAACAGCTTCTGCTGATGCAGGTTTAAAGAAAGTAAACATTTTTGAATTTTTCATTTCAGCTGCTTTTTCAAAACCTGTAGCAGTTGGTCCTGGACAAAGTGCAGTAACTGTTACTCCTGTTCCCTTTAATTCTTCTGCAACTGCCTCTGAAAAAGATAATACATATGCTTTTGTAGCATAATAAATTGACATATTAGGACCAGCACAAAATGCTGCATTATTAACAAGATTATCTACTATATATCCCTCTTCAGTTGTCTTTTCATACAAATCCTTTGCAGCATCTATATTACTCAAATCCATAGATATCACTACAACAGATATACTATAGTCTTTTTCAAACTCTATCTTTATTTTCTCCAATTTTCCCTGATTTCTTGCAACTAAAATAAGATTATGCTTATTTCTAGCAAAAACCTTTGCTATTTCATATCCAATTCCACCAGTTGCTCCTGTAACTAAAGTATACTTCACTTAATCCCCTCCTTATAAACTAAGTCTACCTATTTCTAAATACATAATCCAATACAAACTTTAAAGAAATGTACAAAAGAAGGGTGATGTATCAAATAAATTCCATATATCACTCTTCTAATTCTTCATAATCAATTGTCTTAAGTATGTTTGAAATAATAGAATAAACTCCTTTATATCATTAAATTATCTGCATAAGGTATTAAAAATTTTTCGTGGTTAAAGTATATCATAATTTTTTTGTTAAAACACTCAACAATGTAATTACTTTCCAGTAACAAGAATATAATAATACCAATATTATCCAATTTTATATTGACATTGAAATTATTCAGAGATATCATTTTGTTAAATAATTAAACAACCTTAACTAAATATTTAGAAAAACAATTACTATAGAAAAAAGAAGATAATGTGAAATATAAAAAATTAGAGAACTTATTCTTTCAGCATCAAATGAAATTATATATAGGAGATGAATTATATGAATACATTAATAGTTTTTTCAAGTAAACATGGGTGTACTGAAAAATGTGCATACTTTTTAGCTAAGGAACTTAAGGATAAACCAGATATTGTAAATTTTAAAAACTATAAGGATGTAAACTTATCCTTATACCATAAAGTTATTATTGGTGGATCAATATATATGGGTAAAATACAGAAGGAAGTATCAGAGTTTTGTTCAAAAAACTTAGAAGAACTAAAAGAAAAAAATATTGGTTTATTTATTTGTGGAATGCAAGAAGGTGATTCAATTAATACGGAAATTAATCAAAACTTTCCAAAGGAGTTAATAGAAATGGCTACTGTAATAAAACATTTTGGAGGAGAATTTAATTTTAGCAAAATGAATTTTTTTGAAAAGTTAATAGTTAAAATCATAGCAAAAATCTCTTCTAATAAATCAAATATATTAAATGATAATATTAATAGCTTTGCTAAAACAATGAATTCTATTTAAAAGTAATAAGATCATCTGAATTTTTAATAATATAATTCAGATGATCACTTTTTATTATAATTCATGATATATAGGTTTCATATTTTCAAAAGTACAATAATATTGAAAACCTAATTTCTTTAACTCTAATTTAGTTTCTTCTATATAAGCCCCTAAATCTTCCTTCACGTGACTATCACTACCTATTGTAATAATTTTCCCACCTAAATCCTTATAAATTTTTAATATTTCTCGTGATGGTGTTAAATCATCAAGTTCATATCTATGGGAAGAAGTGTTTACTTCTATACCTTTCCCATCCTCAATAATATATTTAAGAATTTGAATCACCTTATCCCTGTTATTAGAAAATTCAAATCCATCATTTTCATCATATCGCCTCATTAAATCCATATGTCCAATAACACTATAGTCATGATAATTTTGTACTAAATTATACATTTCTTCATAGTATAAATCATAATATTCTTTTTCTGTTTTTCCCTTTTGAAATTCTCTAATCCAAAATTCTTGGTTATTAATTTGATGAATCGATAAAATAACAAAGTCCATAGGATATAAATCAAATATTCTTTTAAAATCTTTAATTGTATGCATTTGCATACCAAATTCAAGACCTTTTTTGATTTTAATTTTATCAAAATATTTTTCTTGCAATCTCTCTATTTCTTTAAAGTATAACGGATAATTGACATTGGAAATAGGTCTATTTTCATCATACTTAATATTTTTATAGTTGTCCCAATCTAACTTAATGCCGTAATCAACATGGTCAGTAAAACAAATCTCCCTTATCCCTAATTTTATTGCATCTTTAATAACATCTTCCATTATATATTTAGAATCATCGCTAAAATTTGTATGAACATGATAATCGCAAATCATAAATATCTCCTTTTCTTTGTTAGTATGTTCTTCTCTTTTTAAAACTACATATATTTAATCCAATAATAAAGCACATAGAACCAACTCATTAATCCGTGAACAACAGCCCATAGAATAGACTTCCATGCTGTATAAGAAATAACAATTGCTAAACAAGATCCAAAAGAAATTCCATTTTTAACTGTAGTTTTTACAGTATTGTTATAATTACTAGATTTATCCCTTTTCCACCCCATTATTACTCCCCCTATATAATAAATTTCTATAATAAATCTATCTTTTTTTCAAAGCCAAATTCATGAAGAACTAAATTATTATCAATTACTTCATCATAAATTCCATCAACCTTTTCAAATCCTGCTTTCTTATAAAGATTTATTGCTGGATAATTTTCATCAACAACAAAAAGCCTTAAATATTCCACATTCATTTCTTTTGAAAGTTCCATTACTTTATTAAGTACAATAGAGCCAATTCCTTTTCTCAAATACTTAACATTTACCCCTAGCTTTTCAATATATAATGCCCTAGCAGTATTATCTTTCCAATTTACACTATCATCTCCTATATTAGAATAGGATAAAGTAAAGGCAGAAATTATTTCATCATTATCAAGCAAAATATAAAGTTGATTGTTTTCAATATCTAATTGAAAAAACTCACATGGATAAATTTCATCCCAAATATTAATATTATTGCTATTCATATTTTTAATAATTTCTTTATACATATTCTTCAATTGTGATAAATCATCCATAATTGCTAGTCTCAATTCCATATATATGACCTCCGAAAATTATTCTCCAATCAAACTAATCTTTAAAGTTCAAAATAGATTTAAATTCTTCCTTACTTATAATTTAATATATACTGACATCTACTCTCAATATACTTCCTTTTTACTTACATAGTCATCAAATTTATACTCTTCAACCTTTCCTTTAAATATGGATTCATCTTCATCATTAAATAGTATATATTCATATGCTCTTGCACTATATCCTGAATAATCTGATATCCTATTAAATTTTAATTCTTCATCTATACTTAAAGTTCTATTTTCTTTTGCATTTAATATAATTTCATTTTTCAAGGTAATATACTCTTCTTTAATATCATCCTTTACTAAATATGGTGACTTTACTTTTATATAAAAATTTTGAGTAGAATTACTACAATTCTTTAAATTAATAATTCCATTTACAGTTACTTTACTTTCATTCTTATCAAAATTCACTAAGCTTTGTTCTCTATCAAAATATATTGAATTTAAATCTTTTGAAAATCCTTTATAAAATTTAATACAACAACTCCACATTGCATGGAAAATAAGCATTAATAATATGGTTGTAATAAATCTCCTAAAGGTTGTCTTTATCAAAGAATTTTCTTTAATTTCATTAAGATATTTTAAGCAATAATATATTCCTAATATAATTATTAATCCAGAATAGCTAAATCTCCAGCTATCACCTCTAATTGGTTTAAATATTCTTTCTACAAACAAATCTGGATTATTGTTACTATTTCCCATTAATAAAAATATTACTAATATCCCTAAATAACAAAGTAACCTTTTCTTATTTTTAGATAGCTTATTCAAAAATACTCCTCCATTTAAATATTGATATTTATTTATGTTTCATTATCTATTTATCATTCTCCAATTAATTATAACATTTTTTCCCATAATTTTATTTTTAATTCTTAAAGAAAATTTTATTAATTTTCTCCAATAAAAAAGGATATAGATATTATATTCTTTGCGACCTCGCAGGCTCCAAGTCGCCAGAATATAATATCTATATCCTCTAGTACTGAAGGAAAGGAAATAAAATAAAATAAAAGACACCTCGGTGTCTTTTCCTTCTTCCATAGTCATAATAGCAACTAAGACGCTTATAAACCTTTCTTCAGTATTACTTTTGAACTTTCTGCATAATTATCAATGTAATATGGTAATATTTCTTCTATGCTATTTCCATCTAAAGAAAACCAAGTTATTTTTTCAATAACATCACATAAACTTTTGTCATTAAACACTTTAGCATTTAGAATATCCTCTAATTTAGCATATTCATATGCTTGTGAACCATCTGACACTAATCCATACCAATATACTTCCTTATCTCTATTTTTCTTATCTGGCATTTTCCCAAGCCAACAATCTTCATATTTTGTATCATTATCAATACAAAAGTTCATTTCAATACATGAATTATATTTTGCTAAATCACTATTTAATACTGTTATTAAATCCTGCAATTTAAGTTTTGCCAATATTCTCCCCCCTCTTATAGTATTGACCTTCTTCTCCAACGGTCAACACTACTGGAAACATTCTAGTTAAGCTTGATATATCTTCTAGTGTAATTTTTTTTAGATTATTAGAATAAATATCCAATTGTTTTAATAATTCATCATTGCTACTTTCAACTTTTACACTAGCTCTTATACACCCCAAAGTAATTAATGGACATACCTCTTTAATTTTATCTGAAATTATAATATCTAACATTATATAGTAACTCCTTTATTATTTATAATAGTTTATATAATTATTATAATATTTAGTTTAAAACTTTCTTTACATATATACAGATGTTTTTTATCATTTATTTAGATTTTATTCTAAATTCATTTGGTGTAATATTTTCTAAAGCTTTAAATGCTCTGGTAAAAGATGAATTATATTTATAGCCAACTGATTCTCCTATTTATAAAATTGATAAGTCTATTTATCTTTAATTATTTCTTATATAATCATCAATGTAATATTGAAACTCTTCAGTAAATTTTCTTATGAATTTCCTACTCATTTGTATCCCCTCAATTAAGTTATTTTTATTAAACTTACATTGACTGTACTAGCCTAACTTTTTGAGGGGCCTATGAGTCTTTCACTTTTATTTAAAACTTATTACTTAAATATTTGAAGCCAAATAATAGGCATCTTCATTTGCATCTCTTATTCGTCCTACGTTTGTACAATCTCCTATCATATGTACGCTAAAAGGTAAATCATAAAATGTATATGCTTTATCACGATTTGGCTTTAACCCAGTTGCAATAACAATATCATCACAATAAATACAATACTCAGCACCTGTAGCATCCACATAGATAACCTTATTTTTTTCTATTTTATTCACTTTAGCTGATGTCACACACTGAACTTTTGTCTTCTTAAGAAACTCATCCAAAACAATGTCATAATATAAACTATCTTGTCTATGTAATTGCGTATCAGCTTCAAGTATAACAACTTCTTTACCTTTTTTCCCAAGTTCAATAGCAAATTCGCAACCAATTGTTCCACCACCAATAACTACAACCTTTTCCCCTAATTTATCTACACATGGGTATGCATCTAAGGCATTCACACTGTTTTCAATACCTTTTATAGGAGGCATATATGGTGAGGACCCAATTGCTACAATAACCTCATCTGGATTTATATCCATAATTATATCATTAGTTGCTTCTTCATTTAATCGTACATCAATATTGCTTTTATGAATTTGATGAATTAAATAATCTTTATATCGTCTTAAATCTTGTTTTGACTCATCATATTCAGAATAAATCAATAACCCTCCCAATGATTTTGCTTTCTCAAACAAAGTCACTTTATGTCCTCTTTCATTTGCAACAAGTGCCGCCTTCATTCCAGCAGGTCCACCACCAATAACAACTACCTTTTTCTTTACCTCAGCAGGAGTTAATCTTTCAGGTACAAATTCTTGTTTAAATATACGTACATTTACAGAACAATTTTTTGAACGGCGATTTGTAGTCCAATGCATACAATTTGTACAACGGATACATGGAACTATATCCTCAGCTCTATCTGCTCTGCTTTTTTTAATCCAATCAGGATCAGCAATCAATGCTCTTCCTAAAGCAACCATATCTGCATGACCATTTTTAATGATATCATTTGCTTCTTCTGGTGTCATAATAGAACCAACTACACAAACTGGAATATTTACATTTTCCTTGATTACTTTTGAATATTTTACATTCACACAATGATCATCTAATTGTGAAGCAGTTAAATGAGTAGCACCTACTTTTTCCATATCACTTCCTACTGAGACATTCACCATATCAATATAAGGTTCACAATCCTTAATGAAATGCAAAACTTCTTCAAATTCTAATCCATTCTCAATCCATTCACGGCAACTAACACGCATATCAATAGGGAAATCAGGCCCTACCATTTCTCTTACCTTTTTCACACACATTAAAGGGAAGCGTGCACGATTTTCATAAGAACCTCCAAATTCATCCTTTCTATGATTAACTCCAGGAGATAAAAACTGGTGTATCAACCATCCATGTCCAAAATGAAGCATACACATATCAAATCCAAACTTTTTTGCATTTAAGCATGTACGACCAAAAGACTCTGCTATTTCAAAAAGTTGTTCTCTTGTAAGTGCCTTAACATATGTTCCTAAATCATTCATTTCATCATTAGGACCATATGCTTCATTACGATTCCATAAACCGCAATGATGAATTTCAGCAGAAACATAGCTACCTCCAAGCTTGTATAAGTCTAATTTTTTTCTTGTAGACTCGCATTCATATTTTGAAAATGGATCAGGGCCCCCAAACCATCTACCTGTTGGATGATCAACCAAAACACATCCTAAAACATTCACAGCTGCTCCGCAACGCATTTTCTCAGGTGTCTCAATTCCTCCCCCTTGAACAGGTGCTGCAACAATTCGATTATTAAACATAAGTGAGTTAACTTTGATTGGTTTAAATAAAAAATTAAATTTCATAGACTTCATCCTCCTTAACTATTCAATACCAAAAAGAAAAGTATGTTATCCTTTGCATTAATGATGCACACATTAATATATAAAGCAAAACCCATGCCAATATCTATTAAAAATATAATTTCCACACTTTTACTTACTTTCAGCCATTTCATTTAATCTAAATTTCTTTAATTGTCAATTAGATTCAATAGTATTCCATAAATTATTGACACTATTATTCTCTGTATTCCTTCATACTGGTCTTATGTCAATACTTATTTTTATTTTAAGCGGTTTAACTACAAAATTGACAAAAAGACACCACCAGGTGTCTTTTTCCCTTCAGTATGAAATTGGGACATATCCTATTGCGATGACTTGGAGTTTACGACGGAATAAGCAATAGGATATGTCCCAATTCTACCTTGTGAATAAATAATCTATTTTTGATAATTTTCTTAATTCATTAGAATTTATATTCTTAATTTCATCTTCTAAGTATTTCTTTAAACTTATATTTTCACTATAAATTGAACTCTTTTGTTCTGCTTTTTTTTCACTTACTGCCATAGTCATAATAGCAACTAAGACGCTTATAAACCTTTCTTCAGTATTACTTGCAGATGCAACTCCAACAGAAATTAGTCCATTTAACATAGCTTCAATATCTAAGGATTTATTATAGTCCTCTATATATCTACTTATAAAGAATTCACTAAATCCATCCGTTAAATAATAATCATCACTTTTTATCACTAAGATTGTATTATTAATTTTTGAAAACTTTCTTAAACTAATTCTAAAGGAATTATCTTCTCTTAATTTATTATTAAACTTATTTTCTTCAATTAAAGTTTTATCCTTTAATACTAGACCCTTAAATTCTTCAACCCTTCCTGTGACAACATTTATATTATATCTATTTATAAATCTTAATGCCATTTCCTTTACTGGGAAAGAAATGTTTCCTCCTAGTATATCCAAAACTACAGGTATTCCTTTTCTTCTTGCAATTCTTATTGACTTTTCTATTGCTTCAATTTTATCTTCATTTAAGTCCTCAAGATATATTAGTAAGGAGTTAGCTTTAGAAGTTAATTCTAAATATTCGTTTAATAAATTGGCAAATATCGGTTTACCATTATAGTTTATTATACTTTCTTCTAACTTTTTTGAAGAAATATTAATACAGTGTATAAGAGGTTGCTTTATTTTCTGCAAGTTTAAGCTCTCGTCTAATGCTCTTATACCAATTTGCATTATTGTTTTCCTCTCTTACATCCTGAAATATATTGATGTCAATACAAATAGTATTAATACATATTATTCGACAGCATTTTTATATGTGCCTTATTTTTCTTAATAGTCTTTTCATAAATATTGGTATATAATGATAATTAAATATTTAAACTAAAAGGAGAATATTATGAATTGGATAGAAGAAATAAAAGAATATGTTCCATATAATGAACAAGAAGCTGCTGATAAAGAAGCTATATTATATGCAATTAACAACTTTAATAATTTACTTACTAGAGAAAATCCATTAGCTCATATAACTAGTTCTGGATATATAGTAAATAAAGATAAGACTAAAGTTCTTATGATTTATCATAATATATATAATTCTTGGTCATGGACTGGTGGGCATGCAGATGGAGATGAAGATTTGCTTTATGTAGCCATTAAAGAAGCTAAAGAAGAAACAGGAGTTAAACATATTAAGGCTTTAGATGAAAAGATATTTTCTTTAGATGTACTACCTGTACCTGCTCATATTAAAAGAGGAAAAAATATTGCTTCACATCTTCATTTATCAGTAGCTTATCTTTTAGAAGCTGATGAAAATGATAATCTTACTATTAAAGAAGATGAAAACAGCGGAGTAAAATGGATTCCAATTGATGAGGTTTCTAAATACTCTACTGAAGAAGATATGATTAAGCTTTATGAAAAGTTCAATAAAAAAATTAAAGAAATGAAATAAATATTATATACCTAGTCGACAATATTAACTTTGTTCTCTAGGTATATTTATCATTTATTTATCTTCTTATATTTTTTTCTGATTATATTTACGATATAAATTCAAATAAATAGTCATATTCCTTGATAAGTCCCAAGGATTCATAAGTATTTCTTGCAACAATATTTAATGATGAAGTTTGCGTTACTGGTATTTTATTAGAAGTAATAATATTATCTATCATATACAACATTAATTTTTCACAAAAACCTCTTCCTCTATAATTAGGCTGAATATAAACTGTTGTGATATCAATGAAATTTTTAGATTCTCCACTATATCTGGCCATGCCTATTGGCTGTCCATTATGTTCTATAAAATAAACCCCTAACTTTATATCTTCAAACAACTTTCTTCTATTAGCAATATCAGCAACTTTCTCTTCATTTGTAGCACCTAAATAAATCAATTAAAAGAGTGCCTACTAAATAGACACTCTTACTTTTATTAAAATCTTCTATTCTATTATTTCTTTAACTTTTTCTTCAGAGATTTCACATATTTTTGCTATATTACTTATAGATTCACCCTTACTTAGAAGTTTAAACACCTTCTTTGCAAGTTCAATACCTTCTTCAAGTTTTTCCCTATCACGTTCTAAAAGTGTCATAAATTCCACCTCCACATTTGGATTATTCTTAACTTCAGCAACTTTCTTATGGATATTTTTAACTAAAGTTCCAGTAGATTTCTCTGCAATTTTATCATCTGAATGTTCTACATACTTTAAAAAATCAATAAGTTCATCACTTAAATCTCTTACAACTCCTGTAGTATTTAAAATAATTTTATTAGTATCATCTTTTAGTTTTATGCTACTATCTTCTATACATACTGTTTCAAAAGTATATTTGTGTCTTCCTACTTCAAATAAATCAAAAGTGCAAATAAATATAATATAACTTTTAGCAAGTTTTCTATAATCTTCTCCCTTACTTATTAAGTCTAAATCAATATTCCCTTGATAATATCTTAATCTTTTAGGAAGATTTCTATGCTTACCACGTTGCATCTCTACATTATATACAGTATTATTCTGATCCTTCACATATATATCTAATCTAATACCTTTACTTTTTAATAGTAAATCTATTGTCTTTTGATTTTCAGGTATTTCTATTTTTTCAATTTGTATTTCAAGAAGCTTTTCTAAAAACTCTTTACAAATTTTCTTATCACTCATTACTTTTGCAAATAGAAAATCATCTTCTAAATTTAATTCTTTTAATGTCTTTTCCATTATATTTTTCCTCTATAGCTATTTTATCATTTGTTTAATTTATTACCTATATTATATAAAAATATTCACTTATTAGCAATGTATCTTACTTATTACTTCTTACTTCAAAACTATAACTTTATAGTGTTTCCGCTTCTATTCATAAGATCTATAATTTGATACATATTTCCTATTTCTCCAACCTTAAGTTCATCCTTTAAATTATAGAAATCTAAGCAAGCCCCACAGCTTATTATATTTACTCCCTTTTCCTTCATTGCATTTAAACTATCTAATACATCTGAACCTGTACAAGTTAGTTTAACTCCTCCATTTATAAACATTAAGTTTTCTGGAAGAACTTCTGATTCTGCTAGGGTATTAATATATACTTTCATTAGAGTTTCCCCTAGCTTGTCATCACCATTTCCTAAAAGGTTAGTAGCTACTAATATTGTTGGTGCAGAAGATGTAGGAATATTATCTACTGATTCTTCCATTCCTTTAGATGCTTGTACACCACTAATCTCTCCTCTTGAAAGTTGTATTTTATATAATCCTTCTTCTTCAATAAAACTACTATTTAAATTAATTCCTTTAGCTAACCTTAATACATTATTTTTTGCTACTTCATTATCTACTATAACTAAAGCTTCTTTTGAATCTTCTAAATCGAAATATTTTTTTGTTTTTATTACTGGCATAGGACAAGCTAATCCCTTACAATCAATAATATTCATACTATCACCTCTATTTAAATTCTTTATACTAATTATCCCAAACTCTTTTAACTTCATTTTTATGTTTTAAAGAGCCATTATTTTTTAAAAGTAAAATTTCACTAAGTATTCCTAATGCAATTTCTTCTGGTAAACTAGATGCAATATCTAATCCCATTGGGGCATATACTTTTCTCAAAGTTTCTTCGGAAACTCCCTCTTCAATTAAATCCTGCATTATTCCTTTAACTTTTTTTATACTTCCTATCATTCCTGTATATGAAGTCTCCTTCTTAATTACAGATCTTAAAGCTTCTTTATCAGTTAAATGTCCCCTTGTTACTATTACAACATAATCTTCTTTATTAAAATTAAAGTTATCAAGATTTTCTTCTATATTTCCTATTATAATTTCATCTGCAGATTTAAGTCTTTCTTCATCTTTATACTCTAATCTATCATCAAATATAACTGTATAAAAATTAAGTATTTTCCCTATATTGTTAAGCTTTTCCCCTATATGTCCTCCTCCAACAATAATTAGTCTATTCTTAGGAGTAAAGACCTTTATATATCCCTTTACAGCTCCACCACAAGCCATTCCTAGTCCTGATTCATTCAAAACATAATCAAAGGATATGCTTTCATTTTTAGCTATTGCTTCCTTTGCTTTTTCTATTATAGTTAATTCAACCTTTCCTCCTCCAACTGAGCCTAGTATCCTTCCACTATTAAAAACAGCCATTGAAGATCCTTTTTTTCTTGGAGATGAACCACTATCATCTGTTAGTATTGCAAGTGCAGCACTTTCTCCATTTTTTATTGCCTCATAAATCTCGAATAAAATTTGCTCATCCATTTTATTTACCCTCTCATAAATTCTTAATATTTTTCATCATCAAAAGAGCTTCTAAAACTCCTCCTCCAATATTTCTGGCTTTATCTGATATAGTTGTATAATTTTCAACTTCTTTAAGTCTAGGGTCTACATCTCCTATTTTTAATCCTTTATAAACCAATGTACCATCTTTTATTAATCCTCTTAATAGTCCACTAATAGGTGATTTAACTTCAGTTGCACCAATATAAGCTAGTACATCATCTTTCTTTACAATATCTCCAATTTTGCTTACATTTTTTATTACACCATCAGCTTCACTATAAATTACTCTTTCCTTTGAGTAACCTCCAATATCACCTGGAATACCAGTATTAGGCTTAGCATATCCTTCAAAAATCAATCTACCTAAATTATGTCCTCTCATTGTTTCAATAACAATATCTACATCTACACCTGCATTAAATCCTGGTCCTAAAGCTATAGTTATTGGTGCCATGGACTTATTTGTTCCTAAATTTTTCTTAGCTAATATAGCATCTATTACTGCTAAGGGCTTAATTTCTTCTATTATCTTTCCTTCTGGATCAACTATTACTGGTATGAAGTCATTTTTATGAGCTTTCTTTATTTCATCTATATTATTAACTTTTATGGCTATAATTCCTTCTACTGAGGTTTCTCCATTATAAACTGCATCACTAAAAGCCACATTTCTTCTTATTGCTGTTGGCTTATCTACTTCTAGTATTATCACCTTAAACCCACTTCTATATAACTTTTGTATACTTCCAGAGGCTATGTCGCCTCCCCCTCTTACAACTATATAATCCATTCTCATATTCCTTACCATTTTTATTACAACTTAATATAATTAAAAGATTTATCTTTTAAACTTCCATATATAATTTTACTCAAAAGTCTTACTTTATTATTTTCCTTTATTATTTTATCAATTAACAAGTGTAATGTATTTTCTTTAACTGTATCAGTTGCATTAAGAAATAGTATCCTCTCTCCCTTTGAATTTTTAAATAACCCATTTTCACTAAATATAATACTTATTAATATATCAAGGCTAACATTTTCATTCACCTTACTATTAGTTAAATCTATAAATTCCTTCAGTCTATGAATATTTTCATCCTTTATTTCCATTCCAAAAGCTTTTAAGCTTAAAACTCCTATAGTTTTAGTAGTATCCTTATAAATAACTGGTTCATTTTCATTCCAAGCCTTTAAAGATTTCTTTTTAGATCCATCTGCTTCAATTAATGTATAATCAAAACTATCCTTTAAATAATCTAACTCCTCTAAGTCTAGTCCTACTAATTTACCTTCATTATTTACATAATTGCCATAAACATATATTCCATTTTCAGTACTAGTTTGTAAAAATCCATAGCCGTCTTTTTTTAATCCTAAGTATTTAATTTTTTCTTCCCTTGGTTTATAAATTTTAGTTGTAGTTGTAACTAAAACATTATTGTTTTTTAATTCATTAGCTAATAAAAACATTAATGTGGTTTTCCCACCTGCACCTACTATGGAAACTATATCTTTTCCCTTAAGCTCTAATAATTCATGTACTAACACAAAAGTTCTCCTAAATTATATTAATAGGCTTATTATCTTTATTTGCTTCAACTACTCTTCCTATGATTTCTGCTTTAATTTCACTTCTACTATTAATATTATTTAATAACTCTTCTGCCTTATCCTCACTTACTGAAATTAATAAACCTCCAGAAGTTTGTGGGTCAAAAAAAGTTAATCTTGTTGCATCATCAATATTATCTATAGAATTTACCCATTTTTCAAAGTGCTTTTCATTTGAATATGCACCACTTGGTAAACAATATTCTTTAACTAATTCTTTTACCTTTTTCATAACAGGAATCTTTTTGCTATCTATTTCTAAAGCTACTTCACTTCCTGCTGCCATTTCATATGAATGCCCAATAAATCCAAAACCAGTAATATCTGTACAAGAATTTACACCTATTTTTTGCATTTCTTCTGATGCAATTTTATTTAAAGTTGACATAACTTTTTCTGCTTCTTTAAATTCTTCATCTGTAATAAAGTCTATTTTTAGTGCTGTAGTTAATACTCCAGAACCTAAAGGCTTTGTTAATATAAGCTTATCTCCTACCTTTGCACCAGAGTTAGATATAATTTTATTTGGATTTATTAACCCTGTTACAGATACTCCATACTTTATTTCTTCATCTGTAATAGTATGTCCACCTGCAATAGTTGCTCCAGCTTCTCTTATTTTATCAGCTCCACCTCTTAATATTTCTGCTAAGATATCAGCTCCAATAGTTGCTGAAAAGCATGATAAATTTAAAGCTGTTAAAGGTTTTCCTCCCATGGCATAAACATCACTTAAAGCATTAGCTGCTGCAATTTGTCCATAAGTATAAGGATCATTAGAAACTGGTGTAAAAAAATCTACAGTTTGCACTAAAGCTAATTCATCTGAAATCTTATATACCCCTGCATCATCTGATTTATCAAAGCCTACCAGTAAATTAGGATCTCTTTCATCTTCACTAACTTCAATATGTTTTAACACTTTAGCTAAATCATCTGGAGTAAACTTTCCTGCACATCCACACCTAGTTGATAATTGCATAAGTTTCTTTTTATTATTTTCCATTTTATCACCTAATTTGTATTACCCTTCATAAATTTACTTAATAATTAAATTATACCACTGTTATTAGTAAAATAGATAAAAAATATAATGCCAGTTGTTCCGTCGCAAGCTCCAAGTCACACTATCATTATATTTTTTATCTATTGATACTGAACATCTTTAATACTAAAGGAAATAATTCCTCTCGAGCTCGGAATTATGAAATGTTTTATTATTAAAAATTAATATTTTTATCCAATACATATATAAATTTTTCACCATTTTCAACTGTTTTTTTCATATGAGGATTTTCATATCCTATTAATTCTAAAAATAAAATTTTATATTCGCCATTATTATTTATATGATACTTATATACTGCATCTCCAGCCTGTATTTTGCTCCCTAGTACCTTCATTTCAGAAATACCATTTTCCCCATCACTTCTGAAGGTCTCCATAGTTCCTTTTGAAATTTCTATATAATCTTTTGAATTTAATTGTTTGGATATATTGGAATCTGTCTTTATATCATTACCATTATATAAATACCATTTTCCATATAACTTTGAATGTGAAGTGAAAATCACCATACCAAGTATTAAGCAACAAATTAATGATATAACGCCTATTTTTTTAATCCTATTCATATAATCTCTCCTTATATACTCAAATTTAAATGATAATAGTTTAAAAGAACTCATATAACGAACCAAAAGGACTGAGTAACTCGGTCCTTTTTAAATTCCATATTTTCCATACATTAATTTGATAATAATGGGAAAATTTGATATACTTTTTAGAAAATGGGTATGGAGGATTATATGTTAAATAAAATTAATAAAGGTGTTGATTTGCTTAAGTCCAAGTATATGATTAGTTTTAAGCAAAGAGTTTTTAAAGGAGAAAATTATAACGTTAAATATGTATTAAATACTTATTCAAGTTCAGAAGATCTAATAGTTGTTTTTACATCTTGTACTAAAGTGGGACAACCAGCAAGATATAATTATGTAAGAACATTGGATAAATATAAATGTAATAAGCTTTTTATATTGGATGACTTTGGGTTTGACAATAGGGGAGCATATTATTTAGGTAAAAACAAAGATTTTGCAATTAAAGACCAAGTTAATTTGTTAATAAATCAAGTAATAGAAAAATTAAGTATAAAAAGAAGCATATTCGTAGGTTCTAGCAAAGGTGGATATGCTGCAATGTATTTTGGAATAAGTATCAAAAATAGCATTATTATAAGTGGAGCTCCTCAGTATATGTTAGGAGATTATTTAAATTTGCCAGGACATCAAAATATACTAAATTATATAATGGGAGATATTGAAAAGTCCTCAGTTGAATACTTAAATGAAGTTATGAGAATAAAAATAGATGAAAATAAACATAACAATAACTTGATATATCTTCATTATTCAATAAATGAGGAAACGTATGATAGCGATATTAAGCACTTAGTTTATCATTTAGATAATTTGGGTATTAATACAATTAAAGACATTAAGGAATATGTGAATCATTCTGATTTAACTGAATTCTTTCCTACATTCATAAGAGATACATTGGATGAACAGTTGTTATGAATACATTAGAGACGGCAAAGAGAATATCACTATTAGATTTTACCCGTGGGGTTGCAATCTTTTTGGTCTTGATTGGACATGCAGCTACAGATTCATTTATTTATAGACCTGCTATCTATGAAATATTTGTTCAGGCTATATATACATTTCATATGGGATTATTTTTTATAATATCTGGCTTCTTAGATTCTATAAGGAATGATATTAATTCTAAAGAAGAATATTTTAATTATGTTAAATTAAAATTTATGAGATTAATGTTGCCATTTATATCAATATCTATATTAATAGATATTTTAATTATACTTAAGGAAATAGTTATTAATAAAGACTTTTCATCGAATTATATATGTGGTATTATTCAGAATAATTTGTTCTATCCTGAACTAGCAGTGAGGGGGTCGTTGTGGTTTTTATATGTACTATTTTTTATTAGCATATTAACAACATTAGTAAATAAGATTAATGATAAATATGTAATACTATTTTTAATAGTATTTAGCTTGTTGAACCTTACTAGTATCTATTTGTTTGCTATAAATAAATTATGCAGGTATCTCATTTATTATATGATAGGGAAATACGTTGCAAAAAACTATAAAAAGTTTCTATATATAAATAGAATTACACAGAAATATTTTAATTGGATAACAATAATAAGTAGTTTTATAGTAATTATAGTCTATACGGTAATTTTAAATAAAGAAACATATATAAATTATATTATTATTAATTGGTTTAATTTACTTATTACTATAATTGTTTTTTTGATAATACAACATTTGTATACTAACACAGGAATAAGTAAAGCAATTAAAAAGTTATTTGTTAATTTAGGACAATGCTCTATGGATATATATATTTTTTCATGGTTTTTTCAGGTAATATCAATGGTGGTATTAGTTAAAATATTTAAGGTAACAAATTACACAATATTTTTTATTTCAAACTTTACAATAGGATTACTTTGTATACCTTTTTCTAAGATATTAAGAAAGTCTAAAATAGCCAGAAGGTTTTTGTTGGGAATTTAATAAAGAAAGTTATTATGGTGTTAAGATTTAAAATGTGCATAACATAAAGGATGCCCAAGGCATCCTTTAATTCGTAATAGTTTAAGATTGTTTTTTAGCACAAAATAATATTTAATTATTCAAAATTAATATTTTTATCAAATACATATATAAATTTTTCACCATTTTCAACTGTTTTTTTCATATGAGGATTTTCATATCCTATTAATTCTAAAAATAAAATTTTATATTCGCCATTATTATTTATATGATACTTATATACTGCATCTCCAGCCTGTATTTTGCTCCCTAGTACCTTCATTTCAGAAATACCATTTTTCCCATCACTTCTGAAGGTTTCCATAGTTCCTTTTGAAATTTCTATATAATCTTTTGAATTTAATTGTTTGCATATATTGGAATCTGTATTTATATCATTACCATTATATAAATACCATTTTCCATATAACTTTGAATTTGAAGTAAAAATCACCATACCAAGTATTAAGCAACAAAATAGTGATATAATGCCAATTTTTTTAATCCTATTCATATAATCTCTCCTTATATACTCAAATTTAAATGATAATAGTTTAAGACTGCTCATCATTTCTCTTTTCAAAGATTAAATCAAAAGTTTTGGGCTGACCATTATTTACATAGAAAGAAGACGGTATTGCATTTATATATTTCCAACCTTCTGATGCATACTTATCAATTAATTCTCTATGATTTGCATCTGAAAACAATCCTTTAACTTTACACTCTACATACAAATATTTAAACATCATACTTACCCCACCCAATTATTTTAAAGAACAAATAAATACAATCGCGTAATAATATATATTTTTATTATACATTTATTTGGAATATAATTCCACAAGAAATAGAAATAATATACCCTAATTAAAAAAAATTAATCAATTATAAATCTTCAAAAAAAATAGATTCTTAACTATAATTTTAAGGTAGTAATCTGGAACAAATTACTACCTTAATTCTTCATTTTCTCATTCTTTCATTTAATATTATGCATTATCCATTACGCATTATGCATTGTATAAAGTGAATTGTGCACATCACGTTACCTGTTTCCTCTTTCTTCTTCGGTTATATTTCTTAATGATTCTAATTCTGAACAAGTAGCTTCGCAATTATTATCTTTATGTAAACTCCCTTCACCAAAGTTTAGATTTAAAAACATTAATTCTACCTCTTCTTCTCTAAGTATACTTAATATTTCTATATTAATTTCTTCCTTTAGAGCTTCATATTTTACGTATCTTAATTCATTAGTATAAAAATATATAAAAACTCCAAATCCATAAGTAGATAATTCATTAAAACTTACAATTATTAAATCCTTATCTATCTTTTCATGATTGTTAAGTAGCTTTTTTATCTTCTCTAAAGAAATTTTTATTTTTTCAATAGGTGTTTCGAACCTAATTGTAAATTTAAAATGTATTCTTCTTAAACTTCTTTGACTCCAATTTATTATATTCTCATTAGCAAGTTTTGAATTTGGAACTGTAGCAACTGCCATAGAAAAAGTTCTTATTTTTGTACTTCTAAAAGTTATTTCTTCAACTATTCCCTCTAAATTGGAGGTTTGTATCCAATCCCCTATTGCAAAAGGTCTATCTAATACTATAATTACTCCTCCAAAAAGGTTGGAAAATGCATCTTGAGCCATTAAGGCAAAGGCTATTCCGCTTATTCCAAGACCAGCTATAAATCCTGTAAATCCAAATTCTCTTGCAATGATACTTACTCCAATAATTACAATAACTAACCTTATAATTATAGATATGAAAGGAAAAACGATACTATTTTTTTTCATCTTTTTATAAAGCAAAGAGTTTTCCAATGTAAGATTATAAAAGAAATAACATATTACTATAATTATAAATATTTTTTTTAATCTATCACTTGTAACTGAATTTAACTTTAATCCATCAAAATCTATTATTTTTAAGGAAATGTATATACTATACAAAGTTATATATAATTTAATAGGTTTTTCTAAGGCCCTGACTAAACTATCATCAGCATAATTCTTTGTTTTTTTCACTAATCTAATTGAATAGTCAAATATTTTAGTTATTATAAATTTATCAATGAATAAAGCTACTATAATAACTAGTAGAGCTAATATATATTTACTTATACTTACCTTTAATAAAGCTTCAATAATAACCTCTATTTGTTCCATATCTACTCCTAGAGCATTTCTTTTGTAGTTTAAAAATGTCAATTATTATTTTTAGTAATTTTATTATATTTTATCCTTAATGTTTAAAATTACCCTTAATTATCTTATTTAATCCCAATTAAATTGATTTTACCATTTTATTAATTAATATTTTCTAAAAAAAAGAAATGAGAAATTAAAAATTTCTCATTTCTTTTTTACTTATTTTAGTACAAAAGAGTCACAATCTGTACATTGTACTTGAGTTGGATTTTGTTCATGAGTTCCAACTTGAATCATCTCTAATGTACAATACTTTTCTTGATTATTATTATACTTACATTGTTGAACTGTACATTTTATGCTTGGGTTCTTATCCATTAAAATCACCACCTTACGAAATTAGTATTTACTTTAAAATATATACTATTCATAAGGTTCTACTTTTTTAAATGGTAATTTTAAGATTTATTAAAAGTCCTTTGCAATATCCTTACCTGTTCCTATACAAGTAGAAATTATGTTATCAACATCCATTCCAATAACATCAAGATTTTCAGCTGCTATACTTTTGATATCTTTAATTCCAAAGAATGAAAGTATAGTTCTTAAATATCTTTCTCCCATTTCGAATTGTGCTCCCATTTCACTTGAATAGTCTCCACCTCTACCAGAAACTATTAAAGCTTTAGTAGCCTTACATATTCCAACTGGACCTTGAGCTGTATATTTAAATGTTATACCTGTAACACTTACATAATCAAAATAAGCTTTAAGTATAGCTGGTATTCCTAAATTCCACATTGGTGCAGCTACAATAACTTTATCAGCTTCAGCCATTTGATATGCATATTTTAATATTGGATGATTTTTGCTTTCAGGAGTTTTTTCACCAAAAACTGATGCTAAATCTTCTGGTCTTAAGAAATCTATATTTTCCTTATATAAATCTAAAGTTGTTACTTCATCTTCAGGATTTAATCTCTTATATTCTTCAATGAATCCATCTGCTACTTTAAAAGTTCTTGATTGACCCTCTGGCTTTATATTTGCCTTTATATATAGTACTTTATTCATTTTACCCTCCATATAAACACTTTTGTAATGTTTACCTATTTGTTATAATATAAGTAAATGATAGTTTATAAATTATCAATTTACAAGTAGACACTTTTTTTATACATAGTATACAAATTGATACCGATTATCATTTTCTCTAAATTATTTATAAGGAGATATTATATGGAAAAATTTTCAGATAAACATGAAGATTGCTATTTAAATAATAATGACAATAATAATGATACACATGAAATTTGCCCAATGATTTTAGTTCATAAACTTATTTCAGGAAAATGGAAAATTCTAATACTTTGGTATCTTGTAAATGGTCCCTTAAGATTTGGTGATATAAAAAGGAATCTTCCTAATGTTACACAAAAAATGCTAACAAATCAACTTAGAAGCTTGGAAGCAGACAAGCTCCTTTATAGAAAGGTTTATCCAGTAATTCCACCTAAGGTTGAATATGGATTAACTGAAATAGGCATGAAGATTATGCCTGTGTTAGAAGCTATGCATGCTTATGGTGAAGAATACTTAAAAGAAATGAAAAATGAATAATGTAAAATGTAGAATTTAGGTAATAATTCAGCCGAGCTGAATTAAAAAATGAAAGAATTGCAGAATTAATAAATGAAGTATTTTAAATGCACAACTATTCTTTGTTGGATGGAGTGCTTTTTAATATATTTTAAAATTCAATTTGAAATATTTACTATCTATCTATATTAATTATATAACTAGTAAATGAGTAATAAATAAAAATTTGAAAGCTGGTTGATACTATGAAAAATAAAAGTATTTTTATAAGCAGATTTATTTATTCACTACTTATTACAATATTTTTAATTTATCTATTTAATAAAACGACAAATGGAAAGATTATTCTAATTCCATTCTTAATTTGTAGTTTTTCTATATTAGGGAAAAATATGTTCATGATTATAGAAAAACAAAACTATGTTAAGATATTTGATAAAATATTTATTTTGAGTTTATTATCATTTTTGTTTGGTTTTCTAATTTTGTGGTGTTATAGAAATTTTACAAGTAAAAATTATATGCTTCTATTATTATCGATACCATTTTGGATTATAGGAATAGTTTTAATCAAAAAATATTTATTTAAAACAAATAAGATTTCTAATACTTCTATACCAAAAATACGATTTAATTTCAACATCATAGTAAGCTTTTTTTTAGTCATAGTGGCATTTTTAGCTGGAATATCAATGTTGTTTTTTGGAATTAGAGATACTTATAATTTAAATAAGGAAACTAAAAAATACATAACTACTACAGGATATTTTTATCATTATGATATTTATAAAAGCGATAAACACGGAACTACATATAAATTAACTTATATTTATGTAGTTGATGATCAAGAATACTCAATTACAACTGATTATGGAACAAATTATATCCCCAATGAAAATAGTATTCGAGAAGTAAAATATAACCCTGATAATCCTGAAAAAGCTGTACTCATTGGTACTAATAATAAAAATATTTTGATTTTTATTGGTGCATTCTTCGTACTATTATCACTTACTTTTGTATTAGTTGCATTAAGTATATCTGGTTATTTTGACAAATTTAAATTTGACATTATAGGCACTTATATTGGTGCAATATTTTTGATAATAGGAATTGGCATAATGCTATTTCAAAATGGTACCACTATGTCTTTAATAGAAACAATTAAATCATTAAGTTTTTGGATACTTATACCTCTCATATTTATAGTTGTTGGAATATTCCAAATTGTTAATTGCTTATTTTTTAAAAGAAATAAATTATATAGTAAAAAAGTAAAATAGCACTTACAATTTATATGTGCGAATAGAGACATAATTTAAAACAATTACAAAATAAAGCCCAGCAAAACTTGCTGAACTTTTTAATTTATCATATTATAAAAACACTTTTATATGTTTTGTTTCACGTAATAAAACTAGCTAAGCTATTAATTATTACTTCTTCACTATTACCTATTACTTATTACTTTTTACTTATTACCTATTTTAGTTGTCTCCAAAGACTTTTTTTCTAAGTTCTAGACCAGCTTTTGTTACTGCCACTCCTCCAAGAGCAGTTTCTCTTAATGAAGGTGGAAGACTTCTTCCTACTTTATACATTGCAGATAACGCATCATCAAAAGGTATTTTAGATTCTACACCTGCCATAACTAAATCTGCTGTACATAATGCACTTATAGCTCCTGATGAATTTCTTTTTGCGCATGGAATTTCAACTAAACCTGCTACTGGATCACAAACAAGACCTAATACATTTTTAAATACTATTGCACCTGCATCTAAAGACATTTTAGGAGTTCCACCCATCATTTCAACTACTGCCGCTGCTGCCATTGCTGATGCAGAACCGCATTCAGCTTGACAACCTCCCTCTGCTCCTGCAAATGTAGCATTTCTTCCAATTATCATTCCAACTGCTGCTGATGCAAATAAAGCCATTACTAATTCATCATCAGTTTTTTCAAGTTTTTCTCCTGCTGTTAATATTACTGCTGGAAGTATTCCACAAGAACCAGCTGTTGGACAAGCCACTATTCTACCCATGGATGCATTTACTTCTGATGATGATAGAGCCATTGCCATAGCTAAAACCATAGTGTCTCCAGTTAATGATTTTCCCTTTTTTAAATATTCTTGTACCTTATATGCATCTCCCCCTATAAGCCCACTAACAGAATAAACTTCTTTTTCTCTTGCTTCTGTTGCTCCACTTCTCATTGCTTCTAGTGTTTTATGCATTTTTGATAATACTTCTTCTCTTGTTACATCTCTATCTTCCATTTCTCTTCTAATGGCATATTCACTTAAAGAAATAGAATTTTCTTCACATATTTTAATAAGTTCTTCTCCTGATCTTGCTATGTCCAAGCTACTCACCATCCTCTATCTTATTAATAAGTATGACTTTTTCTATTCCTTCTACTTTTTTAATTTTCTCAATTAAATCTTCCGAAATTTTACTATCTACTTCAAAAGTCATAGTTGCATTTTTCCCTTTTTGACTTCTTCCTAAAGATAAAAATGCTATATTAACATCGCTATCATATAAAAGATTGGTTACCTTTGCTACAGTTCCTGGAATATCTTTATGAGAAGTAATTATGGTTGAATATGAACCTGTAAACTTAACTTCATTTCCGTTAATTTCAACTATTTCAATATTTCCACCACCAATGGATGAACCTATAACTTCACATTTCTTTCCATTTTTAAGCTTCATTAAAAACTTAACTGTATTAGGGTGATAATCTCCTAAATCTACATCTTCAAATGTAATTTTTATTCCCTTTTCCTTTGCGATTTCTATAGAATCTCTAAGTCTTTCATCCGAAGGTTCCATTCCCATTATTCCTGCAACTAATGCTCTATCTGTTCCATGCCCCTTATAGGTTTTTCCAAAAGAACCATGTAATAAAAAAGTTACTTCAATAACTTCATCACCGGCTATAGTTCTTGCTACTTTTCCAAGTCTTGCAGCCCCTGCAGTATGTGATGATGAAGGGCCAATCATTATAGGACCTAATATGTCAAAAACACCCATGCTACTCATGATTTGTCTCCTTTAGTCTAAATATATTTTGATACCACTATTATATAGTGCGGTTAAGTAAATATCTATATTAATTAAAAAGTTTAATTAAGCTTAAATTATATATTTTTATTAAATATGGATTTTCTTTAAAATATAATTTATATTTATTTTTATTCTTCTTTAATTCAACATAAATACTCTTTGAATTTTCTCTTATAAGTTTAATCTTATCTATTTCATGCTTTTTATACTTAAGAATACTTTTTCTTTTATAACTTCAAATTTATAACTTCATTTTAAAAATTAGTTCCACAACTTTGTAAATTATTTAAATTTCATTTATGTAATTTAAATATTCTCTAAATAAAACTTCGCATGCTATCGAAAATAGAACCATAGACTCATTAGTATTTCCATTGCCTAAATCTATAATAGATGTAGTTACATAAATATTATTTTTCGTTTTTTGAGCTAATTTATTATTATTGAGCTTTGTTATAGCTATATATTCAATTCCTCTTGAAATCAGTTCATTAGCTATTTCCATTAAATAATCTCTTTCACCAGATAAAGAAATTATTATTAAAACATCACTAGGTTTTAGACTAGACATAAGCATTTTCAGCTCTGTATCTCCTTCTATTACATAAAAATATTTATGAATAGATAAAAATATACGTTTCATATCTTTAGCTATAGTTGCTTGAGCTGTTCCTGTTCCATATACAAAAACTCTTTCTGACTTATATATTATTTCACAAATCCTTGTCATATCTTTTTCTTTCAAGTTTTTTATATTATTTTCTATATCAAAATAAAATTTTTCTGAGTAATCATTTTCAACTTCAATACTTTTTTTAATTTCCCATTTTAAAAAAACTTTAAATTCACTATATCCTTTAAATCCTAACTTTTGAGTAAATCTTAATATGGTTGTTCTTGATACATTACATTTACACGCTAACTTGTCTATAGCAATATTAATACATTCTTCCTTATTATTTAAAATATAGTTTAATATATACCTATCACTATCATTCAAATTTGAATAATTCCTATTTATTATTTCTTGTAATTTCATATTAATACCCCAATGCAATATTATAATATATATTTATTTTACCACTTTAAAATTTATGAAAAAAGAAAAGCAGTAAAATTTTACTACTTTTCTCATTTTATTAATTAAGTTCTGGCCAATATCCCTTATTAGCTTCAATTAAATCATCTAATATTTTTTTTGCTACTGTTGCGCTTATAACTGTTCTAGATAAAGTAATTGCTTGCCATAATTTTTGATAAGATTTTTCTATCCATGCTTCTACGACTAATTTTTCAACAGCAACTTGTTGTTCCATAAGCCCTTTTTGGAACCTTGGAATTTCCCCTATAGAAAGTGATTCTGGTCCATCTGAACCAACTATACAAGGAATTTCCACCATTGCTGTTGGATCAAAATTCACTATAGATCCCTTATTTTCAACTATTAATAACATTCTTTCTTTAGTGTTGTAAGCAATTGCTCTTGCTAAATCAACAATATATGAAGCATGTTCATCTATATGCATATAGCATCCAACTGTATTTCCTTGATTAATAACCTTATTACACTCACTAAATACAAATTTTTCTCTTCCTGCCATTACCTCATTAGCTCTTGTGTAATCTTTGTTAGAATGCTCCACAACATAATCTGGGAATAAATAATATTTTAAATAAGTATTTGGTAAATGTGTTGGATCAACCTTTAATACATCCCTAGCTTTTGCAAATGTATCATTCCAACTTGCATCCATATGCTGATTTTCTTCTGTTTCAACGTTATATCCATATTTTAAAACATGTTCTTTTATTTGAGGCATTAAATCATTCCCCATTTTATCAGTTATGCTTGACCACCATCCAAAATGATTTAACCCATAATACCTAACAACTAATTCTTTTCTTGATGATAATCCAACTATTTTTGCCATATGTTCTTCAATTCCTACTGGCATATCACATATATTTAATATTTTTGATTTAGGTCTTAATACTCTAGTTGCTTCAGCCACAATTGCAGCTGGATTTGAATAGTTTAACATCCAAGCATCTGGTGAATATTTTTCCATATAGTCAATTATTTCTAGGATTCCACCAATTGATCTCATTCCATAAGCAATTCCCCCTGGACCACAAGTTTCTTGACCTAATACATTATACTTTAACGGAATTTTTTCATCCTTTTCTCGCATTGCATATTTCCCAATTCTTATGTGTGCCATAACAAAATCAATATCTGTAAATGCTATTTCAGGATCTACAGTTGCTTCAAATTCAATTTCTGGTGCTTTTTCCTTTAAAACTATTTCACAAGCATTAGCTATAGTTTTTTGTCTTTCTTCATCATTATCATAAAACTTTATTTTTCTAATTGGGAACTTGTCTAAGTTCTCTAAAAGCATTAATACTATTCCAGGTGTAAAAGTACTTCCTCCACCCGCTATAACAATTGAAAACTTCTTCATAAATTTCTCCTCCTTAAACTTATTTTTATCTATTTATAATAATAATTCTTCAAATCTTTCTCTTACTTGTGGTACTGACAATCCAACTATAACTTGTATTGCTTTTCCATTTACAACTAATCCATGTGCTCCTGCATTTTTAAATTCGTCTACTGTTGCAATTTTACTTTCATCTTTTACTGTTATTCTAAGTCTTGTCGCACAATTAGTTACATTTTCTATATTTTCTTTTCCACCAAGAAGTTCAAGAAACTTTCTTGCCTTATAATCTCTTTTATCTTCTTTTGTAGCTGCTGTTTGTTCCTTAGACTCTTTAGCTTCTTTATAATCTGATTTTTTATAAAGCTTAACTTCTTTTTCTTCATCTTCTCTACCTGGAGTTTTATAATTAAACTTTAATATTAAATATCTAAATACAACGAAGTATATTGCTGTGAAAATTAAACCGATTACAATTTGTGTTATATAAGTTCCTGAATGATATTTAAATAGAGGTAACCAGTTCTTTGCAGCCCAGTCTATAAGCCCTGATCCAAAATCTCCAACAACTCCAAATCCATATGATGTAGCTGCTAGTAGTGCTGCTAAAACTGAATGAACTCCAAATAATACTGGTGCTACGAATAAGAATGTAAATTCTAATGGCTCTGTTATTCCCGCAAATACAGCTGTTAAAGTAGCTGGAATTAAAAGTCCTGCAACAATTTTCTTTTTATTCTTATTAGCTGTTGAATAAATAGCCAAAGCTATACCTGTACATCCAAATACTTTTGATAAACCATGTAAAGCAAATCCACCTTCTGGGAACATTGATTTTAAGCTTTGTGCTGAAGTAGCGAATTCTTGTAAATGTTGTGGCCAATATGAAGCTATTCCATTCTCAACAACAGCTGGTCCAAAAACAAATGGTGTATATATAAAATGATGCAAACCAGTAGGTATTAATATTCTTTCAAGAAAAGTATATATACCAACTCCAGCTACCCCTGAATTGGTTAATGTTCCTTGAAGAGTTCCTATTGCACTTTGAATCTTAGGCCACACTAAACACATTATTAAAGCTACTGGAAGCATTACAAAGAATCCAACTATAACAACTAATGAAGATCCTTTAAATACTCCTAACCATTCTGGTAGATCAGTATCAAAGAATTTATTGTGTAGATAAACTGAGATTCCTGCTATTAATATAGCTCCTATCATTCCAGTATCTAAAGTTTTTATACTTGCTATATTTGTTAATCCGCTCATTCCGCCAACTGCAGCAGTAAAATCTACACCGAATGAAGATCCCCATAAAGTTAACATGGCATTAATAAAGTAGTTAAAAGTCAAATAGATGACCAAGGTTTCTAAACATGCTCTAGCATTATTTTTCTTAGCTAGTCCAATAGGCAATCCAATTACAAATAATAAAGGTAATTGATTAAATACAGTCCATGCACCTTGTTCAATGATGTACCATATTTTGTACCACATTCCATCTGTATTAGCTAGCTGACCAAATATGTCTTGATTTTTAAATAAAATTGCTAATGATACCGTTATACCTGCAAAAGAAAATAATAACACCGGTGTAAACATTGCTGCCCCAAATCTTTGTATACTCTCCATAAGCCCTGACTTTTTCATAAATTATCCCCTTCCATAATTTTACATAAAATAGTTTGTGCTCTTATCTTATATTTTTATTTAAACATTTACAATAGCTTTAAAGCACTTTGCTCATTAGTGATTAAAGTCGAGAACTTTCACAATTTATGTGATTTTTAACATAAAAATATTTTCTGTAATAGTCGAATGAAAAGAAGTATTAATCTCTGTAAAAAAATCAAATAAAAAAAGCTACTATTTTCAAACTTACTTGATAAATAATAGCTTTTTCACTTAATAATTATATATTGTTTTTTATTTTTAATAATTTATATTTAGTATTTATAAAAGTCACTACCACCAATAAATTCTCTTAAAATACTGTTGGTAGGAACTAAATCCTTATCAATTTCCTTAAAGAATCCTAAAAATGCCTTAAGACGGCTTGCTAATAAATAAACTTTACTATCTGGCTTTATCTTATCTAACTCTTCTAAAGCATATTTCTTTAATACACATAGCTCATATACTAATGTTGAATTAAACATAACATCTGCTTCTTCTTGGAAAACAAAAATATTTTTTTCTTCTCCTCTTCTTATTGAAGGCCACATTTTTAAAGTTTCTTCAGCACCATATCCTCTTGATAGATAATCCCTTACTATTCTTCTAACTCTTCTTATATCAGTAGTTGCAATTCTATTATGATTATCAAGATTCAATTGAGTTAAGGCTGATATATATATTTTAAACTTCTGCTTATCTAAAATAGATTTAGTTAACATTGGATTTAACCCATGAATTCCTTCAATTAATACTATTCCATTATTAGGTAATTTAAGTTTTTTACCTTCCCATTCTCTTTCCCCAGTTCTAAAATTAAAACTTGGAATTTCTATCTCTTCTCCCTCTAATAAACTACTTAAATGTGAATTAAATAATTTTAAATCTAATGAATAAATACTTTCAAAATCATACTCTCCATTTTCGTCTTTTGGAGTATGCTCCCTATCTACAAAATAATCATCTAAAGATATAGGAATTGGTATATATCCGTTGACTCTTAGCTGTACAGATAATCTATTGGCAAAGGTAGTCTTTCCTGATGAACTAGGACCAGCTATTAATACTACTTTGGTTTCTTTTCTTTCATGTATCATATCTGCAATTTGAGCTATTTTCTTTTCATGAAGGGCCTCTGAAACCATAATTAAATCTCTAAGTTCATGGTTATCTACTTTATCATTTAAAGAACCCACTTCACCTACTCCAATAATATTTAACCATCTTTCACTTTCTAAGAAAATTTGAGATAACTTTCTATTTTCCTTGAACTCTGAAACTATATTCAAATTATCTTGTCTTGGGGACATTAATATAAAACCAGGATCATAGTACATTAAATCAAAGGCTTTTATTACTCCTGTAGAAAAAGCCATTTGACCATAGAAATAATCATACCTTCCATCTAATTCGTATAAACTTACATTTTCAAAAGCTACGTGGTTAAGTAATGATACTTTGTCTTCCATTCCATAGCCTCTAAATATTTCTATAGCTTCTTCTCTCTTCTTTTTTATTTTCTTAATAGGAATATCCCTATTTATAAGTTCTAACATTCTTTCTTTAATTTTCTTCAAATCTTCTTCATTTAAAGCCTCTGCTTTATGGATTTCTCCAAATACACCTTCTCCTATGCTATGTTCTATAGTTATAGTTGAATTAGGAAATAAATCTAATGAAGCTTTTATAAATATAAATTGTAATGTTCTATTATAAATTTTATATCCTATTGAACTTTTTGTATTACAAAAATATATAAGCTCTAAACTTCCATCTTCCTCTATAGGTTTAAAAAGCTCATAATATTCTCCATTTAATCTACATAATGCAATATCATAAGGATTAATCTTTAAATCATTATCTAAAAACTCTTTATAGGTAATTCCTTTATCTACTTCAAATTTAATACCCTCATAATTTATTTTAATTTTACTCATATCTACCTCCGTAATACCCATTTATGTTGTCATTTTCAAAACCTTCTATCTAATATTATATACTCATTAAGCAAAATTACTACATACTTATTCCAACAAGTATAAAAATTATCATAAAACAAATAATACTTATGCGAGGTGTTAAAATGTTTATTGTATTATTAAGGACAGTTTTTCTTTATGCTTTAGTTATTCTAGTTATAAGGCTAATGGGAAAAAGACAGATTGGAGAATTGCAACCTTATGAGTTTGTAATTACTATTATGATTTCAGACTTAGCAGCTTTACCAATGCAGGATACTAGATTACCTTTAATTCTAGGTGTTATACCAATAGTTACTTTATTATTTATAAAAACAATACTATCTTTACTACAACTTAAAAGCCAAAAAGCAAGAAAAATACTTGAAGGGGAACCCTGTATTTTAATTGCTAGGGGCAAGATAAAATATGATTCATTAAAGAAGCAACAAATTAACTTAGATGAACTTATGGAAGAAATACGCCTTGCAGGGTATTTTGATTTAAGTGAAATAGAGTATGGGATATTAGAAAACAATGGGAAAATGTCTTTTCTTACATCAAATAATAACTCTTCCTCTGGTGATTCAAGTAATTCTAATAGCTCTAATAATCAAAAGCCAAAATTACCAATAATATATATTTTGGATGGAGAGTTTAATAGAAATGCATTAACTTCTTCTTCTAAAGGTGATGAATGGATAGTAAATGAACTAAAAAAACATAAGGTCAATTCAATTAAAGATGTATTAATTGCTATGACTGATACAAATGGAAGATTTATATATCAACTTCATAAAGATAAGGGGAGAAGTTAATGAAAAATACTTATATATCTATTTCCCTTTTTATAGCCTTGGTTATTTGTTTATTTTTCTTAAATAATAAATTTGTTACCCTATGTAATGAAATTATTCTTAAATGTGATGTTATTGAAGACTTTTTAAATTCTTATGATGAAGATAAAGCTTATGATGATTCTGTAGCTTTAATTGATTTAATAATTGATAAGGCTGATGTTCCTGCTATATATTTAAATCATGTTGATTATGATATGTTAAAAAATGATGCTTTGAAGTTATCTCTTTATATTAGAGGTGAGGATAGAGCTGAATCTCTTGCAACTCTTCATTCTCTCCGTTCAACGGCAGAACACTTGAGAGACTTACAAATGCCTAACCTAAAAAACCTACTCTAAAAGCATGAATATAATGCTGCTTATTCCGTCGCAAGCTCCAAGTCATCGCAGTATTATATTCATACTTTTTTCAAATAACTAAAGGAAATAATTCTTCGTTCCTCAGAATTAAGAACATATCATGTTAACTTAAATATTCCTTTACCTTGATATTAAGTTATAAGTATTGTGACCTTGCAGGCTCCAAGTCACATCAATATAATCTCGCTCTTTCATTAGTCATATATAAACTGAAGGAAATAATTCCTCATTCCTCGGAATTATGAACGTTCCTTGCAATTTTAAGTATTCTTTTACTGTAATATTTTAAAAGTAGTTATTAAATTTAATCTATAAACTTGAATTTATACGTTCCTGCCTATTTTAAAGCTAAAGATAATAGATGCTAAAATCAATCAAAGAACTTCCCCTTGTAAAAATTCTCATTTCCAAGTTTCTTTGCCTTTAGCCTAAACATAACACACCCATCTGGACATACAATATCCTTGCTATATTTCCCATCACCACCTATGTTTTCTAAATCTCCACCACTTCTGACAGCCTCCATGATTGGAAACATAATCATCATTACTTTGGAACAGATCCCCTGACCACATGTATTTACAGGACATCCATATGTACAAGTATACTTATCTCCTACTTCCTCACCATTTCGGCAATATCGCTCTGTGTGGTCGCTACGAAGAAATCCTGTTACCTCAATCTCAAATTCATATTCCTCATCATACCATTTTTTCATGATTACCCTCCAAATTCTAATTTATCCAGTAATTTAATATTTAACTACCTAATATAATTTAATTATATATGGAACAAACCATAATTTGTATATGTTTTAATGCATAATAGATTTATATTTATATCTATAAAACGGTTATTTTGATTATATGTAAATCCAAACTTTTTATAGAAGTTAAATTTAATTATTTAACTATATACTTTTAATAAAAATTATTTCTAAAGGCTCATTAGGTAATAATAAACTGCCAGAGTCCTTATATTCTAATTTTCTATAAAAATTCTGTGCTTCTTCATTAGATTGGGTGGATGTCATAAGAAACTTATAACCCTTTTTCTGCATTTCATTTTCCCAAAATATGACTAATTCTTTGCCAATGCCCTTATTTCTATAGTTTTCAATTATATAAAGCATATTCATAAAAGGAGTATTGTCCCAAAAATAACTATATCTTAACCAACCTATAATTTTATTATCTTTATCTTTTGCAACTATAATTTCTTTTTAATTGTACTTCCTAATCCATTCTTTCTTTCAACAGATTCAGAAGGATCATCTGGATTATAGTAAAACACTCCTAATTTCCAATGTTTTTTATCATCATCTTTATTCATAAACTTCACCTCTATAATAAGTGCTAACTATCTCTTTTTTCCATATCTCTTATTTCATCTATTTTACTTTCAAGTCTATTTAATCTAGTATACAATTCTTTAATATACAGTGCCTGCTTCTCTTCCTGTTCCTTTAATTTATTAGGTATATAATATGCAGTGTTAAATATAATAAGTATAATTAATAAAATTAGTATTATTGCAAAAATATACATATTAATCCTACACTAATAAATAAAAATCCATATTTAAGAAAGTTTTATTTTCAATTTATTAACCTACATGTATTTTATTCTTAATCCGTAGAATAGCTTCAATATGCATAATCCAATGCCTTGAAAATGGCATTTGAATTAGCCCTTGAATATTCTTACCACACCAATAATCAATTAACCAAATTGAGTTTTCATTGTCACTTACTGTCCTTAATGCATAAAGTCTTTCTTTATCTGCTTCTGTCATTTTAATTTTCATATCCTTATATGTTAACTGTTTTAATAATTCTGTAGTTGATTTATCCACTTCAAGAATATATTTATATAATTCATTTAAATCCAGTTTAGATGAAAAATTTGCTATTTCCTTTTTTATTAATTCATTACCTGTTGTTATAATTAGTGATTTCATTCTATTTTGATAATCATTAGCAAAATATATTTGTGTCTTCTTTCTAATTAAAGAATTAGATACAATATCTTCAATTCTAAATACATGATACAAAGAATAAGCAATGGTTTTACTATGATACCCATCTTCATTTATAAAAGGTATTACAGAAAATTCATCTTTGCTCAAGACATCTTTTAATCGAATTATTTCTCCCATCAATTCTTTTCTCAAAGTTAATAAGGTATCAATTCCTATACTAAAGGTTTCTTTTTTCTTTAATTGTAGTTGCATTATTTTATTTAATTCTGACCACATCTTATTCATAATTTTCACAAACTCCTGTTAAGAATTGTTCTTAATATAAATTTTTAGAGCTTTTATTAAAAGTATTAATGTATATATACATAAACCTGCAAAAGCTAATATAAAAATTATATAAATAAAACTAAATATAAACATTTTAGATGAAAACATCATACACTCTTTCCCCTTTTTTATAAAAAAATTAATAAACTTACAACTTATTATAACATATATTTCCAAATAATATTTCTTATATTTATATAAAATCAAACTATTGTTTTGTATGAGCTTTTTTAGTTTATCACTACTCTCTTTATTTACAATATAATAAATATTTAACAACATAAGCTTGTACATATTTATAAACTCTTTTTTCATAATATAAAAGTTTATTCATTGAATATACATAATTTTTGCATAAATATTAAAATAGTTGTTGCATAATTATACATACAAGCGTATAATTATTAACATAGTTAAATGTAGTTTTTACTTACTACTAAAAAAGGGGGCTATTAAATATGAAAAAATATAATAAAGTTGTACTAGCTTATTCTGGAGGTCTTGATACTTCAATTATAATTTCTTGGCTTAAAGAAAACTATGGTTGTGAAGTAATTGCTGTAGTTGGAAATGTTGGACAAAAGGATGAGCTTGTAGGCTTAGAAGAAAAAGCAATTAAAACAGGAGCATCTAAATGCTATATTGAAGATTTAACTAAAGAATTCGTAGAAGATTATATCTTCCCCACTATTCAAGCTAATGCAGTTTATGAAGGTAAATATCTACTTGGTACTTCTTTTGCAAGACCTATAATCGGGAAAAGACTTGTGGAAATAGCTTTAGCTGAAGGTGCTGATGCTATATGTCATGGTTGTACTGGAAAAGGTAATGACCAAGTTAGATTTGAATTAGCTGTTAAGGCTTTTGCACCAAATATGGATATTATAGCTCCTTGGAGAATTTGGGATATTAAATCAAGAGAAGAAGAAATCAAATATGCTTTAGATAGAGAAATACCTATATCTATAAGCTATGAAACTAATTATAGCAAGGATAAAAACCTATGGCACTTAAGTCATGAAGGTTTAGACTTAGAAGATCCTGCTAATGAACCTAATTATGAAAAAATATTAGAGCTATCTAATACATTAGAAAAAGCACCTAACACTCCAACTTACATCACTTTAAAATTTGATAAAGGAATTCCAGTTGCTTTAGATGGTGAAGAATTAGATGGTCCTACATTAATAGAAAAGCTTAATAAAATTGGTGGAGAAAATGCCATAGGAATTATGGATATGGTTGAAAATAGATTAGTTGGAATGAAATCAAGAGGTGTATATGAAACACCTGGTGGAACTATTTTATATAAAGCTCATAAAGATTTAGAAGAACTTTGCTTAGATAAAGAAACTGCTCATTATAAAGAAGTTATAGCTTTAAAATTTGCAGACTTAGTATATAACGGTCAATGGTTTACTCCTCTTAGAGAATCATTATCTGCTTTCGTAGATAAAACTCAAGAAACTGTAACTGGAGAAGTTAAACTAAAATTATATAAAGGTAATATTGTTAATGCTGGTATGACCTCTCCTTATTCATTATATAGTGAAGAATATGCTACCTTTGGAGAAGATGCTGTTTATGATCAAAAAGATTCAGCAGGTTTTATAAATCTATTTGGACTACCTATTACAGTAAGATCAAAAATGATTGAATCTCAAAAGAAAGCTGGTAAATAATTATGAAGCTTTGGGGCGGACGTTTTGAAAAAGGAGTTAATTCTTTGGTTAATGATTTTAATTCATCAATAAGAATAGACTCAAGAATGTATAAAGAAGATATTTTAGGTAGTTTAGCCCATGTAAAGATGCTTGGTGAACAAAATATAATTCCAAAGGAAGATAGTGAAAAAATTGCAGCAGGTTTAAAAACAATATTAAGTAGATTAGAAAATGGAGTAATTAAAATAGATGAAGCTTCAGAAGATATTCATAGTTTTATTGAAGGAACTTTAACTTACTATATTGGTGATGAAGGAAAAAAACTTCATACAGCTAGAAGTAGAAATGATCAAGTAACCTTAGACACCAAATTATATCTAAAAAAATCTTTAATAGAACTGTCAAAAGATATTATTAATCTTCAAGAAGTTATTTATAAGAAGGCAAATGAAAATATAAACACAATAATGCCTGGATATACTCATATGCAAAAAGCCCAGCCAATAACCTTTGCCCATCACCTTCTAGCTTATGCTGAAATGTTTAAAAGAGATCTTAGCAGAATTCTAGATTGTTATAAAAGATTAGATGAAATGCCTTTAGGCAGTGGTGCTCTTGCAACATCTACCTACAATCTAGATAGACATATGATTGCAAAGGACTTAGGATTTGCACAAATTACAGTAAATAGTTTAGATTCAGTATCAGATAGAGATTATGCTATTGAAGCACTTTCAGTTTTATCTATGATAATGATGCATTTATCAAGATTTTCTGAAGAAATTATTCTTTGGGCTACTAATGAATTTAGCTTTATAGAATTATCAGATGAATATAGTACAGGCAGTAGTATAATGCCACAAAAGAAAAATCCAGATGTAGCTGAATTAGTTAGAGGAAAAACTGGAAGAGTTTATGGAGATTTAATTACACTTCTTACAGTTATGAAAGGCTTACCTCTAGCTTATAACAAAGATATGCAAGAAGATAAAGAAGCCTTATTTGATGCCTTAGATACAGCAAGTCTTTCTATTAAGACCTTCTCTGGCATGCTAAACACATTAAAAGTAAAAAAAGAAAATATGAGAAAAGGAGCTTCATTAGGCTTTACTAATGCTACAGATGTGGCAGATTATTTAGTAAAAAAGGGATTAGCCTTTAGAACAGCACATGAAATAGTTGGTGCAATAGTTCTTCATTGTATAAAAGAAAATATAGCAATTGATGATCTTAATTTAGAAGAATTTAAGAGCTTCTCTCCTATATTTGAAGATGATATATATGAAGCAATAGATTTAGTAAATTGTGTGGAGGAAAGGAAAGTCTTTGGTGGACCTAGCTCTTCTTCAGTTAAGATACAATTAGAATTACTATTAGAATCAATAAATAAAACTAAGGAGGCAGTAAAATGCTTAAAGTAGGAATAATTGGTGCAACAGGATATGTAGGTGCTGAATTATTAAGACTTTTATTAAATCATACAAAAGTGAAAATAGAAGCCATTAGTTCCGTTAGTTATGAAGGAGAAGAAATTTCATCTATATATAAAAACTTTTACGGAGTAACTAATTTAATATGTGAAAAACAAGAAAATGTAATAAATAAATGTGATGTTATTTTTGCTGCTCTTCCACATGGTTTAAGTGAAGAAATAGCAGAATTAGTTAATAAAGAAAATAAAATTTTAATAGATCTTGGAGCAGACTTTAGACTTGAAAATGAAGAAGACTATAAAAAATGGTATGGAAAAGATTATAAATATAAAAATCTTCATAAAGAAAGTATATATGCATTGCCAGAATTTAATAGAGATAAAATTAAGGAATACAAAATAATAGCTAATCCAGGTTGCTATCCAACATCTATAGAACTTGCACTAATGCCTCTGCTTAGAAATTCCTTAATTGATGTTAATAATATAATTTGCGACTCAAAATCAGGGGCAACTGGTGCTGGTAGAGGTCTTACTTTAAAGTCCCATTATCCAGAACTCAATGAAAACTTCTCACCCTATGGTATTGGTGCACATAGACACACTCCTGAAATAGAACAATGTCTATCTGCAATTGCTGAAGAAAAAGTTCAAGTAACCTTTACTCCTCACCTACTACCAATTAACAGAGGAATACTTTCAACAATCTATTGTAATCCAAATAAAAACTTAAAAGGTAACCTAAACTTAAAAGAAATTCATGAAATATATACAAACTTCTACAAAAATGAATTCTTTGTAAATGTATTACCACTAGGAGATACAGCTTCTATTAAAGATGTTAAATATACAAATAATTGTAATATTTCTCTTCATCTAAACCATAGAGGTGATGGGATAATAATAGTAAGTGCAATAGATAATATGGTTAAGGGTGCAGCCGGACAAGCTATACAAAACATGAACATCATAATGGGATTTAAAGAGAACGAAGGATTGAACTTAGTTTCCTTTGGAAACTAGTTTAATTCTGAGAAGAATGCATAATGCACGGATTAAATGCATAATGCATAATGCATAATGCGTAATGCATAATTAGGGTGAAAACTCCTTCGGAGTTTTGGAAAATGAAAGAATGAAAAGCCACTTTGCTTAAGCAAAGTGGGTATGAAAAAATGAAGATTCTCTTTTGCATTCGCAAAATCGAAATAAAATTAAGATAAACCGAATTATTTTATAAACAGTTATAAATTTTTCTTAGAGGTTTTTATAAGAGAAAATAATATTTTATTTATTTCGATACATTGACTCAACAAACTTTCTATATCATTTAGCTTATAACTATTACTTTCTTTTAATAACTTTAACCAATATTCAGTTTCATTTGCCTCTTTTAGTGCAATATACATTTTATTTATAAAATCTTTCTTACTTTGAGCATGTTATGCTTCTCTTACATTTGCACCAATAGAAGTAGCTGATTTTAAAAATTGGTTTAATAGTATATACTCATTATTTTTAATTGATTTTCTATAATAATTAATTGATGAAACAGAAAACTGAAAACTTTTATCTAAAATAATATTATTCAAAAAAATCACCCAGTTAAATTCTCACCATCAATTATTAATATTATTCAAATAAATTAAGGATTAAATTTCGTAGAAATTTATAATTTCCATAACTCAGCTTGCCTGAGTTATTTCAACAATTATGCATTATGAATTATGCATTATCAATTAAACTAAGGGGGTTTTATTTTGATTTTTTTATCTAATGAAGGTATTACTGCACCACAGGGTTTTCTTGCATCAGGGATTCATTGTGGTCTTAAGAAAAATAATTTAAAGCTAGATTTAGCTCTTATATATTCAACTGTTCCAGCAAATGCTGCTGGTGTCTATACTAAAAATAAAGTTAAAGGGGCTCCTATTTATATAACTAAGGAGCATTTATCAAATAAAAAAGCACAAGCAATCATTATAAATAGTGGAAATGCTAATACTTGTAATGGTGAAGATGGATTAGTGACAGCAAAGAGAATGACTGAACTTCAAGGGAAGGCTCTTAAACTAAAGGCAAGTGATGTCTTAGTTGCTTCTACTGGAGTTATTGGTGTTCCTTTAAATATAGATGCTATTAAAGATGGAATTCCTATGTTAACTGATAGACTATCTAAAGAAGGTTTTGATAATGCTGCTACTGCAATTATGACTACTGACACTTATAAAAAACAATTAGCCTTTAAATTTACTATAGATGATAAATCTATAACTATTGGGGCAATGGCTAAGGGCTCTGGAATGATTGAACCAAATATGGGTACTATGCTTTCTTTCATTACTACAGATTTAAGTATATCTGGAGAAATGTTAAATGAAGCCTTAAAGGAAAGTGTTAAGATAAGCTATAACAGAGTTAGCGTAGATGGTGATACAAGCACAAATGATATGGTATTAGTTTTAGCTAATGGACTTGCTAAGAATGATGAAATTAAAGAAAAGGATAAAAATTATTATATATTCCTTGAGGTTTTAAATAAATTAAATATTATTCTAGCTAAGATGATTGCAAAGGATGGCGAAGGTGCCACTAAGCTTATAGAATGTGTTGTTAGTAATTGTAAGTGCGAAAAAGATGCTGAAATACTTTCAAAGGCTGTTATAAATTCTCCTTTAGTCAAAACTGCAATCTTTGGAAGTGATGCTAATTGGGGCAGAATCTTATGTGCTCTTGGTTATTCAGGTGTAAATATTAATCCTGATAAAGTTGATATATCTTTTAAAAGTTCTATTGGAGAAATTGATATTTGTAAAGATGGAATGGGACTTCCCTTTGATGAAGTTAAAGCAAAAGAAATTTTACTCCAAGATGAAATAAAGATTTTAATTAATATGAATAGTGGTAAACATTCATCTATAGCTTGGGGCTGTGACTTAAGTTATGAATATGTGAAAATCAATGGAGATTATAGAAGTTAAAGGAAGGTATGAAAATGAATTATAAAGAACATGCAAAAGTATTAACTCAAGCTCTTCCATATATACAATCACTTGCTGGAAAAATAGTAATAATTAAATATGGTGGAAATGCAATGACAAGCAATGAACTTAGAGAAAGTGTTGCCACAGACATTGTACTTCTTCAATGTGTTGGAATAAAGCCTGTAATAGTCCATGGTGGTGGCCCAGATATATCTAATTTCTTAAATAAAATAGGACAAGAAAGTAAGTTTATAAATGGACTTAGATATACAGATAAAGATACTATGGAAATAGTTCAAATGGTATTAGGTGGAAAAGTAAATAAAAATATTGTTTCTCTTATTGAAAGTGTTGGTGGAAAAGCCATTGGCCTTTCAGGAATAGATGGATCTTTTATTAAAGCAAAAAAATTAGAAAGTGATGTTGATTTAGGTTTCGTTGGAGAAATAACATCAATTGATACAAAGATTATAAATAATGCTATAGATTCTGGCTATATTCCTGTTATAGGCTCTGTTGCTATTAGTGAAGATTGTTCTCAAACTTACAATATAAATGCAGATATTTGTGCATCAAAGATAGCATCTGCACTAAAAGCAGAAAAGTTATTACTTTTAACTAATGTTCCAGGACTTATGCGAGAAACTACAGATCCATCTACATTAATCTCAACTTTAAGATTACATGAAGTCAAAAAACTTCAAGCAGATAAAATAATTCAAGGTGGAATGATTCCAAAAATAGACTGCTGCGTTGAAGCTATTAGAATGGGGGTTAAAACATCTCATATAATAGACGGAACATTACCACATTCAATCTTACTAGAACTTCTATCAAAAGAAGGAATAGGAACAATGATTTATTAGTGTGCTATCGCACACTAATGAAGAATGTAGAATGTAAAATGTAAAATTGATGATAAAACTCCTAACGGAGTTTTTAAAATAGATATATTTTTAGTAATTAATTCAAAATTTTATTCATAATTTTGTACTTTTATCTTGAGCTTTTACATTTTAGTAATTTGGAACAAATTACATCCATAATTCTACATTCTTCATTTTACATTCTACATTTATAAAAGGGGGCTTTTAAATATGAAAAACAGTTTACCTTTAATGTCAACTTATTCTTATCTTCCTGTAAATTTAGTTAAGGGTGATAGAACTTATCTTTTTGATGATAAAGGAAATAAATATATAGATTTTACTAGTGGAATTGGTGTTAATAGTCTTGGCTATGGCAATGCTGATTGGCTTAAGGCTATAACTGATACTGCTAGTAATTTACAGCATATATCTAATATATTTTTAAATGAAAATACTTTGAAACTTGCTGAAGAATTAAGTGAAAAATCGAAAATGAGCAAGGTATTCTTTTGTAATTCTGGTGCTGAAGCTAATGAAGGTGCTATAAAACTTGCTAGGAAATATAGTTTTGATAAATATGGGTTAAATAGAAATAAAATTCTTACTCTGAATAAATCTTTTCATGGAAGAACTTTAGCTACTTTAACTGCTACAGGTCAAGATAAATTCCATAATTACTACTTTCCTTTTCCTGAAGGCTTTGATTATTTTGAAGCTAATAATATTTCAGATTTTAGAGATAAATTATCTGATGATGTTTGTGCTGTTATGATGGAATCCATACAAGGAGAAGGTGGTGTAAATCCTCTTTCTGGAGACTTTGTTAATGAGATTTATAAAATTTGTAGAGAAAAGGATATTGTATTAATTTTTGATGAAGTACAATGTGGAATTGGCAGAACAGGAAAAATCTTTGGCTATGAATATTTTGATGTACAACCTGATATTGTAACTGTTGCAAAGGGCCTTGGTGCTGGTCTTCCTATTGGAGGATTTCTGTGTAGTGAAAAATTATCTGAAGTATTTAATCCAGGAGATCATGGGACAACCTTTGGTGGAAACCCAGTAGTATGTGCAGGTGCCTTAGTTGTTTTAGACACTATCTGCACTGAAAAGAAATTAAAAGAAATCCAAGAAAATGGAGAATATTTGATGAACTTATTAAAAAATATAAAATCTCCATTAATTAAAGATGTACGTGGAAAAGGCCTAATGATAGGTATCGAAGTTAGTGAATCCTCATCAGAAATTCAAAAGAAAGCTTTAGAAAATGGTTTATTAGTCTTAACTGCAGGTAAAAATGTAATAAGACTACTTCCACCACTAATAATTACAAAAAAAGAAATAGAAAAAGCCGTAGAAATATTGGAAGCAACAATTATTTCAATGCATAATGCGTAATGCACAATGCATAATTAAGGTGAAAACTCTTACAGAGTTTTGTAAAAATGAAAAAATGAATGAATGAAACTTCTCTTTTGCTAACACAAAATCAAAATGAAAGAATGATAGAACGTATTGCTTGCGTAAAATGCGTAATACACAATGTATAATTAATGAATAAACTCTTACAGAGTTTATAAAATTTCATAATTCAGCTAGCTGAATTATTTCAACAATTCTACATTTTACATTCTTCATTCTACATTTAAATCAGGGGGTATTTATGAATAAAGATTTATTAAAAATAGAGGACTTATCTAAAGATGAGATTTTAGATATATTAAATTTAGCGGATCAGCTAAAGTACGAGTTAAAGCATGGAATTGATCACCCACTTCTTAAGGGTAAAACTCTTGGAATGATATTTGAAAAATCTTCTACAAGAACTAGGGTTTCTTTTGAAGTTGGTATGTACCAGCTAGGTGGTTACCCCTTATTTTTAAGTTCTAATGATTTACAAATAGGTCGTGGGGAGCCTATTCAAGACACAGCTAGAGTTTTATCAAGATATCTTAATGGTATTATGATTAGAACCTTTGCTCAAGAAGAAGTTAATGTCTTAGCTGAATCTTCTAGCATTCCAATAATTAATGGATTAACTGATGATGAACATCCCTGCCAAGTCTTGGCTGATTTAATGACTATAAGGGAAAGTAAAAATCTTTTAGATAATCTAAAAGTAGCTTATATTGGTGATGGAAATAATATGGCTCAATCCTTATTAATTGGCTCTTTAACAGTTGGAATGAATATTTCTTTAGCTATTCCGGATAAATATATGATTAAAGATAGTTATATTGAAAAGGGAACTGAAATTGCTAAAGCTAATAATTTAAACTTTACTATAGTAAATAGTCCAAAGGAAGCAGTAATTGATGCAGATGTTATTATAACTGATGTATGGGCTAGTATGGGAAAAGAGAAAGAAGCTGAAGATAGAATTCAAGCCTTTCAAGGATATCAAGTAAATTCAGAGCTTATGAAACTAGCAAAGGATGATGCAATAGTCCTTCACTGCTTGCCTGCTCATAGAGAAGAAGAAATTACTGAAGAAATATTAGAAATGCATTCAAATACTATATTTGAAGAAGCAGAAAATAGGCTTCATGTTCAAAAAGCTATACTAGTAAAATTACTTAAGTAATTTTTATATAAACGCTTTTAATCTTTACTAATCTAATATTAGAATTTAGAGCTGCCATCACAGCTCTTTTTCTTTCTATAATTCAACTAATTAATTTTTTATACATATCCTTCTTAATAAAATAATATACTATGTTGAATGTATTTTATATTATCAAAAAAGTTCACTAACTTGCTAAAAATAATTATTTATTGTAGTATATAGAATATAATTAATCTAGTATCTTAAAATTTATTGGAGGTGGGATTCTTTGATGAAAAGAAGTTTGATATCTGTTATTGCTACCATTGCTTTCACTTTTAATCTTTCAACAGTAGCATTTGCAGAGCCGAATACTTCAGCAGCACAAACAATCCAAGAAAACAAAGTTAAATATGAACAATTGGATGCTGATGCATTAAAGCTTAATGCTGAAATTGCAAAACTTAATAATGATATTGAAAGTATTAATTTAAAGTTAGAAAAAAACAATTCTGAAATTAAGGTTACTGAAATAGAAATTGACAATATAAATAAAAAAATAGAAGATGCAAAGATTGAAATTGAAAAAAGAGAAGCAACCATGGATAAAAGATTGCGATCTATGTATAAAAGCAATATTTCTACTGATATGATTGCTTACTTAATAACTTCAGAAAATATATTTGATTTCTTTTATAGAATTGATGCTATGAAAAAGCTTATTTCTATTGATAAAGAAATAGTAACTGAAATTAATGATAAAAAAAGTGAATTAATTGCAGATGCTCAAGTAGTTGAAGAAAAAAAGGATAATTTGAACACTCTTAAAATTTCAATTGAAAATGATTTAAGTGAAGTTAACAAGAAAAAAGAGGAGCAAGAAATAGTTCTAGCAGATCTTAATTCTAAAAAGGATGACTTAATGGCCATAATTGAAGAAAATGAAGTTAATTTATTATCTCATTCACTTTCTGTTATAAATTCTGGTTCATCATCTATTTCTGAACTTAGAGATGCACTTACTAATTTAAATTATATGCTTCCTCAACTTAATAGTAATTATGCACTTGCCTTAGCACAGGAAGGAATTGAATCAGCTAATGATCAAATTACTACAATAGAATCTAGCAACCTTGAAAAAAATGTAAGTTCCGTAATAAACACAAGTACTAGTGGAACTTATTTATCTACTCTTTCCATGATTGCTACAGCTTATACAGGTGGTAGTTTTACAGCTATGGGCCTAAAGCCTACTAGAGATCCTAATGGTTTAAGTACTATTTCTGTAGATCCTAGCGTTATACCTTTAGGATCTAAAGTTTATGTAGAAGGTTATGGATATGCTATTGCCTCAGATACTGGTGGTGCAATTAAAGGTAATAAAATAGATCTTTATATGAATTCCTTACAGGATTGCTATGCCTTTGGTAGACAAACAGTTACAGTTCATATAGTTGCTTATCCAAATCAATGGTAAAAATATAATAAAGTACTATAAAATTATAAAGGATGTAGGTTTAAGGGGGTTTTATTAGATTATAATAACTAATAAAACTACAACACTACATCCTTTTTATATATAAGTTTTTAGAGCTAAATCTTATTTAAAACTTCCATTGTTTCTTTTGCAATCATTAGTTCTTCATTAGTTGGAATAACATATACTTTTACTTTTGAAGCTTCAGTACTTATTTCAACTATTTCGCCTCTTATATTATTCCACTTGTCATCAATTTCTATTCCTAAAAAATCCATATTTTCTAAACAAGCTTTTCTTGTTACACTTGAATTTTCACCAATTCCTGCTGTAAAAATTATTGAATCTACTCCACCCATATGAGCAGCATAAGCAGCTATTTGTCCTCTTATTCTATAATAGAATATATCTAAAGCTAATTTTGCTCTTTCATTTCCTTCTAATGCTGCCTTTTCTAAATCTCTAAAATCAGAACTAACACCTGATATTCCTAAAACTCCAGACTTTTTATTAAGAGATTCATTTGCCTCTTCTGCTGTATATCCACATTCTTCAATTAAAAAAGTAGAAATTGATGGATCAATATTACCTGATCGAGTTCCCATAGCTATTCCAGCAAGTGGAGTGAATCCCATAGAAGTATCTATAGATTTTCCTTCTTTTATAGCACAAATACTAGCTCCATTACCTAAATGACAACTTATTATTTTCATATCATTAATATCTTTATTTAATATTTCTCCAAGCTTTTGTGATACATATTTATGAGAAGTCCCATGAAAGCCATATTTTCTTATACCATAATCCTTATATAAACTGTATTCTATCGGATAAATATAAGCAACCTCTGGCATAGTTTGATGAAATGCTGTATCAAACACTGCTATCATTGGTGTATTTGGCATTAATTCTATACACACTTTTATCCCTATTATATTCGGTGGATTATGAATTGGGGCAAGTTTTATACAATCTTCTAAATAACTTATAACTTCATTATCTATAAGAACTGAATTTGAATATTTCTCTCCTCCATGAACTACCCTATGACCAACTGCATAAATTTCATTTATATCATTAATAACTCCGTAATTTTCATCTAATAATGTATCAAGAACTAAATTAATAGCTTCTTTGTGATTTTTAAAAATTCCTTCTACTATACATTTTTCTTTATTAGGCTTCTTATGAGTTAATACTGCTCCTTCTAATCCAATCCTTTCAACTAATCCTTGACATATAACATCATAATTATTCATGTCTATTAGTTGATACTTCAATGAGGAACTTCCACAATTTATTACAAGTACCTTCATTTTATGAATTCTCCTTTTTAATTATTCTGAGCTTGTACAGCTGTTAAAGCTACCACATTCACTATATCTTCAATAGAACATCCTCTTGATAAATCATTAATAGGTTTATCAAAGCCTTGGCATATAGGTCCTACTGCTTCTGCTTTAGCAAATCTTTGTACAAGTTTATATCCAATATTACCTGATTGTAAATCTGGGAAAACTAATATATTGGCTTTTCCTGCTACTATACTATTTGGTGCCTTTTGCTTTGCAACACTTTCAACTATTGCTGCATCTAACTGCATTTCTCCATCTATAAGTAAATCAGGTCTTAAATTTTTAGCTAACTCTGTAGCTCTTCTCACCTTTTCTACCATTTCATGATCTGCTGAACCCATAGTAGAAAAACTCAACATAGCAATTCTAGGTTCAATTTTGCATACATTTTTAGCTGTATCTGCCGTAGTGATTGCTATTTCTGCTAACTCTTCATAAGTTGGATTAGGGTTTACAGCACAATCTGCAAATAATAACATTCCCTCTTCACCATACTTTGAAGTTGGAATTCCCATTATGAAAAAGCTTGATACTACTGATGCCCCTTTTCTCGTCTTAATTATTTGAAGTCCTGGTCTTAATAAATCTCCTGTAGTATGAACTGCCCCTGATACAAGGCCATCAGCATCATTACATTTAACCATTAAAGTTCCAAAATACATTGGATCTTTTACTATTTGTTTTGCTTTTTCTATAGTTATTCCTTTATTTTTTCTTAGCTCATAAAATTTATTTATATATTTATCAATATTAATGGAATCTTCTAAATCAATTATCTCCATATCTTCAAAGCTTAAGCCTAAGCTTTTCATCTCTTGTATTATTTTTTCTTTATTACCTATTAAGATAGGGTGAGCTAATTTTAAATCTTTAATTCTTCTAGCTGCCTCTATAGTTCTTCTTTCTTCTCCCTCTGGTAATACTATTCTTTTTATATCTTTTTTTGCTAAATCCCAAATATTATTTAATAGCTCCATATCTCTTTCCCCTTTGATTTTAAATATTATCTTGGTGGCATTACTACCGCCTTCCCTTTAACTACAACTTCTCCTCTTTGGTTTACACAAACAGTTTCAAGTGTAATTCTATTTTTATCTTCTAATTTTTCTATAACCTCTGCTGTAGCTGTAATTGTATCTCCAAACTTTACAGGAGCTGTGAATTTTAATTCTTGTGAAAGATATATAGTTCCTGGTCCTGGAAGTTGCATTCCAAGAACTGTTGATATATAACTTGCAGATAACATTCCATGAGCTATCCTTCCTTTAAACATAGTATCTTTTGAATACTCTTCATTAAAATGAGCTGGGTTTAAGTCCCCACTTACACCCCCAAATAATACTACATCTGCCTCAGATACTGTTCTACTATAACTTGATTTATCCCCTATATTTATTTCCTTTATAGTTTTACCTATCATTTTATATCTCCCCTATAATTATTTTCTTTCTACTAATAAAGCTGTGCCCATTCCTCCACCTATACAAAGGGTAGCTAATCCCTTTTTCGCATCTCTTCTCTTCATTTCATATAATAATGTAACTAATATTCTTGCTCCTGAAGCTCCAATAGGATGCCCTAATGCAATGGCTCCTCCATTAACATTTACTTTAGTTTCATCTAATTCTAAATCTCTAACAACTGCCATTGATTGGGCTGCAAAAGCTTCATTAGCTTCAATTAAATCTAAATCTTGAACAGTCCAACCTGCTCTCTTTAGAGCATTTTTAGTAGCTGGAACTGGTCCATATCCCATTATTGAAGGGTCTACCCCTGCTGAACCATAGGCTCTTATAGTTGCAAGTGGTTCAAGTCCTAATGAATCTGCCTTTTCCTTGCTCATAACTATTACCATAGCAGCTCCATCATTTATTCCTGAAGCATTACCTGCCGTTACTGTTCCATCTTTTTTGAATGCTGGTTTTAATTTTCTTAGTTTTTCTATATTAACATTTTCTTTAATATATTCATCTTTATCAAAGATTATATCTTCACCTTTTCTTTGTGGTATTTCAACCCTAACTATTTCTTCATTAAATTTTCCAGATTTTTGAGCTTCTTCTGCTTTATTTTGACTCTTAACAGCAAATTTATCTTGCTCTTCTCTAGTTATTCCCCATTGCTCTGCTATATTTTCTGCTGTTATTCCCATATGATATTTATTAAAAGCATCTGTTAAACCATCTTCAATGAGAGAATCAATTAATTTTCCATCTCCCATCCTTTGACCAAATCTTGCTGTTTTAATTATATATGGTGCATTTGACATGCTTTCAGTTCCACCACATAAAATTACATCTGCATCTCCAAGAATAATTTCTTGAGCAGCTAAACTAATTGCTCTTAGTCCAGATCCACAAAGTTTATTTAAAGTCATACTTGGAACTTCTACAGGTATTCCTACTTTTACCGAGATTTGCCTTGATATATTTTGACCAAGTCCACTTCCAAGAACATTACCAATTAGTACTTCGTTAATTTCATTTGGATTTATATTTGCTCTTTTTATAGCTTCCTTAGCAGCAATTACTCCTAAATCTACAGCTGATAATTTTGATAAGCTCCCTCCAAAACTTCCTATTGGAGTTCTTACAGCAGATACTATAACTACTTCTCTCATAATATCCTCCTATAACCTCATTCCACCATTTACTGATAAATTATGTCCTGTTATATATGATGACTCATCGCTGGCTAAGAATAAAACTGCATTTGCAATTTCTTCTGGCTCTCCAAGTCTTCCAAGCATAGTTTTTGATCTCATATTATCTAATACCTTTTCTGGAACAGTTTTCATCATATCTGTATTTATATATCCAGGAGCTAGTGAATTAACTCTTACCTTTGCTCCTTTTCTTGCAAATTCCTTAGCCCAAGTTTTTGTCATTCCAATTACTCCCGCTTTAGTTGCAGCATAATTTGTTTGTCCAACATTTCCATACTCTCCAACAATAGAAGCAATATTTATTATTGAACCTACTCCATTTTCCATCATATGAGGGCCAACTAATTGTGCTATATTAAATAACCCTTTTAAATTCACATTTAAAACTAAATCCCACATTTCTTCAGTCATCTTTTGAATTAATGCATCTCTAGTAATTCCTGCATTATTAACTAAAATATCTACCTTTCCAAACTTTTCTGTTACAGTATCAAAAAATACCTTTATTCCATTTCTATCGGTAACATTTACTTCATACCCGTATATATTATTGTTTTCATAAGGTAATTTATTCATATCTACAGCTATTACTTTAGCTCCTTCTCTTGCAAAGGTTTCTGCAATACATCTTCCAATTCCTTGAGATGCACCTGTAACAATAGCAACTTTATTTTCTAATCTTAACATTATAATTCTCCCTTCATAATTGTAAGTACTTACTTACATATTTGATAAAAAAATTAATCTTTCCCCTGGGGAATAAGATTAATTATTATTCATTTCTATACTTTATATAAAGAAACGAATTGCTTAGTATGTTCTTCAACTAGTTTTTCCCATTTTATATTACTAACTGTATAATTTCCTAGTATCTCTATTGTAAAGGCACCTAATAAACTATTTATAAGTGTTACAGCCATTATATCTGGTTCACCTTTAATTTTATTATTTTCCTTTAACCCTTTAAAGTAATCTGTTAAAATACTTATAACCTTTCTAGAAAGCTTAAGCTTTACAAAGTCCTTCTCATTATCTGATAATTTCATTTGAACCTTATATAGCTTTGTATTTTGAATTAATAATTTATATATTCTATTTGTAATTAAAAACATGGCTTCTTCAAAACTTAGATCCTCGGTATTCTTTAAAATAGAATCTATTTTTGAATCAATTACATAATACTCTGTAGTAACTTGAAATAAATTGCTTTTAGAGCCAAAATGTCTAAATATTGTTAATTCATTAACACCTGCCTCTTCTGCAATTTGCTTAGTAGTAGTAGGATAATACCCCTGCTCTGAAAATAATTTTAATGCTACCTTCATTATTTTTTTACTTGTTTCATTATTATATTTCATATCATTATCTCCTTTTATTCCCATTTAGAGCAAGTGACTCCTTAAATTTCCATTAATAATATTATACTATTTTTGTGTAATTCACAATAGATAAGTAACCTTTTAGTATAGATAAAAATTCTATTGGTTTTTCATACATAGATGCATGTCCTGAATCTTTAATCATAATATAAGTTGAATCTTCAATTTTATTCTTAATATATTCTTGTTCATTTGGAGGTGTAACAAAATCATATTCACTGCTTACAACTAAGGTCTTTGTCTTTATTTTATCAATGTTTTCCCTTACATCATAGCCTTCTGCACTTTCTATTAATCTTATCATAGCATTTAGGAAATCTTCATTAAATACCTTATATAAAAAATCTTTTCTTTTATTCATCCACTCTATATTTTTAGTATAAAAATTTGGTGAATAAATTATAGGTATAGTAACGTTATAAAAAGCTTCTTTATTATTATCTTCTGCAGCATTAACCCATCCTCTGCCTATATCTTGTAACCAAGGATTTGTATAACTTGTAGTATTAAATAATATAAGTTTACTTAAACGCCCCTCATATTTTAAAGCAAATTGCAAAGCAACTTCACCTCCATAAGAAATACCAAAAAGATTTATTTTTTCTAACCTTAATTCATCTATAACAGCTTTAACTACCTCTACTTGAATATCTTGTTTATAACTTTCCTCCATCTTATCAGATTTACCTTGATCTAAAAAATCTAAAAGTATAAGCTTATTATTTTTTGAAAGCTCTTCTACAAATACTTGCCAGCTTCCATGAGACATCATTATTCCATTTAAAATTACTAATGGACTTCCCGCTCCGTAAACTTCATAATATATGTTTTTATTTTTGTAATTTACATATGCCATATTAACACCTCTGCTTCTAATAAATCAGACCAAGTTCTTTTGCTTTAATTAACAATTCATCTTTAAACTTAGGATGAGCTATCTCAATTAATTTATATACTCTTTCTTTAATTGTGGTTCCCCTAAGTTCTGCAACTCCATATTCTGTAACAACTATATCTACATCATTTCTTGATAAGCTTACAGCTGCTCCTGGCTTTAAAAATGGAACTATTTTAGAAATTTCTTCTTTTTCACCAGTTTCTTTATTCCTTACCATTGCCGTAGAATATAAGGCTATAAAAGAACGTCCATTTTTTGATATCTGTGCACCTATGGCAGTATCAGCTTGTCCACCAGTTCCGCTAAATTGAATTGTTCCTATTGATTCCGAAGCACATTGTCCTGTTAAGTCTATTTCTATTGTTGTATTAATTGACACTTGATTATCATTTTTACTTATTACATATGGATCATTTGTCCAATGCCCATCCATTATCATAATTGATGGATTATCATCTAAAAATTCATAAAGTTCTTTTGTTCCGAGGGCAAAGGCTGCAACATGTTTTCCCTTATAGAAATTCTTTTTCTTTCCTGTAATTACACCAGACTTCACTAGCTTCATCATTCCTGTAGTAAACATTTCTGTATGAATTCCTAAATCCTTTTTATCCATTAATGATGCTGCAACTGCATTGGGTATTCCACCTATGCCAAGTTGAATACAATCACCATCATTAATTCTTTCTGCTATGAACTTCCCAATAGTTAAGTCCTTTTCATTAGGTTCAACATCTGGTAATTCAGGAACTTCATAATCAGTCTCAACTACATAATCTATATCACTTATGTGCACTTCTACATCTCCAAAAGTTCTTGGATAATTTTTATTAATTTCTATTATTACTAAATCAGCTTCCTCCATCATTCTCTTCTCATATACATTACTTAAAGATAATGATAAATATCCATGCTTATCTGGTGGAGTTGCTGCTCCCATATAGATATTAGTTCTTTTATGATTCATTCTTTTTACAGCTGCCAAATGAAGATGATTAGGTATAAAAGATATATTTCCATTTTTATGCCCTTTTCTCATAGCTGCTGTATAAAACCACCCATCCATACTAAATGAGTCTTTATACTTTTCATTAGTGAAATACTCAGCAATTTCCATTGGCAAACAGGTAGTAACTGTTACATCTTTTACTCTATGAGCTATTTTATGAAGATTTGTTAAAATTCTATTTGGCTCTGCTGAACCTAAGCCAGAAACTATTACATCACCACTATTAATTAAGTTTAAAGCCTCATCAACAGTTATATATTTTTCATTAATTAATTCTTTTGATTTAATTGTCTCTAACATATTAAACCTCCTATTAATTTTGTGCTGCCACAAAATTAGGAATTTAGAATGTAAAATGTAGAATGTAGAATTATTGATGTAATTTGTTCCAAATTACTAAAAACTTATTTTCAAAAACTCCTTTAGGAGTTTTCACATTAATTTTACATTCTTCATTATTCATTTTACATTTTGTAGCAGCACTTATTTTTTATTAGTTTCCTAATATAGTGTCAATATTCTTGAATCCAATATATGGTGTCCATCCTGTTGCACTTGTTAAATCCATTTTAGCTAAGGACATTTCTTGAGTTCCAAGTCTCTTTCCACCAGAGAAATCTATAGATCCTCCAAATGGATTCTTAATTGGTTCTTTTTCCATAGCAGCTATATATTTTTCCCAAGTTATTTCACCTTCAACTTTTTCTAAGCCTTTAACAAAGAAGTCAGCAGCTATCCATCCAGTCATAGCATAAGCATTTGCAGCAAAATCTTTTGAAACCCATTTTTGGAAATCTGCCATTGCTGGTGTAGTAACATCTACCCAAGCATTACCGTAAATTTCATATTTATCAGCAACATCTGCCTTAATTAAATCCACCATAGTTTTATCAACATTTACATAAGTTGTAATAGCAGGCTTAGTATTCCCTTGTTTTGCTAGTTCTTTAGCTATTTGTGGGAAAGTACCTTGAATACCAGCAATAATAACAGCATCTACATTAGCATTTTTAATCTTTGTTACTGCTGCTGAAACGTCTTCTGCACCTGGAGCTACTTGCTCACTTACAACTTCAACTCCACCTATTTCTTTTGCTTGTTTTTCAATACCTTGTACTAAATCTTTACCAGCATCATCATTGGTATATATAACACCAATTTTATTTGCTTTAAATTCTCCTTTTGCCCAAGCTGTCATAATACGACCTTCCATTGGGTATACTGGTTGAACTGGGAATATGTTGTCTCCTTCTCCCTTTGTTGCATTTTCGTTATATAATATTCCTGTTCCAGTTGCAAAATAAACTGCTGGTATTCCTGATTCCTTAAGATCACCTAATGTAGCTCCTACTACTGGAGTTCCAAAGTGACCAACTATAGCAAAAACCTTATCATCATTTATCATCTTATCTAATGCAGCTTTTCCCTTTTCAGGATTGAACTCATCATCTGTGTGAACAAATTCTATTTTTCTTCCATTTACTCCGCCACCTTCATTTATCATTTTGAAGTAAGCTTCTATACCAGCATTGAATGGAACTCCTACTGGAGCAAAAGCTCCTGATGTAGCGGCACTATTACCTACCTTTATAGTAGTATCAGTAACTCCTTGTGCTGCTTCTTCTTTTTTACCACAGCCTGCAAAAGCCGTAGTTAATGTAAGTGAAGCTAAAAGTAATGCAATTTTCTTTCTCATAAATTTTCCCTCCAAATTTTATTTTCTCTTAGATATATATATAAATTTTATTATTGGAAACTTTTTAACCGCCAAGATAAGCTTCTAATAACCTCTTATCTTTAATTAATTCCTCTGCCTTGCCCTCCATATTAATTTCTCCAACTTCAAGAACATATCCATAATCAGCGATTTTTAATGTTTGAAGTGCATTTTGTTCTATAATTAGAACTGTTGTCCCTTCTGAATTAATTTCTTTTATTATTTCAAATATAGCTTTAACTATTAGAGGTGCTAACCCTAATGATGGTTCATCTAAAAGAAGTACCTTAGGACTTGCCATTAAGGCTCTGGCAATTGCTAACATCTGTTGTTCTCCACCACTTAGTGTTCCTGCTAATTGTTTTTTTCTTTCTAATAAGATTGGAAAATACTTATAAACTCTTTCAAAGTTTTTAGCTATTTCCTTTTTACTTTTTACTGTAAAAGCACCAACCCTTAAGTTTTCCTCTACTGTTATATCAGGAAATATTTGTCTTCCTTCTGGTGATTGAACTATTCCTAAAGATGTTATTTTTTCAGGAACTAAGTTTGTAATATTCTTTCCAAAGAATTCTATACTTCCATTTTCAATAGGAACAATTCCTGAAAGTGATTTTAAAGTTGTAGTTTTACCTGCACCATTAGCACCTAATAAAGCAACTATTTCTCCTTCTCTCACCTGTATATTAATTCCCTTTAAAGCTTTTATACTGCCATAAGAAACAGTAAGATTATCTAATTTTAAAATTGTATTACTCATCTTACTCCTCCCTTCCTAAATAAGCTTCTTGCACATCTTTATTAGATTGGATTTCTTTGGGCGTACCTTCTGCAAGTTTCTTACCAAAAGATATTGCACATATTCTATCGCATATATCCATAACCAATCTCATATCATGCTCAACTAACAAAATATTGCATTTATATTCATTTCTAATGCTCTTTATAAGTCCTGATAATTCAAGAGTTTCAGTGTCATTAAGTCCTGCTGCTGGCTCATCTAAAATTATTAACTTTGGATTACTCATAAGTGTTCTTCCAAGTTCAATTTTTTTAAGAATACCGTATGGTTGTCCACCAGCAAGTTCGTATTTCTTATTTTCTATGCCTAAAAACTTTAATATTCCTTCTGCCTTTTTTATATTTTCTTCTTCTTCTTTCCTTGCTTTTTTCGTTCTAAAGGCATTAGCAAAAAGACCTGTCTTATATGAAATATGAGCTCCTATAAGTAAATTTTCAAGCAAACTTAAATCTTTAATTAATTCAACATTTTGAAATGTTCTAACTAATCCTAGTTTTATTATGCTATGTGTTTCTTTTTCTACTAAATTGACTTCTTCATTATTTATTGACTTAAATATTACTTTTCCATTATCGGGCTTATAAAATTGAGTTATACAATTAAATACTGTTGTTTTTCCAGCACCATTAGGACCTATTAATCCATATATTTCACCTTCATTAATATGAAAACTTAAATTATCAACAGCCTTTAATCCTCCAAAAGCAATAGATAAGTCTTCTACTTTAAGTGTTTGCGTTAAGCTCATTTTCCTTCACCTTCTTTTTATTAAAATACTTCTTTATATCATGTCCAATATAAATTAGCCCATTTGGATAGAATAAAATAACAATAATTATTAGTATTCCTGTAAATATATATGCTAATCCATCTATTGATCCTATTACTGGTAGCTGTTTTAATATAAGATCTGGAACACCAAATACTATTACTGATCCTATTATCGGTCCTGATATAGTTCTAACTCCACCAATAACTATTACTGCTAATATCTGAAGTGATAAAAGTAAAGTCCAGTTTGATGGGTATGAAAATCTTATAAAATGAACATATAAAACTCCACCTAAAGCTGCATAACCTGTTGCAAGTGCAAAAGCTGTAAGCTTATATTTAAGTAAATTAATTCCCATAGCTTGTGCTGCTGCTTCACTTACTCTCATAGTTAATAGTGCTCTTCCTGTTGATGAATGAATAAAGTTATCTGTAAGTATCATAACTATTACTAGTAAAATTACTATAAAAATAAAGGTTGTATCTCTACCAAGTTCAAGTCCAAAGAAGGATGGATATCCTGCATTTTTCCCTGAAAATCCTCCTGTAATCGCATCAAATTCAACAAATATTTTCTTTAATATTTCAGATATAGCTAAGGTTGCTATAGCTAGGTACATTCCAGATATTCTTAGTGATACTAATCCAACAAGAACTCCAATTATAAGTGGTATTGCTACAGATATAATTAGTGATACTATAAATGGAAGTCCCATATCTTCAGTTAAATATGCTGATATATAAGCTCCAAGCCCCATAAATCCTGCTGTTCCAAGAGATATTAGACCTGAATATCCTAAAAGTACATTTAAACCAATTGCAACTATTGCATAAAACATAATAGTTCCAAATATAGTTATAGTTGAGCTTTTCAAAATACCTACTTCTTGAAGTAGAGGAAATAAAGATAGTACTATTCCAAATAAAATATATTTACTGTATCTTTGATTTAAAATCTTTTTCATCTTTCTTCCTCCTATACCTTCTTAATTATTTTCTTTCCTATTATTCCATTTGGTCTTAATACAATAAATAATAGAATTAATGTGAACAATAAAGGATCCCCCCATGTAGATGAAACATAATATATTAATATATTCCTACTTAATCCGATTATATAAGCACCTATTACTGGTCCATAGAAGGTTTGAAATCCTCCTAAAACACATGCTATTAAAGCATTTGTTTGAACATTATCCATCATGGTTACACTTACTGCAATTGCAGGGGCAAGCATTAATGCTGCTAATGTTCCAAGAGCTGCTGCTATTGCCCATGCTCCCATCGTTACTAAGGATGTTGGAACTCCCATAAGCTTTGCAGTTTCCTCATTAGATGCAGTAACTCTAACTGCTAGTCCCCATTTAGTGTTTTGTAAAAAGTAGAATAATATTCCCATTATAACTAATCCAATCATTATATTTAATATTGCATTATAAGAAATTGATGCTCCAAATATATCAACTGCTCCACTTTCTATAAACTTAGGAAAGTTTAATGGAATTGATCCAAATATCATTGGAGCCACTCCTAAGAAAAGCATTATTACTCCAAAAGTTATAATTTGTTTTGAAACTGGAGATGTTTTTTTAGCTCTTCTAATTATTACTAAATCCACTAACACTCCACTAAAAAATGCTGATACCATTCCTACTAATGCCGCCCCCCAAGCTGGTAATCCTAACTTAATTAATCCAAAAGTTGCAACAAAAGCATTAAACATACCTATTGATCCTTGAGCAAAATTTGTTGTTCTAGAAGTTCTAAAAATAATTATTATTCCAAGAGCTGCTAATGCATATACGCTTCCTGTTTCTAAACTGCTAAATAGTATTTGAAAAAATGTATCCATTGATTAACACTCTCCCCATTTTATAACGTTAGCAGACCATACATATCCTATTCCTGCAGCTATCATTAATACTACAGAACCATCCTTTACCTTTCCTGATTCTAATGCAAGTTTTAGAGAAAGTATTTGGTCTATTTGCCCCATATGACCATAATCTGATAAATATATTGATTGTTCTTCTTTTAATCCAAGTTCATTTAACATATAGTCATGCATAGATTTTTTAAAATGTAATACTGCTAAATAATCAATATCTTCTCTCTTTAGCCCAGATCTTTCTAAAGATTTATCAATGCACTCAAACCAATTAGGCATTGATATAGAATTTAATCCATCCTTCATGTGTTTTGCATCCATAAGTCTTAGTGATTTATATCCTTCTTCAATATTATCTTTATTGAAAGGATTTATAATTCCACCAACTTCAACTCCTGCATCTCTTGCAAAATCTCCATCTGCTTTTATATGAGAACCTAACACAAGATTCTTATTGGCATTTTTCTTTAATATTATTGCTCCGCCACCAGCAGATAGGTTGTACATCATTGACATATTAGAATCACTATAATCTACAAAATCTCCATTTCTATATCCACCAACTATCATAATTGTATTGATATCTTCATCTGCCACTAACATATCTTTTGCCATTTTTATTGCTGATACTGTAGTGCAACATCTATTTTGAACATCTATACCCCAAGCATTAGTAGCTCCAATTTTTCCTTGAATATATAAAGCTGATGTAGTTAATGGGTACTCCTTCCATTCTTCTCCCATACAAAGAATTACATCTATTTCTTCTGGCTTCATATTCGCATCCTTTAATGCTTCAAGAGCTGCTAAAGCTCCCATTTTTTGAGTTCCATCATTATTTCCTGGTATAGTCTTTTCTACTATTCCTAGTTTTTTTATTACTGCTTCTTCACTCCAAATACCATTTGTAGCTTCTGATATTTCTTTTGCTGTCATTTTACTTTTAGGAATATATAATCCTAATCCAACTACTCCTACATTAACCACATCGATTACCTCCTAAATTTTCTCAGTATGTAAGTGTTTACTTTCATTTTGATTGTAATCCTTTTCTAAGATGCATGTCAATATATGATTTAGTGTTTATTTTAATATTCAGAAAGCAATATTTTTTCTTATTTTTTATTGTTAAACTATCAAATTTACATATATAACTTTTATAACCTAGAATTTTTTTCTATTACTTGTTAAAATAATATCTATTTTATATAAACAAAAAAAAATGCAACAATAAATTAATATCCTTTTATTGTTGCATCCTTTTGTTGTTTTTATAAAAATTTACTTATTTCATCTAAAAGATTATCCATGCAATCTATCATAGGTGAATGCCCAGAATCCTTAAGAACAACTACTTTAGAATTTTTTAAAAATCTATTAGTATCTTCTGCCATACTCATAGGAACAACATAATCTCTATCTCCTTGTAAAATCAGTACTGAAGCTTTTATTAATTCACATCTATTACTACCTTCATTTATTCCATTACTTTCATTAGTCATATTAAAAGTAGCCAAAGCATAATCAACATCTACTAAATTTCTTTGTGTTAGCATATCTTCTAAATACTCTTCATACAAATTATCTTCTGGTTTATTATGTGTATAAATTGCTGCATTCCATAAAGCTCTATAAAACTCCTTATTATTAGTTGCTAGTGCATCTAATACTGGTTTTACTTGTATTGGATCTTCTGCTATCTCTTCCTTTGTCTTTAATAATTCATAGGTAGGTTGTCCATTTTTATCCTTCTTAGGTATAGGATACCCCTTAATTCCTACCGACTCTAATAAAATTACCTTTTCTATTCTTTCTTTAATATTTGCAGTTAACTCTAATGCTACTCCACCACCAGTAGACCATCCAATAACTGAACACTTCTCAATATTTAATATAGATAGTACCTCTTCTATATCTTTCGCAAAATCATTTAAAGAGTTAATTGGATTATTATAACTTGAACCTCCAAATCCCCTCATATCTATAGCTATAAGTTTATATTTATCTTTTAATTTTTCTACAAGTATATCCCAATGTTTTGATGATGACATGTTACCATGAATAAGAAGTAGAATCTTTTCGCCTACTCCCTCTTCTCTATATGTTAATGCCTCACCATTAGATAAACTAACCCTTTTTAAATTTTCAAATTTACTCATAAAATCTCCTCCCAGTCTTTGAAAGTAATCGCTTACACTCATATAATAATATATTATTATAACCCCTCTAAATATTCAAGCAATTATATTAAAAATAATTATTATATATAATCTTATTAATCTTTTTATTAACTTTTAAAATACAAAAAAGGAGTTGTGCACTAATTTTTAGTTACACAACTCCTTAAATATTTAAGTGTATAATGAGTATCTATTTAATTTTACAAATTAGTATATTATCCCAAATTCTTTAGCTTGTACCCATAACTCTTCTCTAAACTTAGGATGAGATATATTAATTAATTTCTCTACTCTTTCAGCAATAGTTGTCCCTCTTAGTTCTGCAATTCCATATTCAGTTACAACCATATCAACATCATTTCTTGATAAGCTTACTGCTGCTCCTTGCTTTAAGAATGGAACTATCTTTGAAATTTCTTCTTTTTCACCTGTTTCTTTATTCCTAACCATAGCAGTAGAATATAAGGCTATAAATGAACGTCCATTTTTAGACATTTGAGCTCCTACAGCAGTATCTGATTGTCCACCTGTTGCACTAAATTGTCTTGCCCCAATTGATTCTGATGCACATTGTCCTGTTAAATCTACTTCTAAAGAGGTATTAATTGAAACCATATTATCATTTTGTGAAATTACATATGGGTCATTTGTCCAAAATCCGTCCATCATCATTACTGATGGATTATCATCTAAGAAATCATAAAGTTCTCTTGTACCTAATGCAAAACCTGCAACATGTTTTCCATAATTGAAATTCTTTTTCTTACCTGTAATAACTCCAGCCTTTATTAGTTGCATTATTCCAGTAGTAAACATTTCTGTGTGAACCCCTAAGTCCTTTTTATTCATTAATGATGCTGCAACAGCATTAGGAATTCCGCCTATTCCAAGTTGAATACAATCTCCATCATTAATTCTATCAGCTATAAAGCCTCCTATTAATAGATCTTTTTCATTTGGTTCAATGTCTGGTATTGTTGGAACTGGATAATCAGTTTCAACTACATAATCTACATCACTTATGTGAATCTCAACATCACCAAAGGTTCTTGGATAATTTTTATTTATTTCTAATATTACTAAATCTGCATCTTTTAATATTCTTTTTTCATAAATGTTACTACATGATAAAGATAAGAATCCATGTTTATCTGGAGGTGTTGCTGTTCCCATATAGATATTAGTCTTTTTATGAAATTGTCTCTTAAAAGCTGTTAAATGAAGATGATTTGGTATAAGTGATATGTTACCATTCTTTTGAGCTTTCCTCATAGGAGCAGTATAAAACCATCCATCCATTCTAAATGAGTCTTTATAAGCTGGATTCATAAAATACTCAGCTGGTTCTTGTGGCAAACAAGTAGTTACTGTAACATCTTTAACTCTATCTGCTATCTTATGTAGATTTCTTGAAATTTCTTTTGCTTCTGCTGCACCTAATCCTGTAACTATTACATCTCCGCTTTTAATTAAATCTAAAGCTTCCTCAACTGTAATATATTTTCCCTTAGCTACACTTTTTTCCTTCATGTTAATCCTCCTAATTTTTTTATACTCTATAATTCCGTATAAATTCTTAATTTTATATAATTTTCACTCTAATAATATCTAATAAATCTGTAACTTTTGCACGTAATATATACTTTGATAGTAAACCTTTCCAAAAAGCTTGTCAATAGTAGTTATTAATATTTATCAATTTCTAAATAATATTAATTATTAATTAGCAGAATTAACATTTTTATCTTATTTTTTATTATTTATAGCAATATTCTCTAATATTTGTTAATTTAATAACTAAATTAAATATAAAAATACCTGCTTTTTAATAGAACCTTTTAATTTTATTTTTATAATTCCTAAAGAAGAAAAAAAACTCCTTTCGGAGTTTCTAAAATTCATTTATTTTATTTAAATAAATCATTATAATTTGTTAGTTTAAAATTGTATCTGCCCTTATTTTTCAATATAATTGATAACATGTTTAATTATCATATTTATACTTCCATCACCATTTCTTTGGATTTCAAATTTACTTCCATCATGGTAAGCTTCTTCATTAATATATAAATCAATATCTTTATCAATTTTTAATCTTACTCTTTTTAACTTTTTCTCCACCCATTGCTTATCTATTGCTATTTCATCTTCAAGAACATGGCTTTTTACAAAGGTAGTAAAATCATTTTTAATCTGAGGTTCTTCTTTAAAAAGTTCATTAGAAAGATCATCTATATTAATTTTATCTTCTTCCTTTAACTTTGCTTTTACTGCTGTTCTTATTCTCTCTGCTTTATCAGCATCTTCAACAATATTACTTCTAGTCCAATTTTCAGTAGCCTTTAAAAAAGTCTTTGTCATATCTCTTTCATTGTTTATAATGGAACATCCAAGAAAATTACTTATAAAGTAATTAGCTCCATATTCTTCATCTTTACTTTTCTTTTGCTTATCTATAACCATAATATTATAGACTTGATTTTCTCTAATAGGCTTTATAAATGCAGCTTTTTGTATTCTTTGACTACTTGCTGGAAGTCCTGCTGCTTGTGGAACTATATCTATACCTATTTTATTTTCTATAAATTCAACTTTATGAGTAAAGTTTTTTACATAATCCATTTTTAATATTCCTATCATTGGACCTTGGTCTGTAACTAATGAAACTATTATTAAGTCACAAGAAGGAATATTTGTGTTCCCCTTCATTATTATAAATAATTGTCTTGCAAGTTCTTTAGATAATGAAATTAAATCCTTATCTATTCCATTTAAATAATCTTGAACTACTTCCTTTACTATGTTTCTCTCTGGATTAAATAATGCATATTTCAATTCTTCATCCTTAAAACATTTTTCTATATGTCTATGTAAAAAACTATATGTATCTTCATTTAATTCAAGACTATATTCATTTAAAACAGGCTCATCTGTATTTGAATCTACAATATGAATTACTGCCTCTTGTATGTTAATATCACTTATATACTCCATATATTTTGGACAATAACAAAGATATCTAAACATTAGATTCTCTCATCGCCCAAATTCACCACCTTTACCTTTTGTTCATATTATTATGTATAATTTATTGTAAATTTTCAATAACATCTATTACTTCTTTTAAATTACTTAGCTTTTTATAAACTAATTCTTCTATTTCCTTTTCTGGTTCCTTCACATCAGGAATCATTATTACTCTGATTTTACCTCTACTTGCAGCTATAACACCAGCTTCTGAATCTTCAAGAACTAAACAATTTTTAGGATTTACTTCTAATTTTTTAGCTACATTTAAAAATATTTCAGGATCAGGCTTTGATTTTCTAACCTCATCACCACATAGTACATAATCAAAATATCTTAATACATCTGCCTTTTCTAAAAGCCTTAATGCTATTTCTCTATTTGATGATGTTGCAACTGCTTTTTTAATCTTATTATTAGTTAAGTATATTAATAATTCCTCTAATCCTGGCTTTTTCTCTGCCCCATCCTTTATTAATGAAAGATTAATTTTTCTTTTTTCTTTCATATAATCATCTACATTTATTCTATCTCCATACTTGGCTATTAATGTATTTCTAATACTATCGTGGTTAGTTCCAAGTAGTTTATAAAATGTATTATTATCAAAATTAATTTCAAACTTCTTGGCAGCTTCTACCCATGATAAATAAGATAGTCTTTCTGTATCAAATATTAGGCCATCCATATCAAATATTACTAGTTCAACTTTTCCCATTCTTATTCCTCCGTAACTTTTCTATTTATATATTATAATATAATTCACAAAAAAAATAGGATTTATATCTCTTTTTGATACAAATCCTTTTGAGAAATAAATCCTATTATATTAATTTAATTATGCATTCTTAACGTCTGTTTCTTTAATTGTAAAATAAGTTATTATAAATCCAGCTATATAAGAAATAACTAAACCTATAAAGTAATTAAGCATACTATCAGGTTGCATTATTGGAATAGCAACTAATCCAGATGGACCCCAAGCTGTAGCTAATACATGTGTTAACATTACATAAGCTCCACCAAATCCTGCTCCAATTCCTGCAGTAATAAATGGTTTAAACATTGGAAGAGTAACTCCATATATTAATGGTTCACCAACTCCTAAGAAACCAGCAGGTAATGCACCTGTAATAACTTTTTGTAATCTAATATTCTTAACTCTTCTAGCTATAAAGTAAATTGCTATTGCAGCACCAACTTGTCCAGCTCCAGCCATTGCAAGTACTGGGAATAAAGATACTCCACCCATAGCTTCTAATTGAACTGCATAAATTGGAATTAATCCATGATGTAATCCAAGTAAAACCATTGGTAAGAATAATGCTGATAAAAGGAATCCACTTATAACACTTACAACTGGGTTTGAAGAATTAATAATTACGCTTAATGCAGATACTAATCCATCAGATATAAATCCAGCTAATGGCATTATTACAAATACAAATATTACTCCTGTTATTAATAATGTTAGTAATGGGGTTAGTATTAAATCTAATACATCTGGTACTCTCTTACGAATTGCTTTTTCCAATTTAGCAAGGATATACACACCAAAAATTACACCAATGATACCACCTTTTCCTGTTGTTAAAATAGAATTTAGTGGAACTTCTTCATTGTATAATCCCATCATAGTAGATAATGCTACTATATTACCACTTATTGATATAGCTCCAATCATACCACCTAGTGCTTCTGTTGCACCAAATTGTTTTGCTGAGTTAATACCAGTATAAATTGCAAAATATGATAAGAATCCACCACCAATTAATGCAAACATTAATTGTGTAGCCTTCCAGAATCCTTCTGCTGGTAAAGTACCTTGTCCTTGTAATGTAGAAATTAAACTTCCTAATCCATTAAAAATACCAGCTGCTATAATTGCAGGTATTAAAGGTATAAATATATTAGCAATTGTATTTACAATCTTTTTAAACTTATTTTGTTTTTGATTATCTTTTATTGCTTGCTTATTGTCTTTCCAATCTTCGGTTACTACGCCATCACTAGGAAGACCTAATTCATCAACACATATATCTGTAACTTTTTTAGCTTTACCAGGTCCTAATACAACTTGTAAGTAATTATTCGCTTCAACAACACCTAGTACGCCATCAGTATTCTTTAACTCGTCCATTTTCACTACACTTATATCTTTTATAGTAAGTCTAAGTCTAGTCATACAATTAGCAGCCTTAACAACATTATCTTTTCCACCAACTAAGTTAACAATGCTCTTAGCTAATTCCAAATTTGTCATATAATCTCCTACTTTCTTGAATAAATTTTACATTGTGCTACATAACGCAAAGCCCTCTAAGCTTTTAATTCCTTTTCAAAATTAAATAAAAAAATAATATTATGATATGATAGCATTATTGATTTTTTATAGTCTATCTTAAGACTTTTATCTTGTTATCTATATTTACTTTTTTAATCCCCTCCTTTAATTGTTATATTTATTATATATAAATTTAGGTAGCAATTTTATATAAGTAGTTAACGTTTACCTAAGATATATATTTTATCTATAGATATAAATATAATTATTTTTTTAAGAAATATTCTAACTTCTCCATTTAATAATTAAATTTATATATAAATCCTTCTTTCAATATAATATCACATTTCTGAAATTTTGTTTCACTTTTGAATAAATTTATCATTTTAATATAAATTTGCTGAATTTTTATTTCATTTTATAAATTTTATATGATTTTATTAATATTATTTAATAATTTTCTATTTGTATATATATATTATTCTATAAATATAGAAAATATCACATTATTTTTATATGTTACCAACTAATTTCTAATTTAATTGTTTAAATTAAATTTGTTTTGAGTTATAATATTAACAATGAGTTCAACTTTTTAGTTGGTACTTTTAATACAGTTAGCTACATAGCTTAATTGTAATAAAATATAAAGTTTGGAGGTTTTATACCATGTTAGTTTCAGCAAAGGAAATGTTAAACAAGGCTAAAGCAGGAAAATACGCTGTAGGTCAATTCAATATCAACAACTTAGAATGGACTAAAGCAATATTATTAACTGCTCAAGAAAATAATTCACCAGTTATATTAGGAGTTTCTGAAGGAGCTGCTAAATATATGTGTGGTTACAAAACTGTAGTTGGAATGGTAAACGGAATGATGGAAGAATTAAACATCACTGTACCAGTTGCATTACACTTAGACCACGGTAGTTATGAAGGTGCTTTAAAAGCTATGGAAGCTGGTTTCTCATCAATTATGTTTGATGGATCTCATTATCCAATAGATGAAAATATAGCTAAAACAAAGGAAATGGTTAGATTAACTTCAGAAAAAGGTTTATCTTTAGAAGCTGAAGTTGGATCAATCGGTGGAGAAGAAGACGGAGTTATAGGTGCTGGAGAAATCGCAGATGCTGCTGAATGTAAAGCAATAGCTGACTTAGGAGTTACTATGTTAGCTGCTGGTATTGGTAACATCCACGGAGTATATCCATCAAACTGGAAGGGTTTAAGCTTTGATGCTTTAGAAGCTATAAGCAAAGTAACTAACAACGTTCCTCTAGTATTACACGGTGGTACTGGAATTCCAGAAGATATGATAAAGAAAGCTATTTCTTTAGGAGTTTCTAAAATAAATGTTAATACTGAATGTCAATTAGCATTTGCTGAAGGTACTAGAAAGTATATTGAAGCAGGAAAAGATATACAAGGAAAAGGATTTGACCCAAGAAAGCTTTTAGCTCCAGGATTTGAAGCTATTAAAGCTACAGTTAAAGAAAAAATGGAATTATTCGGATCAGTTAACAAAGCATAATTTCATTAAATTTAAGGAGTTGCCATGGCAACTCCTTTATTTTTCTTTAGGAAACTATATAAATATCCTTTTAATCTAAGCTAAAATTTTTAGATTAGGCTAATATTTTGAAAAAGTTTATCCTAAAGCTACATCTAAAATCATCATTACGATAAATCCTAAAATAAGTCCTAAGGTAGTTAACTTCTTATTTTGTATTGAAGCTTCTGGCAATAGTTCTGCACCTACTACAGCAATCATTGCTCCTGCTGAAAATGATAATAAAAATGGTAACATACTTCTTACTGCTAATGCTGCAATAACTCCAATAACTCCTGAAATAGGCTCTACAAGTCCTGAAGCCTGACCATAAAGAAAACTTTTAGTTCTTGATAATCCTTCACTTCTTAAAGGCAATGAAACTGCAGCTCCTTCTGGGAAATTTTGAAGTCCTATTCCTAAAGCAAGTGCAAGAGCTGCTGCTATACTAGTTCCTGGTATTCCTGCTGCTACTCCACCAAAAGCCACACCTACCGCTAGTCCTTCTGGTATATTATGAAGAGTTACAGCTAAAACTAATAAAATACTTTTTCTATATTTAGCTGATTTTGAAATATTCTCTTCATCTTTATTTATTATAACTCCATAAGAATAAGTATCCATTAACTTATCTGCAAAAATTAAAAATGCACCGCCTAAAAAAAATCCTATTGAAGGAATAACAAAACCAGAATATCCAAGGTCTTCTGAAAGTTCAATTGCTGGACTTAAAAGGGACCAAAAACTTGCTGCTACCATTACTCCAGCACCAAATCCTAACATTGTATTTAAAATTCTCTTATCAAATTTCTTAAAGAAAAATACTACTGCAGCTCCTAAAGCAGTAACTGACCATGTAAATAGAGTTGCAAGTAATCCTTGAAAAATTGGGCTTAATCCCACAAACCATTCCATACTATATCCTCCTTAGTATTTATATTAAATCCTTAATTATAATTTACTAATGAGAATATATTTTTGTTACAACTAATAATATTAATTATAAAAGTTCTTTATAGACTAAAGTTTTTATAGCCCCTTACCTTCACCTTTAGATAATCCCCTTTCCTCTAATAGTTCATAAATTGTCTTCGATGTAGTATCTTCTATTGTATATCCTAATAAATTTAATATTTCTTTAAGTCTATCTTCTGAATAAGTTTCAATTTCTAAATAAGGGAAGGGACAAAAGCTCTTATCATTAATATCTATTTCAACTAAAGAATCATTTATTTTATAGCTTTCTCTATATTTTTTTATTGATTGCTTTAAAGATAAACCTAAAGCAGTAAATATTTTACTTGCAGCTTCCTTATCTTCAACTATTGTTTCATTTTCTTCCATTTCCTTAAAAGTTCCTTGACTTAACATCTTTTTTGTAGTCATATACACTACTTCTTTATTATTAAGTCTATCATCTGTAATTCTTATTCTTGCATATCCTTTTGCATTTAAAAGTCTATTATCTTCAAAATCATATATGTTATTAATTTGATATTCTTCCTTTACCTTTTCAGCTCCAATATTATTTAAAATCTTTCTAATCTTATCAACATCTATATCAACTACTCTAGTTTCTAATTCTTTCATTAATACCACTCCTTAAAATTTATATGAATTATTATAACACATATAGTTAGTTAATATATCTCATTGCTAAACTTCTACCTAATGCCTATTCCTAGTGAATATAATACATTATTTTACTAAAACCCTAATATTTATAAATTTTTCTTCGATATTATAATTAAAGATATAATGATCAATAAAAAATTATTTTCTTATTTAATATAAATATATTTTAGGGGTAAAATTTTATGAATAATAAAAAAGAAATTTTAGATATTATAAATTTAAAAGCTGGTATGATAACTTCTGATGACATTATTTTTAATGGAACTGTCTTAGTTGGGAAGGGTGTTAAATTAACAGATCAAATGCTAGATAAACTGAAATCACTTTACGCTTTTGATAAGGTTGAAGTTCTTAGTAATGATAATGTGTCTAAAGAATCTATAGCTATAGAAGAAGCAAAGAATACTTTAAAAAATGTTTCTAATAGTGTTGAATATATATTTACTAAATCTACTAACCTTAAATCTTCTAATACAAATGAAATAAATGAATATGCTAAAAATCTTCTAAGTCAAGTTAAATTAAATAATAGCATGATAAAAAGTATAATACTTAGTGGTAGCGGAGAAGATTCTATTTATATGCATTCGGTAAATGTAGCCGTGTTAAGCTATTTACTTGGGAAATGGTCTAATATGTCAGAAAGTAAATTGCATTCTTTAATATATGCTTCTCTTCTTCATGACTTTGGTAAATCAAAAATTGACAAGAAAATAATTGATAAAACTACAAAACTAACTGAAACAGAATTTGAAATAGTAAAAACTCATCCTGTCCTTGCTTACAATGATATAAAAGATATTCCTTTTATAAGTCAGTCAGTTTTATACGGTGTATTAATGCATCATGAAAGATGTGATGGTAGTGGATATCCACTTAAATTAAAAGGAGAACAAATTCATGAATTTGCTAAAATAATAGCAATTGCAGATACTTTTGATGCTATAAATTCCAATAGATCTTATAAAGAAAGAAAAAAGCCTCTTCAATCATTAAAAATAATAAAAGAAGAAAGTCTAAATAAGTTAGATTATTCCTTATGTAATACTTTTTTAAAAGGACTAGAAAGTTATTATATTGGTCAAGAGTGTCTATTAAGCAACAATAAAATTTGTAAAATTATACAATTAAATCTTAATGATATAGAATCACCTTTAGTATTTTCTAATGATGAATTTATCGATTTAAGTAAGTCTAGGGATTTATCCATAATAGAATTGTTATAGAAATAAAAAAGGAGCTGTCTAAGCAGCTCCAAATAATAACATAGAATTATTCATTTTTCATTGTGCGAAAGCACCCTATAGTTTTTCTCTTCTTTTACTTGATTTTATAAATAAACTTTTTAACTCTTCTTCATCTTCATTTACTATAGAGCTTCTTATATTATTTAATTCTAATAAGAAATTATCTATTGACTCTAGTAAATTCTCCTTATTTCCAAAGAAAAGTTCACTCCATAGATCTTCATTGATATTAGCAATTCTAGTTAAATCCCTATAACTATCTCCAATAAAGCTCCCAGTATCCCTTCCCTCTTCATCACTATTAATTAATGCCACTGCAATAGCGTGAGGTAGCTGACTTGTAAATGCAATCATCTTATCATGATATTCAGGACTTATTCTCTTTATATTTTTAAAACCCATATCATAAATAATACTTTCCAAAAGCTTTATATTTTCTTCCTTATTTCTATCAGTTACAGTTATTAAATAATTTGCCCCTTTAAAAACCTCTTTTGATGCATAATCTATTCCTTTTTTCTCTCTACCAGCCATAGGATGCCCAAAAATAAAATCTATTTCTTTTGGTAGTATATTTAAGATATCATCAATAAAATGTTCTTTTATACCTGTTGCATCAGTAACTATAGCTCCAGTTTTGAAATAATCCTTATTTTCCTCAATAAAATTCTTAACTAGTCTAGGATAAAGAGATATAATAACTAAATCAGTTTCTTTAATAATTTCCTTGCTATCTACGTATCCTTCCTTAATTATTTCTAATTCCTCTGCTTTTCTTAAAGTTTCTAAATCACTGTCTATTCCATAGACATCCTCATAACCTGCTGCTTTAAGTGCCATAGCATAACTCCCACCTATAACACCAAGCCCTACAATTAATATTTTCATAAAAACACCCCAATTTAAATGTAGAATTAAGAATGTAAAATGTAAAATTAATGTTGAAATTCAGCCAAGGCTGAATTTCTTCAATAATTCTTCATTCTTCATTTTTCATTTCTATAGTTTCTTTCCTTCCATTTCAGCTAATACTCTTACTTTATCCATTATGTTCTTAAATGATTCTGGTTTTATTGATTGTTGCCCATCACTTAATGCACATTGTGGATTGTTGTGAACTTCTATCATAAGTCCATCTGCTCCTGCACTTATTGCTGCCTTTGCTAATGGTTCTACAAGGTACCAGTATCCAGCTGCATGACTTGGATCTACTATTACTGGTAAATGTGATTTTCTCTTAACAACTGGAATTGCACTTAAATCTAATGTATTTCTTGTATAAGTTTCGAAGGTTCTTATTCCTCTTTCACAAAGAATTACATTTTCATTTCCTTCAGCCATTATATATTCTGCTGACATAAGCCATTCTTCAATTGTTGCTGATAAGCCTCTCTTTAATAATATAGGCTTATTAGTTTTACCTAATTGCTTTAATAAATCAAAGTTTTGCATATTTCTAGCGCCAACTTGAATTACATCAACATCTCTTTCAAATACATCTATATAATCAGTTGACATTATTTCCGTTACTATTGGTAATCCTGTTGCTTCCCTTGCCTTTTTTAGAAGTTCTAATCCTTCTAATTCTAAGCCTTGGAAACTATATGGAGAAGTTCTTGGCTTAAATGCACCACCTCTTAAAAAAGTAGCACCTGATGCCTTAACACTTTTAGCTATTTCAATTATCTGCTCCTCACTTTCAACTGAGCAAGGTCCAGCTATAATACCTAAATTATTTCCTCCAATTAAACTACCCTTTACATCTATTACTGTATCCTCAGGTTTAAATAATCTATTAGCCTTTTTATAAGGCTCTTCCACCTTTAAAATTTTATCTACCCCTGAAAATCTTAAAAGCTTATTTGAATCTATTTCTCTAGTTTCACCAACCACACCTATTGTACAAAAGGTTTCACCTTGAGATAAGTGAACACCTAATCCTTTACTCTCTAATTCTCCCTTAACCTTCAATACTTCATCTTCACTACAATTTGGATTCATTACTATAATCATATTTACTGTCCCTCCATACTACATTTTTAACTAATGCACAATTTATAATTGAACTTCATTCCTTCATTATTCAAAACTCCCAAGGAGAATAGCACCTTTATAACACCACTATTTATTATTGTTCTTTAATACTTCTATAACACTATCTATAGTATCCTCAATATCTTTATCATTGATTATTTTATAATGACAATAATCATTGTATAAATTATATCTTTCAGAATATAGACTGTAAAGTTTAGACTTTCCATCTTTTAATAATGGTCTTGAAGAAGTTTCAATATCTTTAGCTATATTTTCAACTGGTCTATCTATAAAAATAATAATTCCCTTTTCTTTAAAGAAATCTATATTTTCTTTTCTTTTAATAATTCCTCCGCCACTAGAAATTACAATTTTTTCATCTAAATTACTTAATTCCTTACAAGCTCTAGTTTCATAATCTCTAAAAAAATCTTCACTAATATTAAATAATTCTTTTACAGTACTATTAGATATTTCCTCTATATATTTATCCATATCACAAAAGTTATAGTTAATTCTTGAAGAAACTTCCATTCCTACTGTAGTCTTTCCTGCTCCAGGCATTCCAATTAATAAAACAATATTTTTACTCATACTCTTCCCCTAAGACAAATTGAAATTCATCTTTATCTTTCTATATATATTTTCAATTACAGAATCATTAATAATAGTGTCTTGCCAAATTTCCTGAGCTTTAACAGCTTGGCCAACAAGCATATATAGCCCACCAACCCTTTTCTTATTTAATTCTTTTCCATAGGATAAAAATTTAGTTTCCATTGGGTTATAAATTAGATCAACTAAGGAAGTAAATCTATTTACCACATCTTTAGATACTGGAGAATTCTCAATATTAGGATACATTCCCACAGGAGTAGAATTTATTAATATATCTCCACTTATTGAATTTAACTCTTCGTAGCTAATTATTTTTGTATTTTCAAACTCAAAAACATCCTTATTAGGATTTCTACTAACTATGTATACTTGTCTAATCTCATTATCAAGTAAATAATGAAGTACAGCTCTTGATGCTCCTCCATTTCCTAAAATTACTGCCACCTTGTCTCTTATATCAATGCCACTTACCTTAAGCATATATCCAAATCCAAAATAATCCGTATTATATCCATAAAGTTTTTCATCCTTTAATAAGATAGTATTAACTGCTCCTATATTGTTAGCTTCTTCAGATACTATATCAATATATTTCATTATTTCCTTTTTGTAAGGAATAGTTACATTACAGCCCCTAACCTTCAACAGTTTTATTGCTTCTGTAAAGCGGCCAAGATCATCTCTTTTTATTTCGAATAATTTATAAGCCCCATCCTTATTTAATGATTTTAAAATCTCACTATGGATTTCAGGTGATAAGCTATGAGATAACTTTTCCCCTAGTAGTCCATAAAACTCCATATAATCGCCCCCTCATTAAATATAATATTTATTATATCATAAGGTTGTGGTAATATTAACTATAACAAAAGGCTTTTCAAAAAATATATATTTATTATGGAGGTAATAATGGCTAAAAATCAAAAACCTAAGGTTAATTTTAATTATGAGAATATAGAGAAAAAAGATAAGAACTTTATGTATCAAAATCTTGAAAGAAGTAATTGCTATAATTGTAATTTTTCTGGTTCAAATTTTGACTATGTAAATTTTAGAGGTGCACATTTTAAATCCTGTAGTTTTTTAAAATGTAGTTTTAAATTTGCAGAGTTTATAGGTAGTAATTTTAAAAAAAGTAATTTTAAAAATGCTCAATTTGAAAATACTATTTTTGACTCAGTAAGATTAGATAATGTAGACTTTAAAGATGCTAAATTTATAAATACTATTTTTGTTTCAACTGACTTAAGTAAGGTTAAAAATTTAAATATAAATAATCCAGAGATAAGAGTTTATAATGAAATGCCTGAGATAAATATAAGTGAAGAACTTAAAAATGCTACTTTAAAGGCCTTAAATAATAAATATATAAAAAGCTCAAGAGTTTTAGATACTAGAGATGGAAACATAAACTTCTTAAGTCTTATGGTCCTTTCAGAAAATTTTAATGAAGAAGATTTAATTAAAGGATTAAATTTATTATCTAATGAGTTAGATAAGGATTTTTATACATTAAGCTACTTAATAAAATACATTAAGACTGGTTTAACATCTTAATCTTATATTAATTAAATGAAGGTAGCAAAGCAATTATACTATATAATTAGCTAATGCTACCTTCTATCTATTAAACACTGGATTTCTTTTCATGCCTCCTTCCCTGTGGTTGAGTGCGGTAATCTTAACTTATTCCCTCCCTTCATTTTATCGAACTTAGGATAACTTCTCATACCTCCTTTCACCATTCAATTTAAAGCCTTCTTTATTATAAAAATACACCTCCTCTTCCTTATAATTATTATAAATTGCAACTATAGAAGCTGCATTATAATCTGCTGCATACTTTTCAGCTTCAATCATTAGCTGATGACCTACACCAAGTCCCCTATACTTTTCCTCAACCATGATTTCATTAATAGCTAAATTACTTTTGTAGCTTGTATCATTTAAAATAGTAAAATTTATATAGCCTATAATTTCATCATTTAATTGAGCTACAATGATCTTAGAATTTTCATCTTCTATTATGGATTTAATGCTCGAATAATCTAAGTCCTCACTTAGCCTAACTATATCATTATAATCCTTAGAGTTCATATTCCTAACATCAAAACCAACCATAAGTATTCCTCCCCTAAGTAAACCTTTTCAAGACCCCCATCTTTTCACCAGGTTCACTTTCTTCAAATTGAATAATTTTCAGAAAATTCTTAATATTTATTTATATTTTTATTATACACCTACTTTTTTATAATTTCCACTATTTTTATAAAAAAAAGCCGAAAAATATATAATGCTAGCTGTTCCGTCGCATACGCTCCAAGTCACACTAATCTCCCATTTTCCCTCACCACCAAAGAAAAGATTTTATGGAATATATTTGAAATTAATGTTAGTATATTATTAACTATATACTGGCAATTGTATTATATTGAATAATATACTAAATATTTATATTGAAAGGAGTATATGATAAGAGGTGAAGAACTGGCTATTAGCATTTATTATTCTGTTATGCTGCATGGGTATGACTATGTGTATGAATGAAACTGTAACTAAAGTAACATATCATGGTGAAAGTTTACATTGGGAATCAACAATGACATTTGATGAAAATAATAAGTATATCCTTAATGTTAAGTATATAGGTCAAGAAGAACAGTTACCATTAAAGGCTACTTTAAATGCTGAATTCTTATCAGGCAATAACATGGGTGGACCTTTTGAATACAGTGAATTAACAAATGAACAATTTGGAAGTTTTACTTTTGAAAATGATTATGATAAAGATATATATGGTTCTGTATCAAAATCTAAGAATAAAGATAAGTTAAATGTGGTTATAAAATGGAATAATGCAGAAGAAACTATTGAATTAAATAAAGTTAATAAAAATGAAAATGAATAATATTAAATTAAAATTAACAATAATAATTTAATTAGTTAATTATTATAAAATGAGGTAAGATTGTATGAAACAGAAATCTTATGAGAATTTAGGGAAATTTCTTTTGGCTTTCTCAATTATAAGTTCAGTAATTGTAATATTTTTAAGTTTTAGAAATGGAAATTTTATATCAAATTTAAGAAATAGTAGTTTTTTCAGAACAGTATTGTTTAGTATAACTTGCATTATAATTATCTTAGGTGGGATTGGTACGAAAAATAAGCATCCTGAATATTATAAATATCAAATTATAAGTGGAATTATTTTATTATCAATATCTTTAATATTTGATATTATTCCAAGAATAATCTATTTAACTTAAAGTAAATAATTTTAAACTATTACAAATTAGTTAATAGAAATCCAATTTCAAACTTTAACAGTAAAATATTAGTGTGAATATTTTAATAAATTGTATTAGTATTATTATACGAATAAATGTAAGGGGACTTTATATGAAAAATATAGATATCTATGGATTAATTATAAGTACATTACTAATGGGAGGAATGTTCACAGGTTTAGGCTGGATAATTAAAAGTCAAAATGCAGGAGATATGTTAAATGGATTCGATGAGAAAAAATACTACAAAGACAAAGTATCCAAAATAGTAGGTAGAGATATGCTCTATACTGGTATATCAGTTATCCTTATAGGAGTTTTAGGTATTTTTTTGAATAGTAAATTTTATAATTATATAGCCTTTACACAGACTGGTATTGTGATAATAGGAATCATAAAAATAATGTATGATATGGATACAAAATGCAGAAGAGAAAAGAAGTAATCTTAAACTAATACTAATTAATTTAAAAGGAACATCATTTTGATTGATGCTCCTTTTAAATTAATTATTGGAATTTTTATAGTTTCCTATTATTTTAAAATACCCACTATTTTTTTCTATAAGATCTAAAGCATTTTTAACTAAATCATCCTTTAAGTTTCCTTCAAAGTCTACGTAAAGCAAATAATTCCATGACTCATGTTTGTTTGGTCTTGATTCAATCTTAATCATATTAATATCATTTTCTGCAAAATGTCTTAACAGCTTGTATAATGTACCTGCTTTATCTTCTAGAGAAAATACTACACTAATTTTATCGCTAGAATCATCATATTTTAACTCTTTTCCTATAATAATAAACTTAGTATGATTATCTTTTTTATCATTGATATTGTCTTTTAATATACTTAAACCATAAATCTTAGCTGCTCTTTTACTTCCAATAGCTGCTTTTTTCTTATCCTTTAAATCTGAAACTAACTTAGCACTTATTGCTGTATTATGATAAGGAATTAATTTAATGTTATGGTATCTACTTAAAAATCCCTTACTTTGTTCAAAGCCTTGGGGATGAGAATATATTTCTTCAATATCATCTAAGTTAGCACCTTCTATTCCCATAAGATTTTGATCTATTTTTATACACTCTTCACCAACTATATAAAAATTATATTTAACTAAAAGATCATATACTTCAGTAATTGCTCCAGTATATGAATTTTCAATAGGAAGTATTGCATATTGTATTTCATTTTTTTCTAATGCATTAAAAACATCCTTAAAGCACTCATAATTTTTAATGCTATCATAAGAATTAAAATATTTTCTTAATGCTTCTTCACTAAAGGAGCCTTCAACACCTTGATAGCCTATTTTAACATTATCTTCAATTATATTTACTTTTAAGTTATCTTTATTCTTTTCCATTAAATCTGCTTGCAAGGACCTACTAAGTTCCATAATTTTTTCAAAATAGATTCTAGTGATTTCACTATATTCTTTATTACTTAGAAGATTAATATTCTTTTCTATTACTTCCTCTTCCCTTTTAGCATTGAATATTGGAAGATTTCTTTTCTTTTTATATTCTCCTACCTTAATGGCAACATTCATTCTTTTTTCAAATAAAGCTATTAACTCTTTATCTATAGAATCAATTTCTCTTCTATAGTCTTCTAAGTTCCCCATTATTATCTCCCCTTTATTAAATCTAGTATACCTATTGCAGTAACTGCTTCTATTACAGGTACTGCCCTTTGTACTATACAAGGGTCATGTCTTCCTTCTATTCTAAATTTAACATCCTTTTTATTATTTATATCAACAGTATTTTGCTCTTTTAATATAGATGCAGTTGGTTTTACTGCTACTTTAAATAATATAGGCATTCCATTGCTTATTCCACCTAAGATACCACCATTATTATTAGTTCTAGTTTTCACTAAATCTCCATCATAATAATACTCGTCATTTGCTTCTGAACCAAAGAGTTTAGTCATATCAAAGCCTCTTCCAAACTCTATTCCTTTTATTGCTGGTACAGAAAACATAAGATGAGCTAATGTTGATTCTATTGAATCAAAAAATGGATTACCTACCCCAGCTTTTATTCCAACTACAGCACATTCTATAGTTCCCCCTACTGAATCTCCATCATACTTTGCTTGCATAATCCTATGTTTAATCTTTTCTTCTAAGGAATCATTTATTAATGGTAATTCCTTATTTCTTAAATTTAATAACTCCATAGGAGAAATATTTGTAGGGTTAAAGATATCATCTTCTATTTCCTTTATAGATGCTATATGAGCACCTATAAATATTCCTTTATCCTCTAATATTTGCTTACATATAGCCCCTGCAAATACTAAAGGTGCAGTTAGTCTTCCTGAAAAATGACCACCACCTCTATAGTCATTAAAGCCTGAATATCTTTCAAAACCACTATAATCTGCATGACCAGGTCTTAAGAAATCCTTAGTTTTTGAATAATCCTTTGATCTAGTATCTCCATTTCTTATAATGGCACAAAGTGGTGTCCCAGTAGTTTTTCCTTCAAAATATCCACTTAATATTTCTGGTAAATCGGCTTCCTTTCTTGATGTAGATAATTGGTTTTTCCCTGGTGCTCTTCTTCCCATTTCAAATAGCACCTTATCCATATCAATTTCAAAGCCTGATGGAAGTCCATCTATATTAACTCCAATTGCAGCTCCATGAGACTCACCAAAAATAGATATTTTTATATTATTCCCAAAGACTCCACTCATTTATAGCCCCTCCTAACATTTTGTAATCCTCAAAAAATCTTGGGTAAGATTTTGCTACACAATCGTAATCTTTTATAACTATAGGCTTTTTACACCTAGTTGCTGCTATTGCTAAAGTCATGGCTATTCTATGATCCTTCCAGCTCCATACTTCTACTCCGCCTTCTAGTTCTTCAACACCATATATTACTAGCCCCTCTTTTTTTTCTTCAATTCTAGCCCCAAGCTTATTAAGCTCAGTAGCCACCGCTTTTAATCTATCACATTCCTTAATTCTTAGCCTTCCAGCATTTATAATTTCTGTTTTCCCTTTTGATAATGCTGCTACTAAAGAAATTACAGGTATTATATCTGGACATTGTGACCCATCTATTATTGTAGAAACTAAATCTCCATCTACATGACAACTTAAATTATTACTAAAATTAAATTCAGCTCCCATTCTTTCTAGAATTTCTATTACTTCTTTATCTCCTTGAAGTGAGTCCTTTCTTAAATCTTGAACCTCCACTTCAGAGCCTAAGGCATCTGCACATAAATAAAATGCTCCTTGAGAATAATCTCCCTCAACTCTATAATTTCTAGAAATATAACCCTGATTTCCTTTAATTATAAATTCTCTATAATTATTATTCTCAATAGAAACACCAAAGTCCTTCATACAAGCTAATGTTAAATCTATATAGCCCTTAGATTCTAGCTCTGTAGAAAGTATTATCTTTGAATCTTCCTTTAATAAAGGTAAAGTAAATAAAAGCCCTGTTATAAATTGAGAACTAATATTTCCTGGTAAAGTATATTCGCTACTAGCCAAGTTTCCCTTAACCATTAAGCTTAATCTACCATCTACTGCATTATAACTAATTCCCTGTTCCTTAAATATATCATAATAAGTATCTAATGGTCTTTTACCTAAGTTTCCTCTTCCAACAAACTTAGTAATACCATCAAATAAAAGAGATATAGGAACTAAAAATCTAAGTGTAGAACCAGATTCATTACAATCTATAGTTCTCACTGTATTTCTCTTAGCAGCTTTATTAAAAGCTCCTGTAATAGTTAATTTATCCCCCTCTTTTTCAATTATTGCCCCTAGAGATATCATTCCATCTATAGTTGCATTAATATCATCAGAGTAATCTATATTTTCTATTGTAGAAACTCCACTAGCTAAAGCAGCACAAATTATAGCCCTATGAGCCATGCTTTTAGAAGGCGGAACCTTAACTATTCCTTTTAACTTACTATTTTTAAGTTTTATTTCTTGCATAAAAACCCCCTTATTAAAATGTAGAATGTAGAATGTAAAATGTAGAATTATTGATGTAATTTGTTCCAAATTACTATTTTTTTATTATAATGAAAGAATTAAGGAATGAAGAAATGAAAGAATTATTGTTGTGATTCATTCTAAATCACTTTAAATAAAGTAATTTAAACAATTACTAATAAAGTAATTAACAATTTATAGTTTAATCTAAATTAATTAAAGTCAAAGTAATGAGATAATTTTAAAAAATAATTATACCATTTGTTTCAACTCTCTTACTTCTTCACTCTTACTTCTTACTTATAAACTATCTCTTTGTACTATTTTGCTTTCTCCAATTTTGTTTAGAAATATTAAATTTAGTTTGTTATTTATATTCTTTTTATCTAATGAAATTGTTTCTTTTATTTCATTAAGAGCAATATCTAGTTTATAAGGAAGGTTATACTTAATTAATATATTCTTAATTATATCTGCTGTTCCTTTTTCTGTTTCAAAAGATGCTTCACTTATTTTTGTAATTTCATACATTCCTATAGCTACAGCTTCTCCATGAGTATATTTATTATATTTATAATATTTCTCAATGGCATGCCCTATTGTATGACCAAAGTTTAAAAGCATTCTTTCGCCAGTATCCTTTTCATCTTTTTCCACAACTTCTTTTTTTATTTTGCAACAGTTGTGAATAATATACTCAATATTGTTCATAACTTCTTCTTTATCTTTATATTTCATTAACTTATCAAAGAAGTCTTTATCTTTTATGCATCCATATTTTATTACTTCTGCCATACCATCATTAAATACTCTGTCACTTAGAGATTTTAAAACCTCTGGATCTATTATGACTTTTTTAGGATGATAAAAACTACCTACAAGATTTTTACCTCTATCTAAATCTATACCTACTTTTCCACCTACACTACTATCTACTTGTGCCAATAATGTTGTAGGAACCTGTATAAATGAAATTCCTCTAAGATATGTAGATGCCACAAAGCCACCTAAATCTCCAATTACTCCACCACCTAAAGTTATAATTAAATCACTTCTTGTAAGCTTAAAATTTAAAAGCTCATCATAAATCTTTGGTAAAGTAAAAAAACTCTTAGTTTCCTCTCCAGCTTCAAGAACTAACTTCTTAGTATCATATCCAAAATCAGATAATTCCTTAAGAACTTTGTCTCCATAAAACTTATCAACATTTTTATCCGTTAATATAAATATCTTTTTACCCTTAAATACTTCAGATATTTCCTTACTTAAATAATTAAGCAAACCCTTTTGTATAATTATATCATAACTACTGTGAGATAAATCTACAGTTAACTTCATGTAAACACACCCCTTGGTTTAATGTAAAATGAAGAATGAAGAATGAAAAATTAATGTTGAAATTCAGCCTAAGCTGAATTTCTTCAATAATTCTACATTTTACATTTTACATTCTAAATTTTTTAAAGTTCTTTTCCTACTGCTGTCGCAATTGCTTTTAGTTCTTGAACTAGTGATTCATAATGGTCTGGTCTAATAGATTGTGGACCATCGCAAAGTGCTTTTTCTGGATTGTTATGAACTTCTATTATTAATCCATCAGCTCCTACTGCTATTGCTGCTTTTGCTAGTGGAGATATCATAAATCTCTTTCCTGTAGCATGGCTAGGATCTACTATTATAGGTAAATGACTTAATTTCTTAACAGCTGGTATTGCACTTAAATCAAGGGTATTTCTTGTGTAAGTCTCAAAGGTTCTTATTCCTCTCTCACAAAGAATTACATTTTCATTTCCACCTGCCATTATATATTCTGCTGACATAAGCCATTCTTCTATTGTAGCTGATAATCCTCTTTTTAATAGTATAGGCTTTCTTGTTCTTCCTAGTTCATTTAATAAGTCAAAGTTTTGCATATTTCTTGCACCAACTTGAATAACATCAACATCTCTTTCAAATATTTCAACATCATATGGTGACATTATTTCTGTCACTATAGGTAATCCTGTTTTTTCTCTAGCTATTTTTAAAAGCTCAAGTCCATCATGCTTTAAGCCTTGGAAACTATATGGTGAAGTTCTTGGCTTAAATGCACCACCTCTTAAGAAATTTGCCCCTAATTTCTTAACTGATTCTGCTATATAAGTTAATTGATCTTCACTTTCAACTGAACACGGTCCAGCTATCATAGCTATTTTATTTCCACCAATTTCACTATCCCCAACTTTTATTATACTATCATCTGGATGGAATAATCTATTTGCTTTTTTAAAAGGTTCTTGAACATGCATAACCTTTTCTACTATATCATTAGCTTCTATTTTTAATGGATCTATTTTACTTGTATCTCCTACAAGTCCTAATATAATTAAATCAGATCCAATTACAGGATTAACCTTTACCCCCTCTTTCTCTAATTCTTCTGTTAGCTTTTTAATTTCTAATTCATTTGTTTTTGGTTTTAAAATTATTACCATGAATAATGCCCCCTTTTATTATTAAATATTTTTTATTTTATTTGTATAAAAAAGAGAACTCCTAGGAGTTCTCTTGTAATAACCATATATTCATAAAACAAAATATATAAATTTATGTTAAAAACTCACTTTGAAAAGAATTATTTTTTTGTAAACAAAATAGCCAGCGCTAAAGAAAAAGCCCCAGAACATAAAGTAAAAAAAGTTATTAAAATTTACTATTTTGTTTATAATTCCTTTCATAAAGTCCTCCATAAATCTAAATTTCTTTACCTAATTATACCAAAGCAAAATAGATTGTCAATATAATTGTGAATATTTTCATTTTTTAATAACATATATTAGAAAAAATTAATAATTCGTGAATATGCTGATAATATTATAGTATTGGAGCTATAAGTCTAATTAATGCCTCTTTAATTCTTATATATCTTCCTCTAGTATCATACTCTTCAAGAATAACTTGTTTACTATCCTTAATATCATTTGCAAATATTTCTTCCTGTTCTTTGGTAAAATCGCTATCAAAAATTATTGCATTAATCTCAAAATTAAGTTGAAAACTTCTAATATCTAAATTTGCAGTTCCAATACTAGCAACCTTTCCATCTGCAGTAATAGTTTTAGAATGAATAAATCCCTTTTGATACTTATAAATCCTAACACCAGATTCCATAAGTTCTCCCATATTAGCACTTAATATCCATTCCATAAAGAAGTGATCTGGTTTACCTGGAACCATAATTCTTACATCTACTCCTGATAAAGCTGCTATTTTTAATGCTTCTTTAATTGGCTCGTCAGGAACTAGATATGGTGTTTGTATGTAAATTCTTTCCTTTGCATTATTAATTATTTTCATATATGCATTCTTTATAAATTCCTCTTTATGGTCAGGCCCAGAAGAAATTATTTGAATTCCTATATTTCCATACTCTTCTTGATCTATGAAATAGTCATCATAATTTTTCAGCTCACCTTCTGATGCATAATCCCAATCTAAAATAAACCTTTTATTTAATTCGTTAACTGCCTCTCCTTGAATTCTAATATGAGTGTCTCTCCAATACTCAAATTGCTTTCCTTTATTTATGTACTCATCTCCAACATTAAATCCACCAACATATCCAACTTTTCCATCTATAACAACTATTTTTCTATGATTTCTAAAATTCACACGTGTATTAATATAAGGTAGAAATCCTGGGAAAAACAAATAAAATTTGATACCAAGGCTTCTTATATATTTTACTTTATTACCTCTTAAACTTTTAGATCCCATTCCATCAGCTAAAAGCCTAACTTCCACACCTTCTTCAACCTTTTTCTTAAGTTCTTTAATTATAGTTTTTCCTAAACTATCCATTCTAAATATGTAATATTCTATATGTATAAACTTCTTTGCAGATCTAATATCCTCTATTAAAGCCTTGAATTTTTCTTCACCATCTATAAAAGTATCAACCTTATTTCCACAGGTATATAATACCCCACAATTATTATAATTCATTCTAATAAGGTCCATAAACTCTTCAGATATACTACTATTTTCTTTTTCTTTTTTAAATTTTTCTAATAATTCCTTTACCTTTTTTTCATCTGTTACTTTCTTTTCCCTAAATATCTTTTGTCTACTTAAATTTTGACCAAAGAATAAATATATTATAAAGCCAATACCAGGAAGAACTAAAAGGATTATTAACCATGCCCATGTAGTAGTTGGCTCTTTTCTTTCAATAAATATTAGTGAAAGTGCAAATAAAATGTTAATCAAATAGGATACAAATAATATAATAGATACATTCATTAACATCACCTCAATTCTTTGTTTTAATAATCATATTAGTTAATTATAATCTATTTTTCCCTATATTTAAACTTAGTAGCGTATTTATATAATAATTTCCCTCAATTTATATATAAAAAAAACTACATATGAGTTTAATATACTCACTGTAGTTTCTTTTAATAGTTATATATTTAATAGAACTTTTATTTTATTCGAAATATCTGTTTAATAATCCCTTGAATGCTTGTCCATGTCTAGCTTCATCTTTACACATTTCATGAACTGTATCATGGATAGCATCTAAGTTTAATTCCTTAGCTAATTTAGCTAAATCCATTTTTCCTTGGCAAGCACCATGTTCTGCATCAACTCTTGCTTGTAGATTAGCCTTTGTATCAGCTACTACTACTTCTCCTATAAGTTCAGCGAATTTTGCAGCATGTTCTGCTTCTTCGAAAGCTATTCTCTTATATGCTTCTGCAACTTCTGGGAATCCTTCTCTATCAGCTTGTCTTGACATTGCTAAGTACATTCCTACTTCTGTACATTCTCCCATGAAGTTAGCTTGTAATCCTTCCATAATTCTTGGATCTACATCCTTTGCAACTCCAACTCTGTGTTCATCAGCCCATTTTAAATCTCCAGTTTGTTCTATGAACTTATCTGCTCCTGCTTTACATATTGGGCATTCTGCTGGTGCAGCTTCACCTTCATATACATATCCACATATTGTACAAACAAATTTTTTCATAATTAAACTCCTCCTATATTATAATTTCCACATTTAATTTATTTCTGCTTTCATCTCTCGACATAGATTATTATATAATAATTATTATTAGTTGTAAATAGTAAAATTAAATATTTTTTTATAAATTTTAATTTCTTTTACTTATTAGAAATAAAAAAAGGAAATTCATTAGTTTTTTGAATTTCCTTTTATTATATTTAATTATTCTCTATTTAATTACTTAATATTTAAGGCAGTTTCCATATCTGAAATAATAGTATCTATTGCCATTATTCCACTTCCACCAACATACCAAGCTTGTGGATTTACATATATAATATGTCCATTTTCATATGCTTTAGTTGTCTTTATTAATTCATTTTCTACAGTTTCTTTAACTGATGCTTGTGCTCCAGTTATAGCTCCTCTATCTAAAACAAATAAATAATCTGGGTTCTTTTCTTTTAAGTATTCAAATGAAATATTTTGTCCATGAGTTGATGCTTCTATTTGTGTATCAGCTGGAGTAAATCCAAACTTGCTATAAACCATATCATATCTTGAACCTTCACCATAAACTGATAAAGAACCTTCATTAAACATTGTCATTAATGCTGTTGCATTGTTTTCTTTAACCTTTGCATTTACTGCTTCTAATCTCTTATTTATGTTTTCTAATTCAGTTGTAACTCCCTCTTCTTTATCAAAAACTTTACCTAAAACCTTAGCATTATTTTCAACTGAAGCAAATATATCACTATTAGCTGTACCTAAGTATAATACTGGAGCAATTTTCTTTAAATCTTCATAGTATGATTCTTGTCTTCCTTCTATTATAATCAAATCTGGTTCAACTTCATTAATTTTTTCTAAATCAAATTCCTTTAATGAGCCTAAATCTACATATTTATCATCCTTATATTTATCTAAATATGATGGTAATGATCCCTTTGGAAGTGCAACTGGCTCAATACCTAACTTTGTCATTATATCTAATGAACCATAATCTAAAACAACAACATTTTTAGGGTTTACTGAAACTTCAACATCACCCTTTTGATCTGTTACAACAACTGTTTTATTTTCTTCCTTTGGTGCTTCTTCTGTAGTTGCTGTACTACATCCTACTGCTCCAACTGCTAATAACATAGCCATACTTAATGCAGTTAAAAATCTTTTTTTCATTAATAATTCCTCCATTTTATATAAACATTATTTTATAATTTCTTATAATTTTTAAAAATAAATACATATTTTTTGATTATTAACTTCTCTAATATTGAAATTCATATCATAAAGACAACTTAAGTTATTTTCTGTTATCATATCTTCAGTTGTTGTATGTTTTATTAATTTACCATCTTTTAATGCTACTATAGTATCTGAATAGCATGATGCAAAATTAATATCATGAATTACAATTATTATTGTTTTTCCAAAATCATTAACCATTTGTCTTAGCATCCTCATCATTTCTGCTGAATGCTTCATATCTAAATTATTTAAAGGCTCATCTAGAAGTATGTAATCTGTATCTTGTGCTAATATCATGGCTATATAAGCTCTTTGCTTTTGTCCACCAGATAATTCATCAAGATATTTATCTTGAATTTCTGTAAGCTGCATATAGTTTAAGGCATCATCTACAAATTTTTCATCTTCTTTCTTTAATTTACCTTCACAATATGGAAATCTTCCAAAGGAAACTAATTCCCTTATTGTTAATCTTATATTTAAAGTATTACTTTGTTTTAATATGGAAAGTTTCTTAGATAATTCTTTTGAATTCCAATCTCTTATTTCCTTACCATCAACAAAAACTTCTCCTGAATCTGCATCTAAAAGTCTTGATATCATAGATAATACTGTACTTTTACCTGCTCCATTTGGACCTATAAAGGAAGTAATTTTACCTTCTTCTATATTAAAAGAAACATTATCTACAACTTTTTTACTTCCATAACTTTTACTAATATTTTTTACTTCTATCATAGCTTACTCTCCTTTAATAATAGATTTATAAAGTAAATTCCCCCAATAAAGTTAATTATTATACTTATAGTTGTTGTAAAATTAAATACTCTTTCTACTAAGAATTGTCCTCCAACTAACGCAATAATACTTATAAGCGTTCCAACTATAAGAAGTACTGAATGTTTATAGGTTTTGGTTATTTCATAGGTTAAATTAACAACTATTATTCCTAAGAAGGTTATTGGCCCTACTAAAGCTGTTGATAAAGAAACTAGTATTGCAACAAAAATAAGTATTTTTTTGCTAAACTTATCATAATCCACTCCTAGGTTAATAGCTTGTTCCCTTCCTAAAGACATAACATCTAATTTATGAAAATCTTTATATAAAATAAATCCCATTATAATTAATATAATTATTGAAACTGAAAGTATCTTTGTATTAACTAAACTAAAGGAAGCAAATAATTTTGCTTGAAGAGCATCAAATTCATTTGGATCTATAATTACTTGCATAAAAGATGACAAACTTCTAAATAATGTTCCAACTACTGTACCTACTAATAATAGAAAGAATATATTGTTTTTACTCTTTTTTAAAACCACCTTAAAAAGTATCATTGCTAAAATAACCATTAATGTGCCTGATAATAAAAAGTTTATTGTTTTATTTACCATAATTATTGATGTTGATCCAAATATAAATACTACTATTGTTTGAACTAAGCCATACAGAGAATCTAAACCTATAATACTTGGTGTAATAATTCTATTATTTGTTATTGTTTGGAATAATATTGATGCTACTGATATTGTGGCACCTGCTATTAATATTCCAAGAACCTTAGGAATTCTAATAGATAAATTAAATCTATAATTTTTAGCTGTTAATCCCCATACAACAAATAAAACTAAAAATGTTATTGCAACTATAGATAATATAATTATTTTTTTCTTATTATTTTGCATTATTTATTCCTCCTAAATATTAAATAAAGGAATATTACAGCTCCAATAACTCCAATAGTTAAATCTATAGGTATTTCATAAGGGGCAATTATTAGACGACTTATAATATCGCATCCCAATACAAAACTTGCTCCAAGAAGTGCAACTATTGGCATATTGTTCTTTAAGTTGTCCCCTTTCCATATAGAAACTATATTAGGTATTATTAGTCCTACAAAAGGAATGCTACCTACAGTAATTACAACTAATGATGAAATTATAGCTACTATTACAACTCCTAGATTAGTTACTCTCTTATAATTTAGTCCAAGGCTTACTGACATTTCTTCTCCCATACCAGCTAAGGTAAATTTATGTACATATGAAAATGCTATGATTAATAGCGGAATACTTAAATATAATATTTCATAATTCCCTTTTAGTACTGTTGAAAAACTTCCTTGTAAAAAGGCACCCATACTTTGATTTAAATTGTACTTATATGCAAAAAAATCTGTTATTGATCCTATTACATTTCCTAACATAATACCAACTAATGGTATAAAAATAACATTTTTTATTTTTATCTTCTTCAAAATAGTCATGAAAATAAATGTTCCTGCTAATGAAAATACAAAAGACAGCATCATTTTTTGAAATATATTAGCTGATGAAAATATAATTAAAGAAAATAAAACTCCTAATTTTGCTGAGTCTACAGTTGCCGCTGTACTAGGTGAAATAAATTTGTTATTACTTATTTGTTGCATAATAACACCACTTATACTCATTCCCATACCTGCAACTAATATACTTAGCAACCGAGGAAACCTACTTATCATAAGAACTTCTATATCTGAAGAACTTAAATTCAATATGTTTATATTAGATACTCCAATAAAGATGGATATTACTGATAAGATAATAGTAATAGCCAATAAAGATTTTTTAGTCATATACTCACTCCCGTCACTTGATAATCTATATCAACTGATTTTTATTATAATTGATGAGGATTATCAATGTCAATGTTTGTTTATATATTTTTATAAATTCCTAGAAAATAAAAAAGATAGAATTTACATAAATCCTTCTTCTCTTTCTACAGAATAAAGAATCAAGCTATGCAAATTCTATCTACATTTTTTAATATTAAAATTTTTAGTACTATTATTTTTAGTCTCTATACTTCTTAACTTCCCTCTTTACTAAAACTAAAAGATTATTTAATTCATTTATTTCTCCATCTTCAACTAACTTATTTAATGAGCTTTCAAATCTTTTAGCTTCTTGAGTTTTTCCAAAGGACTTTAAAGCTAAGATATTATTCATTATATTAGTAATAATATCTGATTTAATTTCAAATAACCTTTGAGCATCCTTTATTTCATCTTTAATATCCAGCATAAGTTCATCTAATTCAAATGCTGCGTCAGCAGCCTTCTTAAGCTTCTCTCTTACCACATCTGGTAATTGCTTTTTATATTTATAATTTAATGAGTGCTCAATTGTAGCCCAGAAATTCATAGATAAAGTTCTTATTTGAAATTCAGCAAGTATTTCCTTTTGTCCATCTGCCATATTAACTGGGTATTTTATTACCATATGGTAACTTCTATATCCACTTTCTTTTACCCCTCTAACATAGTCTTTTTCATAAAGGATTTGCATGTCTTTCCTTCTTCTTATTATTTCAACTACATGATCTATATCATCTACAAATTGACACATTATTCTTATTCCAGCTATATCTTCAATTTCATATTGAAGTCTATCTACTGGAATTTCAAATTTATTAGCTTTCTCTAACAAACTTGAAAGCTCTTTCACCCTTCCAGTTACAAACTCAATAGGTGAGTATTCATTTCTTTTTCTGTATTCTTTTCTAATACTCTTGAGCTTAACTTTTAATTCTTCTACTGCCTGTTCATAAGGCATAAAGAAACTCTTCCAATCATTTATCGCCATACTTAATCACCCTTTTCAAACTTCACCCTAATTATTATATCAAAAAACTTAATATGTGTAATCAAAATCTTAATTCTCTAAATTATTTATTCTATCTACACTTTTTTCTATATTATGCTATAATTAGATATGATTAGTAACGAGAGGTGATAACCTATGACAAAATCATTAAAAAATACTTATGTTAAAGATTTTTCTAATGAAAACGAAAAAGATAATGTGAACATAAAAAACCTATTTTTCAAAGAAATTACATGCCCAGTTTGTAATAATAAATTTAAAACATTGGCTGTTAAGGTAGATGCTCCTAGAATCAAATCTAGAGATTCAGATTTGTTTATCAGATACTCAAATGAAAACCCTTATTTTTACGAAGTCTGGGTATGTCCTAGCTGCGGATACTCTGCTTTAAAAGTTGACTTTGAAAAAATTAGAAGGTATCAAATAGAGTTAGTCAAAGATAAAATCACATCTAAATGGGTTAATAGAGAATATCCAATTCCATTTAATGAAAAGGTAGCCATAGAAAGATATAAGCTAGCATTATTAAATGCTGTAGTAATCGAAAGTAAGGAAAGCACTAAAGCAATGATTTGTTTAAAAATTGCTTGGATGTATAGATTATTGTCAGATGATGATAATGAAAAGAATTATTTGAATCAAGCCTTGCTTTCTTTTAATGATACATATATAAATGAAAAGCTACCCGTTTATGGACTAGATAAATTCTCTATAATGTTTCTAATAGGAGAAATAAATAGAAGAATAGGGGAAGAAGAAAAGGCCTTTAGATGGTTTTCTGAAGTCATTACATCTATAGGTTCACCTCAAAAGGTAAAAGAAATGGCTCGAGATGGAAAGGATAAAATTAGGAGGTAATAAAATGGGGTTATTTTCCAAAAAGAAGGCTACTGAATTAGTTAAAGAGAAAAATGAAATTGCTGATGAATTGGTAGCTAATGAAATAAAGGAAAAAGAAAATACTGCTGAGAACTTTAAAAATGAGATGGTTGCTTTAGGAGACAATAGTTCTAGAATATCTAGTGCTATTAATGATGTCAATAATTCATTATCATCACTAACTAACGCTACATTAACACAAGCTGAAGAAATAAATAATGCTAGAAATATTTTAGAGAGCTTTAATACACGTATGGAGCAATTAGCTTACAATATAACTAATGTTCAAATAACAGTTTTAGATACAGATAAAGTCGCAGATGAAGGATTAAACACTTTTACTGATTTAGATGATTCATTAGGCTCATTACAACAAGCCTTTAAAACTGTTAGTTCTACTGTAAATTCTCTAGTTTCAAAATTAGAATCTGTAAATACTATTACTGATTCTATTAGTCAAATTGCATCTCAAACAAACTTGCTATCTTTAAATGCAGCAATTGAAGCTGCAAGAGCTGGAGAAGCTGGAAAAGGCTTTTCTGTAGTAGCTGGAGAAGTTAGAAAGCTTGCTGAAAATTCTAAGCAAGCTGTAGAAAGTATAACTAATATACTAGATGATATTAAGAGTGATATTTTAAATGCATCTAAGGCTATGGAAACTGGTGGAATTGCTGTTGATAATCAACAAAAAACATTACAAAGCACTAAGGGTAGCTTTACTAACATAAAATCTTCAATTAGTGACTCTGTTAAGGAAATAGATAGTTGTATAGAAAATCTAACTGCTGCTTCTTCTGAAAAGGATAATGTTTTATCTATTATGGATAATGTTAGTACTATTTCTCAAGAACATTCAGCACTTTCTGAAGAAATTGCTGCTAATATGGATATTCAAACTAGAAGTCTTGAAGAATTAGATAGTAATATTTCTACTATTAATTATCAATATGTTAAATATGAACAATCTCAAATGTAAAATTAGGTAAATTATTTATATATTAATAAATGATCTATTTCCATTAGCAAAAATGAAAATAGATCATTATTATTTTTTCTAGATAAATAAATTTATATTTGAATCATCTGCTTGGCCTAGGTAATATCCAACACCACCATAAGTTATTCCATCTATTAATTCTTCTTTTTTAATTCCCATTACATCCATTGACATTGTGCAAGCTACTATTTCTACTCCACTTTGAATAGCTGCATCCATAAGTTCTTCTAATGATTGAATATTTTTATTCTTCATGACACCTCTAATCATCTTAGCACCCATGCCACCCATATTCATTCTTGATAAACCTAATTTTTTACTTCCTCTTGGCATCATCATTTCAAAGGCTTTTTCTATTATATTCTTTGGGATTTTTACCTTCTCTGGTTTTCTTAATACATTTAATCCCCAGAAAGTAAAGAACATAGTAACTTTTTTACCCATAGTAGCTGCACCATTTGCAATAATAAATGATGCTATGGCTTTATCTAAATCACCACTAAATACTACCATAGTTTGACCATCTTTAACTGGTGCTAATTTTTGTTCTTTTCCAAGGTCTTTAGATATCTTATTATTTAATTCATCTTCATTTAATAATTGATTTGAACATTTCATAAGTGTAGCTTCAATTATTCCCTTACTCTTCTCAATATTTATTAATCTATTATTTGTTTTAGTTGCCCATGCTTCTATATCCCTATAGAATCCTGGATCTGAAGCTTTAACTTTTAATACTTCTCCATCAAACATTGTATCCATTGTCATCTTAACTTGCATTAAAGGCCCTGGACATGATAATCCAGTTGCATTCAATTCTCTAACTTTATCTAAAGCAACTTCCTTCATAACTACATCCTCTTCATTTTCATTAAAATCTATAACTTTCGCTTTATAATCATAATTTAAATAAGTTTTATATCCACCATTTAAATTTCTAACTTTAAAGCCATTTGCTTCTAATAATCTAACTGCAATATATCCTCTAATACCTACTGCACAATATACTAATATTTCTTTATTCTTATCTAATTTATCTAAATTGCTTCTTAAATCATTAAGTGGTATATTTATTGAATTTTCTATACTACCTAACTCCACTTCTTCATTATCTCTAACATCTAATAGGATTTGCTTATCACTATTAAAATTCTTTAATCCCTCTATGTTTATTAACTTAACTAAGTCTTTTCTTTGGTTTTCTGCCATAAATCCAGCCATATTAGCTGGTGATTTTGCAGATAAAAATGGTGGTGCATATGCTAAATCTAATTCAGCTAAATCTTCCATTCTTCCACCAAACTTTATAGAAGTTGCAATTACATCTATAAACTTATCTACTCCCTCATATCCTAATGATTGTGCTCCTAATATCTTTCCTTCTTTATCATAAATAACCTTAATATTTAAAGGGATTGCATTAGGATAGTAACCTGCATGGCTCATAGGATGTAAATAAACTTTATCATATTCTATTCCATATCTATTTAATGTTCTTTCATTATTACCTGTTGAAGCTGCAACCATATCAAATACTTTAATTATTGAAGTCCCAAGGCTTCCCTTATAAGTACTATCTATACCTGCAATATTATCTGCAATAATTCTTCCTTGCTTATTAGCTGGTCCTGCAAGGGGAATAAAGGCTTCTTTTCCATTTACGTAGTCTTTAACTACTACAGCATCACCACCTGCATATATTTCTTCTATATTAGTTTCCATATGATCATTTACTACTATGTGTCCTCTTTCACCAAGGTTTATTCCACTATCTTTAATAAATCTTGTATCAGGCATTACCCCTATAGCAGAAATAACCATATCAGTATTTATAACTCTTTCATCATCAAGAATTACTTTTATTGAATTTCCTTCTTCAGAAAAAGCTACAACTTTATTATTTAAAATAATGCTTACTTCATTATCGTTTAATTCTTTTTCAATTATATTGGAAAATTCTGAATCAAAAGGTGCTAAAATGTGTGGAGCAGCTTCAATTAATGTTACATTAATTTCTCTTTCCTTTAAGTTTTCTGCCATTTCAATACCGATAAATCCGCCACCTATAACAACTGCTGACTTTGTACTTCCTTTATCTACATATGATTTTATCTTATCTATATCTGAAACATTTCTAACAGTAAAAATTTTGTTACTATCTATTCCTGGTAAATTTGGAGTTATTGGTTTTGCCCCTGGGGCTAATACTAAATAATCATAACTTTCATCATATATGTTGTTTTTCTCTTTTACTTTTATTGATTTATTCTCTGGATTAACTTCAATAACTTCACTATTTATTCTTACATCTATATTAAATCTATCCTTCATTTTTTCAGGAGTTTGAAGTAAAAGTGCTTCTCTATCTTCTATTACCTCACCTACATAATAAGGTAATCCACAGTTTGCAAAGGAAATATACTCTCCTCTTTCAAAAATTACTATATCTATGTCTTCCTTTAACCTTCTAAGCCTTGCTGCAGCTGAAGCTCCAGCAGCAACTCCTCCAACTATTAATACTTTTTCTTTCATTATTAATCCTCCTGACACTTATATTATTAATTATTTTTAATTATCTGAAATCTTTAGTTATTAGCTATCACCTTTTATCTATTAGCTCTTAGCTCTTAGTTATTACTTATTTATATATTACTATATTATGATTTATAGATATATATGTTATAAAAAAACACTCCATTGGGGAGTATTTTTTATTCTTTCTCTAATAAGGCCTGTATTATTTTTTCAACTCTTTTATCTACAACTTCATATACTATTTCTAACCCATTTCTCTCACCCTTAATAATTCCTATACTCTTAAGCTTTTGTAAGTGCTGAGAAATAGTAGATTGAGGCATTCCTAGGCAACTGTGCATATTAGTTACATTACAGCTTCCCTTTTCTAAAAGATTTTTTACTATACAAATTCTTACAGGATGTGCCAAAACTTTTAAAAATTCTGCTACATTCTCATATTGCTTATAATTATTATCCACCATATCACCCCATTAAATTATTTCCATTTTTTCTTAGATTGTTATTTTAATGTCAATAATATTATTATATTCAGATTTTAAGATATTGTCATCTATTTGTCAAGATAAATTAATAAATCCAGTTTTTTATTTTTATTTTACCTCTCCCAAGTTCTAAAACACCTCTTTTTTCAAGACCTTTTAAACTTCTACTTACTACTTCTCTTGAAGATCCAATATCAGCTGCTATTTTTTCATGAGTTGTATATATAATCTTAGCCCCATTATTGTCTAAAAGCTTTAAATTAAAGTAGTCTATAATCCTATTTTCAATGCTAGTGAAGGTTACCTTTTCAAAACCTTCCACTACACTTTCAAATTTATTATATAAATTTCTAAACATGTACTTTAAAAAACTATTATTGTTTATTAAATATCTTTTAAACAAATCCATTGGTAGAATTGCAATTACTGCATTTTCTTCAACATCTGCAAAAGAAACCTCATCAGAATCAGTTAATGCACATAAAATTGTATTAAAGCAGCTATCTCCTTTTCCAATCCTATAAAGAGTTACTTCTTTACCGTCATCTCCAATTTTATATATTCTAAGTCGTCCTTCTAAGATAAAGGAAAATCCTATACAACTAATCTTATTGCTAAAAACATTTTGTCCTATCTCATAATTATTTACTAAAACCCTCTTTAATATAATCTCTAATACTTCATTATCTAAATCCTTTAAAAAAGGATAATATTTTAACAATTCATCTCTTAAATCCATTTTTCCTCCTTAATAAAAAAAATAAAGCTACTATATAATTGTAGCTTTACTTCTTGCTATATTCAACTTATTAAATGAATTATAAATTTAATAATGAATCTATTCTAATTTTATCAAAACCAACCACTATACTACCATTAATATCTATAACTGGTACTCCCATTTGGCCACTTTTATTTACCATTTCCATAGCTGCTGCTCTATTTAATCCAACATTTATTTCTTCATAGTTAACATTATTACTTTTTAAGTAATTTTTTACCTTTGTACACCATGGACATGTGTTTGTTGTATATACTTTTATATTATTCATTTTAATTCCTCCGAATCATAAATTCTTTTTTATGTTATAAGTATATTCCAACAATAATTTTTTGACTGTAACAAAGTCACAGTTCATATTTATTTTAATATTGCTACAGTTGTAAATAAGTATACAAAGAATCCTATAGTACTTACTATATGCAATTTTCTTCCCAAGCCTCTTTTTCTCGTTGAAAAATATCCAGTTACTCCAATTGCAATCATAATAAGAGAAAATCCTATATATTTTATAAAGTCTACATTTCCTATCCTTTGTATTAAAGCCATGCACATTGCTATAACAGATACTGTACCAATAGCTATATGAACTTTTATAAATTTAGACATTTTTAACTTAAAAACCTTAGGTATATAGTAAAATAAAAGTGCTAACATAAATAATGATGATGATATTCTTTCCATAATTCCTCCTATTAGATCTCTTCTTCCAGATTTAGTACTGGTTTTTTTTCTTTTGTTATTGTTTTAATTTTAAAAATAAAGTAATAGAACTTAACCATTATAAGAAGCACTATAAAAAGTTTCATAAATAAGCTATCTAGTATAATTAATGGAAATGCTAGCATAAAATCTGCAAAAGCAAGAATGCATATCTTTTCTTTTAGAGTCATTGCCCTTTCCTTAACAAAAGAATCTAAATGCTTCTTATATAGCTTTGTATTAATAAACCAATTATTAAATCTTTCAGAACCTCTAGCAAAACAATAGGAAGCTAAAAGCAAGAATGGAGTAGTTGGCAATATTGGAAGTATCACCCCTATAGCTCCTAAAACTACTGAAATAAGACCTATTGCTATAAAAAAATATTTCCATATAGATTTCATTTTATATCTCCCCTTTATTTAAAATTCAAATTTCTTTATATATTATTGAAATCATAAATATTATTAATAAGTCATATGCCTAAATAATTCTATTGGATTGTAAATAAGTAATCTTGGTCCTGAAAATCTCATAACCTTCTTAACTTTTTCCTTCATATCTTTTTTATAGCAGTGTATCGGACACTTACCACAAGTTGTTTTTTCTTCTCCAAATTTACAAAAGCTTAGTCTCTTATGAGCATACTCTAATAATTCCTTGCACTCATCACATAATTCCTTATTTTTATGCTTTTTCTTACAATAGATCTTTATCATAAGTTCAATAGTTCTTTTTTCCCTTTCTATTTTAGTCATATAAAAAACCTCCCCAGATTTTGATAATCATTATCACCTATTTTTCTAAATAAAGAGGATGAAAATCCTCCTTATTTATTAGACTATTTTCTTATTTTCTAATTTATAGACTTTATCACATATTGCAGTTGTAGATTTTCTATGTGAAATAAGAATTATAGTTTTATCCTTACAATTTTCATTTATTGACTTTAAAATTTCTCCTTCATTTAAAGCGTCTAAATTACTTGTAGGTTCATCTAAGATAAGTACTTCACTATCCTTTAAAAATGCCCTAGCAAGTCCAATTCTTTGCTTCTCTCCTGAAGAAAGATTCCCACCAAGCTCCCCAACTTTAGTGTCATATCCCTTTGGAAGTGTTAATATAAAGTCATGAATAGATGCCTTTTTAGAAGCTTCTATAACTTCTTCTTCACTTGCATCCTTATTTCCTATCTTTATGTTGTCTCTTATTGACTCATTAAATAAATAAGTTTCTTGGCTTACTAATCTTTGTGAATTTCTTAATGATTTTGTATTAACTTCTTTAATATCTATGTTATCCAATTTTATATTTCCTGAATTAACATCCCAAAATCTCATTATTAGCTTAATAAATGTACTCTTTCCGATTCCACTTTCTCCAATTAATGCAACTTTATCGCTCTTTTTAATATTTAAACTTGTATTCTTAAATATTTTCTCTTTTCTTGTTGGATAAGTGAAAGTTACATCATTATAAGCTATATCACTACAATCTATATCATTCTTACCTACTACCTCTTCCACGTGAGGAACTTCATCTAATAATTCAAATATTCTTTCTGCACAAGCAAAAGTTTGTAGTAATGTATTCGAAAGATTACTTAAAGCAACTACTGGTCCAAAGGATGATGCTACTATTACTATTGCAACTATAGCAGCTGTGAAAGTTATTTCTCCAGATAGGAATTTACTCATTCCAAGTATAACAAAGGTTAAAATTGCTATCATTATTGTAATATCCGTTGTAGCTCTAATAATTCCTTCATGTTCCTTTATCTTATCTAAACTTTTGTTAAGTCTAATAGAATTCTTATTAATGTTCTTTAATCTTTCTTCTCCATTTTTATATAACAATACTTCTTTTAATCCTCTTAAAGAATCTAAGACATAGTTATTGCTTTCCCCAAAGATATTTCTATATTTTACTCCTGCTTCCTTTGCAAAACTTGAAGAAACATAAGGGATCACAAAACCTACTATTATGAAAAATCCTGCAGCTATAACACCAAAAATAGGATTAATTAAATATAATATTACTGATATTATGCTGTTTGTAATAATTGCTATAGATATCGGTGCTATTGTATGAGCATAAAATACTTCTAAAAGTTCAATATCTGAAGTTATTAAAGCAATTAAATTTCCTTTTTCCTTACCCTCTAATTTAGCTGGTGCAAGTTTTCTTAAAACAGTAAATACTTTATCTCTTAAAATATATAAAATCTTAAAAGCTATATAGTGTCCTGATAACTGTTCACCATATCTTAAAAATCCTCTTAATACGGCCGCTACAATCATCACTATTAAAGCGCCCTTAAAAGTTATAAAGGTTATATCTCCAATATAAGTACCAAGTGCAATTGCCCCAAAGGCTGCAATTGAAATGGCAGCTAGAAAGCCTAAAACCCCCATAGATATTGTAATTAACATTATAGGTGCAAGTGGCTTTAATTCTACTATTAATCTTTTCATTATTTGGAAGCCTGATCTTCTTTTCATATTAGCAAACCTCCCTAATTTCTTCTAATTCATTTTGTTTATTTACCATGTTATTATAATATCCATTAAGATTCATTAACTCATTATGAGTTCCTTCTTCTACTAACTCGCCCTTATTCATAACATATATTTTTTTAGCTTCTTTAACATTAGCTAATCTATGAGATATTACTAATATAGTTTTATCCTTAGAAAGGTCATAGATTGCTTCCCAAATAGCCTCTTCACTTTCAACATCAATATTTGAAGTAGCTTCATCAAATATTATCATCTTTCTATCTGCAAGTATTGCTCTAGCTAACGCTAGTCTTTGTTTTTGTCCTCCAGATAAAGCATTACCGCCTTCTCCAACATTAGTATTTAATTTATCCTTAAGTCCTTGTACAAAATCATATAATCTTGCTGTCTTTAAAGCTAATTCTATTTCTTCTTCAGTAGCATCTTTCTTGCCTACTAAAAGGTTATCTAATATACTTCCATTAAAAATATAACTATTAGTTGATATTAATCCTATATTTTCATATATAAGGTTAGTATCAAGTTTTTCTATATCCATAGAATTTAATAAAACTTGTCCCTTATTAACCTTATAAGTATTTAATATTATAGAAGCTATAGTACTTTTTCCTGATCCACTTTCTCCTACTATTGCAACTATTCCCTTAGGTGTAATGTCCATATTAATATTATTTAATACTTTTCTCTCCCCATCATAACTAAAAGTAACATCTTTAAGTCTGATATTTATGTCCTCTTTAACTTCCTTTATTGATTCATCAACGTCTTTTTGTCTTTCTTCTGCATCTAAAATGCCAAAAATTCTATCTGATGCTGCCATTCCATTCATTGCTATATGGAAGTAAGAGCCTAAAAGTCTTAATGGTATAAAAAATTCAGAAGATAAAAGTATTATTATAAGTAAGCTTCCTGGTAGTAACTGTCCATTTTTAAATTGAATTAAAGCTACTATCGTTCCTGCTGCTGCACCACCAAAAGCAACTAAATCCATTATTGTAATAGAATTTAACTGCATACTTAAAACCTTCATAGTGATTTTTCTAAACTTCTCTGCTTCTACATTCATCTTTTGATGTCGTTCTTCATCCATATCAAATACCTTTAAAGTTGTTAGTCCTTGAAGGTTTTCTAAAAAGCTTCCGCCTAAATCTGAATAGCTCTTCCAGTAGTCCTTTAAAATTCTCTTTGCAATTTTCATTATTGCAATTATTGATACTGGAATAAGAGGTACACAAAGTATAAATACTAATGCCGCTTTAAATGATATAAAGCTCATAAAAGCAAATAAAGTAACTGGTACTAATAAAGAGTAAAAGAATTGGGGTAAATATTTACCAAAATATATTTCTAATTGTTCAACACCTTCTACCATTACTTGAACTATTGAAGATGTACTTTCTACTCTACTATAACCAGTTCCTAACCTAAGCAATTTCTTATATACAAGCTCTCTTAAGATAGTTCTTGCCTCTGATGAAGCTAAATTTGAAAACTTAGCATATAGTATATTACATATAAATCTTGTAACTAAAAGTATTAATATTATAATTCCTGGTTTTAAAATTGATTCCATAGTTACAGATGTTAATCCACCTAAGTAAATTTTATTAATAAACTGTCCAATTAAAATAATAGTAATAATATTGCATATTATTGCTACCCAGTTTACTAATATAGTAAGTCCTATGTATTTTTTTGATTGGCTACATAAGCTTATAAGCCTTTTATTAATCATCATAATATATTCCCCCATCATACTTTCTATTGATATTAATTTTCATATGATAATTGACATTGATAGTATACATTAATTGATATTACTTTTCAATATATATAATTAAATTAATTAAATTATTAACAAAAAATTTAACTATATTTGTTTATTAATAATTTATTCATATTTTTCTAACTCATATTTCCTCACAGGCTATCATCATATACCTTAACAAAGTATAAGTATCTGTTTTAGAAAAATGTTGTTCTATACTGTATCATCGAATAAAACAATTAACTATTGTCAAAAATTAAAAATAAATATCCTACTATTTTACAGAAAGGACGATTGTCATGTATCTTGATGAAATACAAAAATTTGATATGGATCCAAAGTCAGTATCAAAAAAATTAAATATCGTAAATAAATATAATAGCAAACTTGCAATTATTGATTTATTAAAAAACAGAGAAATTCTATGCTGTCCTCATTGTAGCAGTAACAAAATTATAAAGTTCGGAAAATATAATGGACTTCAAAGATATAGATGTTCAAATAATAATTGTAAAAAAACTTTTTCTCAAAAAACAAAGACCTTCTTTAGTTATTCAAAAAAGTCTGTTGATCTCTGGATTAAATATTTCATTTTATTAAATAATGGAAAGTCTCTTAGAGAGTGTTCTGCTATTCTTAATATAAATTTAGCAACCTCTTTTTTCTGGAGACATAAAATACTAATTACTCAAAATAGAAATTATTATAATATTTTAAAAAACTACGTAGAAGTAAGTAAAGTTATGATGCTTGAGAATTTTAAAGGTGATAGAAATTCTAAAAATAATAGAAAGGAAAAAGTTTTTATAGCTTGTGCAATGGATAGTAATAAAACTCTATTATCAAAAGTCGTTAGTAGATACACTATTTCTCTTAACTCTATAAATAGTAATTTCTCATATAATATTAATGAAAATGCTATTTTATCTGCCTATAATGATAGATACTTTGAAATATATTCATTAAGACATAATTCAAAACTTTTACCAGTTGAAAATAAAACAATTTCTCTTATTATTAATCAACTTGAATCTAATAATCTTTCTAATAAAAGTAATTTATATTTAGAAGATATAAAAAAATTAAATTCTACTTTACCTAAAAAATGCTTGTTTATTCACAGTTTTTCATTGAATATAAGAAGATGGTTAATTAGATTTAGGGGAGTAGCAACTAAATATCTAGAAAATTATTTGAATTGGCACATACTTGAATTTAGTAATAAATATAAAACTTTTACTTTAAACCAGATAGAATTATTCAAGAACTTCTTGAAAGAATATTCTTATATTAGGATAAAAGATTTTCCAGCTTATAAGTTAATGTTTCAACATAATACTTAATATAATCATAAGGATTTTCCATTACTCTTATAACTTTAATAAATTAACAACATTTTTCTAAAACACAGTTAGATACTTTCTTAGCATATGTATGTATCCTTCTTAAATTTATTTTTGTATATACAAAAAAAGCTCAGCTAATGCTGAGCTTATAAAGGAATCTTAAAATCAAATTATTCTATTATTGCAATACTTCTCTAGCATCTTCCTTATTAAAATACTTAACTAAAAGTAATATTCCGAAGGATACTATTCCTAAGAATATTAAGAATTGTATTGTATATGAAAGAGTAACACCGCCAGTGATTAGAGTTGCTATAAACTTAAATAAATATGCAACCACCCAAGCTAATACAAATTGATATATAACTGATATATACATCATCTTAGTTCCATATTCTTTCTTCATAACGCTTATTACTGCAAAACATGGTGTATATAATGAAACAAATACTAGAAAACTTAAAGCTGTTATTGATGTAAACATAGTTGGTAAAACTACAGCTAAATCTCCATATACTATTTCCATAGTTCCAATTATTACTTCTTTCGCTGCAAGCCCAGTAAGAATTGATACTCCAGCTTCCCAACCACCAAAACCTAATGGTTTGAATATAGGTGATAAAAACCCTCCGAATTTTGCTAAGAAACTAGTGTTTATTTCTTCTGTAAATCCATTCATATTAAAATATGTTAAGAACCAAACTACTATTGATACTGCAAATATTAGTGTTCCTGCTCTTATTATAAAGCCTTTAGATTTATCCCAAGCATTTATAATTATATTCTTAAAGCTTGGTAATTTATATTCTGGAAGCTCTAATATAAATGGTTGTTCATCCTTTTTAAATAATGTATTTTTAAATAATAATCCAACTAAAATAGCTACAACAATACCTAATAAATAAAGTCCCATAACTACAAATTCTTGATTAGATGCAAAAAATATTGAAGCGAATAAAGCATAAACTGGTAATCTAGCTCCACAAGTTACAAGTGGGGCTAATAATGCTGTCATTTTTCTATCTTTTTCACTTTCTAAAGTTCTAGTTGCCATTATTGCTGGTGCAGAACATCCAAATCCCATTATCATTGGAATAAATGCTTTTCCTGATAATCCAATTTTTCTCATTATCTTATCCATAAGGAAGGCTATTCTTGACATATATCCACAATCTTCAAGGAATGATATTCCGATGAAAAGTGAGAATACTATTGGGAAGAAAACTATAACCCCGCCAACTCCAGCTACTATACCATCAACTATTAGTGATTGAAACCATGGTGATGAGTTTGCAACTAACCCCTCTACCATAGGTGTAAAAGTATCTGCTACAAAAGCATCTAAAGCATCTGCTAGAGGTTGTCCGAACCAATTAAAAGTAAATTTAAAAATTATAAAAAGTGCAATTAAAAACACCGGATATGCAAGTATTGGATTTAATACTATCTTATCTATTTTTTCTCCTATGTAATTTGATTTTCCATTACCATTTGAAGCCTCTTTTATTATATTTGCTATATAAGAATAAGCCTCATTCTCATCATTAAAATTTATATTATAATTTGGAATAATTTCTATTGATTTATTTATTTTTTCTACTATATTTTCTAATCCTTTTTTATTTTTAGCGGATATTGGTAAAATTGATACTCCTAGTTTTTCACCTAGAATTTCTGTATCTATGTTAAGCCCTCTTTTAGTAGCTATATCCATCATATTCAATAGTACTAGTATAGGCTTATTGAATTGCATTAATTGTGTTGTAAGATATAAATTTCTTTCTAGATTTGTAGCATCTACTACATTAATTATTAAATCAACTTCTTCATTTTCTAAATAGGATCTTGATACTTTTTCTTCGTTTGAATATGTGTCCATTGCGTAAATACCAGGTAAATCTACTAACTTTATATCTTTATTTATAAATCCGTATTTTTTGTCTATAGTTACTCCTGGCCAATTTCCAACATATTGCTTTGATCCTGTTAGTGCATTAAATACTGTGGTTTTTCCTGTATTAGGATTACCTACCAATGCCACATTTATCATATTCCCCACTCCTTAAACATTTAAGTATATGTTTTTTGCATCATTTTTTCTAATAGCTAAATCAAATCCTCTAAAGGATATTAGTATTGGATCACCTAAGGGTGCTACTAGCTTAACCTTTACTTGTGTCCCCTTTACACATCCTAAGGCTTTAAGTCTTTTTGCTAATTTAGGATCTCCTTCTATATCTCTAACAGTTCCAGATTGTCCCACCTTCATACTAAATATTGTCATGTATACTCCCCCTTACATGTTCTTTATATTTACAATTATAGTTAATTGAAATTGATTGTCAATAACTCCAGATAATTTATTTCAGTATTTCACGAATTATTTAGCAAATATAAATGGAGCTGTCTTTAAGACAGCTCCATTAGTTCCTTAATATCTATATTCCAAGTACTGCAGCGATAACAGATAAAATAAAAGAGTTTATCATCCACATAATAATAATCACCAAAGCAGGTACCTTATCGATATTCACCTTAAATATAGTAAATATCACTGCTACAAATACAAGTCCCAAAATAACACTTAAAATACCCCCGAAGGTTGATATTTCACCTTTTTTTGTCTTCTTATAGTAATTATTATGCTTATCTTTATCGCTATCCATGCTGCTATTTATGATTGTGTATTCAATGAAGTCGTCTTTAAAGTCATTTTTTCCATCATTGTTCCAATCACGTAATGCCATGAACCCATACCTCCATAGATTTAAAACTTTATCTCTTACCTTTATTTTAAACCTATATATTATACTGTCAATATTCTATTTTTAACTTTATTTCTTCTTTCTTATTAATGTTGCACCTATTGCTAAAGTTGCTCCCCCTAATAATAAAGCTATAGCTGGAGAAACTCCACCAGTATTAGGTAAATTTCCATTCTTATCATTGCTATCTTTATTACTATTATTGCTATCTGTGTTTCCATTAGTATTACTACTGTTTCCTAAATTACCTATATTGCTATTATTCTCTGAATTTCCAGTATTTCCATTACTTCCAGAACCATTAGTTCCATTATCTTCACTTACTTTAATTAGATTCTTTATAGCATTATTTATTCTTGCAATAGCTGAATCTACATCCCCTACAGTAGCATTTTTATCATTCAAGATCTTCTTAGCTTCTTTAATAGCATTCTTTAATACTGTATAGCTTTCCTTAGTATAATTTTTCTTTTCTATAGCCTCAGCCTTATTTATAACTTCTTGAAGTTCTTCTTTATTTACAACCTCTTCTAAATTTTCAAATGCTTCATTAATTTCTTTTATTGAAGTCTTAAGAGAACTTATTGCTTCATTAATTTCATCTAAAGTTGCTTCTTCATTTTCTATAACTTTTTTAGCATTATTAATAGCTTCTTCTAATTTTACTTTTTCTTCTATTAATTCTTCATTAGAATCTATCTTATTTAATAAAGCTTCTGCATCAACTACTAAACTCTTTAATTCAGTCTTATCAGGAAGTGCTGATAATAAAAGATTATTTTGAGCTTCTAATAAGTTTTCTAAAGCCTTATCAACAGTAGCTTGACTAGTATTAACATCTTCCTTTACATCATTAGCTTTTTCTAATTCTGATTTAAATATTTCAATTGCTGAAGGATAGTATTTTCCATCTACATCTTCTAATAACTTTTCAGCATTTAATATAGCTGAATTTAATGCATCTTTACTAACCTTAATAACTTTTTCCTCAAAATCTTTAATTGCTTTTGATAAAGCATCAGATATTGCCTTTATTCCTTCAACATTTAAATCAAATGTATAATCTTGTTCAGCTTTAGATATAGCTTCTTTAAGAGCATCTACATCCTTTTGTAAATATTGTCCATGTCCTTCACCAATTACAGCATTATTAACCTTATCTTTCGCTAAAGCTAATTGAACTTTATAATTTGAATATTCATCTAATAATTGTATACCATCATTAATTAAAACCTTAAGCTTTTCTATAGCTTCATCTATTTGTCTTTGAGTTAATTCTTTAGTTGCATAAACATTATTAGCTTCCTTTATTCCTGATTCAAGATTAGATATTGCTTCATTTAACGAAACTTTCTTCTCTGAATTATTGCCATTAGATAAAGTGTCCTTTAATCCTTCTAATACTATCTTTGCATCACTTATTGCTGATAATAATCCTCTTCTATTTATTGTAATGACTTTTGTATAGAAAGTTTTTAATGAGTCATTAAGCTTTGAAACTTCTTCTTTTACTTCTATAGAATTAACACCTTTTTTCGCTTCTTCTTTAGCAGAATTTATTGCTAGTAATAATTCATTCTTAGCCTCTTCTGGATATTGTCCTGATTTTTCACCAACTACAGCTGAATTATATATTTTTTCAGCTTCTGCTATAGCATTTGTTAATTTTCCAGTTACATCTGCCTTATATACTTTAATTTCATTTAAAGTTAATGTTTCATTATAATATTTAACTCTAATTGCATCACTTACAACTTGTTTTTCTAAAGCATCTAAAATTGTATCTGAATTATCAGTATTACTTCTTTTATTAACTATAGTAACCCATGTATCTTTTTCTTCTAAGCTTCTATACTCTATAGTATATTTTAATGGACCATTTGACTTTCCCTTAGTTTCAATAGTGCTAATATCTACAATTTTACCGAAGTCAATAACAAACTCCTTATTATCTTCTTTTTTTAATTCAACAGATGTTCCTATATTTCCATCTATTATAGCACTCATTTTTTCAGAATCTGGAGTTATACTTCCATTAACTGCTACATTTTCCGGCTTAGAATATGCTTTAATTTCTGCTATTGCTGGCCAAGCTAAATATGCATTACCTTGTCCATTATTTCCAACTATTTCAACCTTTATATCCTTTATATTTTTATTAACTTCAATATTATATACTTTTTCCATAACAGTATTATTATTGGATAAGTCTAAAATTCTTTCAGAATTACCTGAAGCATCAATAGTTTCAACATAGAATTGGAATGGTAGTCCTGCCTTTTCAAATACAACTTCTACATTTTCTACAAAGTACTCTTTTCCTAAATCTACATTTACGTAAGATGGTATAGCTCCTCCATTAGCAATCCATAAAGTGCTTTCATCTCCATCTGTTACATTTGATAAAGGTCTTCCACTTTCTGCATCACTTCCTGTAACTGCTTTATCTATGGCTACGTTAACTGATTCTATTTTAACTTCTTCTTTTCTTAAAGCTTTAATTTCTGCTAATGCTGCCCAAGCACCAGGGAATTGTCCTACATTATTCTTTCCTGTTAATATATATCTAATTCCTTTAATTTCTTTATTAACATCAATTTTATATCTTCTATCTAAGGCATTAGTTTCATTAGACTTATCTAATATAGTAGTTTCATTTCCATCAGCTTCTACTACATTTAACTTAAACTTAAATGGTAAATCAGCTTTTTCAAATACTAATTCTACTAATTCCACCATTTCAGTTCCTTCTAAGTCAACATATACTTCTGCTCCAATTCCTTCTCTATCTGCTGCCCAAAAGGAACTATCGTTACCATCTGTTATATTAGAAGTTGGGTTATCCCATGATGTTCCAACATTTTCAATTTTGACTGGTTTATTTAAAGCTACATTTTCATAATTAATTTTTTGTCCTTCATTTTCATAAACCATAATTTCAGTAATTTCTGGTATTAACTTATTATCTGTACTATTAAAAGTAAATCTAACTTTTTCTCCTAATCCCTTATAATCTAGTGAAATAGTACCTGTTATTGTTCCACTTGTAGTTTCTGCTACCGTTCTCCAGTTTCCTTCACTTAAAACTTCTACTTTATAAGTTATTGGGAATCCTCCTGCTGCTTGATTTGGTGCAAAAGCTATTCCATTTATATCTTTTTCTCCATCTAAATCTAATGTTAATGTAAATGGCCATTTAGCTTCAGTTGCCTTCCAAGCAGTTCCTGTAGTTCCATCAGTTAAGTTTTTTACTGGGAAGTTCTCATCTGTATCTACTCCTGAAACCTCAACATTTTTCCCTAAAGCAATATTAACCTTATCAACTGCACTAGACTCTCCTATAAACTTAGAGATATTAGATACTGAATACTTTTCCATAGCCTCTTGTGCTAATATACTTAGGTTCTCTCCAGATCCAGTAGTTGCATACTTATTATTTTCAGTAGTTTTCTTATTAGCCCATTCATACTCCATCTTATACCAGTTTATATTTGGACCTGATCCATTTCCTTCTAGTTGAGATATTACAGTATTTACCCAAGCTTCCCATCTCTTATAGTATAAGTCTTCTGTTAATCCTGACCATTGTCTATTTGAATAATCTTTTAATCCTGGATTCTTATAATCCCCCCAAGTAGTTATTAATGCTCTTGCATTAAATTCAAATAAGTCCATTGACCAATCATCAGCATCAGCTAACATAGTTCTTGCTTGCTCAATCCAAGTTCCAACTAAAAATTCTGGACTTGTTGATAATACTCTTTCTTGTAATTTTATTAAATTTAAGAAATGAGTAGATATATTTCTAAACTTTTCTAAGTTCCCATCATCATAAGCAGATACCATTTCCTTATGATACTCTTGTGCAGAGTTTGCAAGAACTTGCTTAGTTATGTCTAAGAAGTCGTAAATAAAGGCATCACTATTCTTTAAATCATCATATGAAGTTATAAATAATTCTAGTGCCTTTTCTAATTCTGTCTTATCATAAGAAATCTTATTATGTCCCCATGTTGAAGCACTGTTAATATTCTTTGCAGGTCTTGAATTTATTACAGATTCTGCTGCTCCTTGATAATAGTAATTAGTTTTCTTATAGGCAGTATTTAATAATATATCCCAAGCCTCTTCAATATTTTCATCAACTTTACCATATCTTCTTTCAATATAATTTCTTGTCCACTCTCTAAAATCTATTGAATCTCTTGTCCAAATCATATCTCCAATTAATTCATATACTATTGGACTATTGTTTATAGCTTCTGGTGCTATACCTATCCCCTTCATATTATTAGAATTTACATATGCTTCAGGAATTTTAGTTGAAAGTATTTCAGGTTGTCCATCCAATCCCATTCTTCCACCAAAGTTATGTATCATATTCCATATCCATGGAAGATCTAAATTATCAAATCTACCCCAGTCAGGATTTAGATCCGAATTTAAATCTAAAATTAATGATTGTTCTTTAATAAGTCCACTAACCTTTTCATTTGAAGGATTTCCTTGCCAATGTTGTATTACCCAAATAGCATCACTATCATGCTCAATCATTTTATTTTGAACTGTTGTATATATCTTTGCTTGATTTAAATCTCCAGTATTACCTCCCTCATGGAATGGATCAACTGCATAGAAGTTAGATATATCTCCATATACTTCCTTTTGAGCTGTATAAAATGCATCTGCTACCTTTGCAAAGTAATCTTCTTTTCCTTCATCTACATAGGTTTTAAGCATATCTGGTCTATCAAAACCACACCAATCACCTTGTTTAATAACTTCTGCCCCTTGATTTTTTGTTGTGAAATCTAATGGGACTCCACCAGAATATCCTTGAAGTACTGGAGTTATTCCTAGTGTTTGCATTCTATCATGAATTTGTCTTCCAAGTTCTACTCTATCTTCAAACCATCTATTTGGTAATGGTCCTCCAAAACTAGTCATATTTTGCATATAAAACCATGCAAAATATCCTGGTCCTGATATATATTCTTTTACTTCTTCATCTGAATAACCAAATTGATTTAGAGTCCTTCTTAAAACCTCTTCTTGACCAACTATATCTAAGATTAAATTAAATCCATTCATTGCAGACCAGTCTATGAATTCTTCATATTCATCCCAATCCCAGAAGGACATTGTATAAGAATATGTACAAAAGTTTAAAGAATATCTATGCTCATATGGAGTATCTACAACTATTTTTTCTCCAACAGCAGGTAAGCTTTCTGGCATATTTAGATTAGAACCCATTAAAGGGTTATACATTACCTTTGCATAGTTCTTTAAGTAATAATTAAATCCAGATGCTAAGGAAACTCCATCATTACCTCTAACTATGATTTTACCATTAGCTCCATCTTCCACTTCAAAAACATCCGTACCTAAAGATGTTCGCTCTATAATTTCAAATTGGAAATTCTCCTTATATTCATTACCAATAACTCTTCCAACCATATTATATATTTCATTTATTGTTTTATCTTTAGCATAGCTTTCATCAGTTGAAAACTTTTCATACTCTTTTGACCAATTAGTTTCATTAAAGTCTGTAACTGATATTGAAGATGTATTTGAGTTTTCATTTGAATTATTATCAGATATTTTCTTACCATACAGCTCAATTTCTGATATATTTGAATCATCAAAAGCTGAACTAAAAGTTACATCCACTCTTATCTTTGATGCCTTAACATTATCTAAATTATAAATATCTCCTTCTTCTTTAGCCATTTCTGAATCTGCTTTATAAGCTACTTTTTCATAGTTTTCCCCATCAGTAGTTACATAAATATTATAATTATAATATCCATTAACCTTATTAAATATCTTTATTGCAGATAGATTATAAGTTCCATTTAAATCAAGCTCCACCCATCTATAATGATTAGATGATTCCCAATAAGTTGATGTATCTCCATCCATAATAAATTCAGTACCATGATCATTCTTAGTACTTTTAGCTGTTATTTTTACATTATCAGCACTTATTTTGTTCCCTAAAGATGCTTCTGCTTTTACTGGCATGTATGTAAACATACTAGCTGTAATAGCTATTACCAATGCCTTAGCAACGTGTCTTTTAACACTATACATTGTTTTTCCCCCTCAATTAAAAATATTTCTCATTTAAATAATGTTTTTCGGAAAATTACGGAAAATAAAAACTGATAAGAGCTAAAGACTCTCATCAGCTAATGCCTACCAAATAGTAACACGCTAATATAAACCATATTATTCCTTGTATTCATTTACATTAAAATTCTAACCATATTATAACAATATGTCAATAATTTTAATTCATTTTTTATACAATTTCTGTGCTTTTTTTCCTTATAAGCATAAAAAAATGAAGTCTGCACTATAGTTTTATAATGCAAACTTCATTTATTTAAAAATTTTTATTTTATTTTTATTGGATCAAAATTTAAGTAATCACAAGAAGTTATAATATAATTTATTCCCTCATGTTCTCCATTAAATGCAGTTGCTAAAGACGGTCCATGAAGATGTCCATAAATAACTTTTTCAACTCCATATTCTTTAAATATCTCTGTAAAGGCTGAGGCTTCTTTTTTTTCATTTATTGGTGGATAATGAATCATCACTATAAATTTTTCATATCCAGCTTCCTTTGCCTTATCTAAAGATAATCTAAGTCTAATAATTTCTCTATTAAATATCTTTTTATCCTTTTCTGTAAACCTATCGCTTCCTTCTAGTATCCAACCTCTAGATCCACAAATTGCATAGTCTTCATATGCATAAAAGTTATTTTGAAGAAATTTTGTATTATCGTACATGCTATTTAGTTTGGAAATCCCGCTCCACCAATAATCATGATTTCCCTTTGATATAATTTTCTTACCTGGTAAATCATTTATCCAATCTAAATCTGCTTTACTATCACTAGACTTCATAGACCAAGATATATCTCCTGCTATTAGGACAGTATCTTCATCTGTTATTTTATTAATCCAGTTTTCCTTAATCTTCTCATCATGCTTAATCCATTTCTCTCCAAATATGTCCATTGGTTTATCTGTTGTAAAAGCAAGATGAAGATCAGAAATAGCGTATAAAGCCATTTAATCTACTCACCTTTCTACTATACTATCTAAATCTGTTACATAGGCAATTATATGTGCAACTGCTTCATAAATATCTGTTGGTATGTTTTCTCCAATATCAACATTACAAAGCAAGTCTGTCAATTCTTTATTATACACTATTGGGACATCATTTTCTTCTGCTTTTTCTATTATTTTATCTGCTATATAGCCCATACCACTAGCAGTTACAATAGGTGCTACTATATTTTCTTCATATTTTAGGGCTGCGGCTTTTTTTCTTCCATTCATATACCTTTTCCTCCTGGTATTAAATTATACCCTCCTATCTATAGCAGTTCCAGAATCAGGATTAAAGAAAGCTCTACATGTTGCTAAAGATACTTCCTCTTCCTTTTTAGATACCATAATATCAACTAAAAATCCCATAGATTCAATATTATAAGCTAATTTATTTTTTGCCATATCTATTATTTTAACATATCTATCTTCACATTTTAAATCAACATTTATTTTTTTATCTAAAACCTTCATATAACCATCCACTATACCTAAGTTTTTAGTATCTATAGTAATTACCATTTTTATATTGCTACTATCAATTTTCTTGCTATCTTTTCTTTTATCCTTAATTATTATCTTGCATGGATACTCTGTTTCCCTTATATTAACTGGGATATCTGCATAGTAGTATTCAGAACTCATCTTATTAAAGGTCTTAATTTCATTTATATTATTTTTAATTACATCTAATATTTTTTCTGGAAGACTTCCTTCTTTTTTTAATACTGTAATTAAATCTTTAATTATTTCTTTGCTTCTTTCTCCTGCTTTATTAATGGAGTCTTTTATAATATCTTTTGTAGGTAAATTTATATCATTATTAACTTTAGTTTCTATATTATTAACCAAATCACTAAGCTTTGTCTTTTCAGCTTCTAAAGAATTTGATACTCCATTGCCTTGAAAAATCTTTTTTTTATCAATAACTTCTTGATATTTTAAGTTTATTCCATCTTTTAATTTTATAAACTCCTCTTCAGTTAAGGTTATACCTTTTCCCATAGTCCTTGATAATAAAGTTTCTACTTCTCCCTTAGTAAATTCTATTGTTTCTGTAATACCAAGTTCTAAGTTATTGCTTTTATCTATATAATCACTAAAATTATCCTTTGGAACAACTTGCCCTATATCTCTATATTCTGATATTACTGACTTTAAACTATCTATAAACTCTTCTGGCTTTAAATTATTTATAAAATTAAATTTTTTATCGAACTCACTACTAGTAAATTCAGCTCTTCTATTTATTAATATATCTTTTAATGAAACATTAATATAATCTTCTGTTTGACCAGATATAGATTTTAATAAGGAAAGTAAACTTATTTTTGTATTAGATCCCTCTGTTTTTTGATAAGCATCATTTCCAATTCTATTAGTAATATTATTTTCTTGTGGCTTTTTAATATCTTCATTAATTATATTTTCTTCAATAATTATTCCCTTATTATCTATCTTACTATCAACATTTGCTTTTATAGTATTATTTTCAGTTACTACTCCTTCTTTAATCTCTGGTAATGAGTCACTAATATTATCTAGTATTTTTAAAATATTATTTTCACTCTTAAAAATAGCATTGTATCCTCTTATATTTTCTTTATTAAAATCTATATTATTCTCAAAGAATAATAAAATATCTGCTTTTGATAAAGACTTTAACTCATTAAAGAATTCCTTTAAAGTAGTTTTTATTTTATTTCCATAAGTGCTGTTTTCATCTATATCATTACTTAATAAATATTTAGTTATAAAGTCATTTACTTCATTTGGATTTTCTTGAAGTTTATCTAAAAACTGAATTAATCCTTTAACATCTTTAATATTGTCCTTTGTAAGTGGAATATTAAACTTAACCATATCTCTAAGTATATTAATATCCCCGTTACTTAAACCTTCTTTTTGAATTATTTCATTAAATTCCCCTTGTACTAATTCGGTTCCCTTTTCATTTGAAGATACAATCTTAAGTTTTAATTTTCCATCTTCAAAGCCCTCTACCTGGAATCTATGAAAGCCATTCCCTAAGGAATCCATATCTCCATCTATTTCAGCTTGAAACTCCCAGCCATCTATTAATCTTATAGTAGCTTCTTCATTACCTTCTTTTTTGATTATTTTTCCAGAAAACTTTTCTCCAATATCGAAGGTAAGTTTACTAGATATTTTTTTATTATTTATATTGTAGCTATTCCCTATATTAAATATCCCTGGCATATTACCACCCCGTATACCTTTCTAATTATTTATAATATCGAGTACTTTTAAGGTTTTCTTGATAGAAATACCTTTGGAAATAAGTTGGAAATATCATTATTATCTTTAGAAATTTCTTCAGAGTATTATTAAATTATAGAAATCAAGGAGGTTTATAAAATGAAAAAAGGACTTATTCATAATTTATTATTTATATTTATTATTTCTACTTCTTTAACACTTATATCCTGCAACAATACTTCTAAGAAAATTACTGTAAGTGAAAATACTGAAGAAGAAGTTTCTTTAGAAGAAAGTGAAATAATAAAAGCTATAACTACTGGTGAAAAACTTTTAGATGAAAATAAACTAGAAGAAGCAAAGGAATACTTTAATAAAGCTATTTCCTTAGAAAAAGAAAATAAAGATACCTATATAAGAATAAAGGATAAATATATATCTATAAACAAGCTAGATGAAGCTTATACCATTATAAAGATTGCAATTTCAAATAATGTAGATATTGAAAACATGAAATTAATACTAAAAGAAATATCCTCTAAATTTGAAGTAATTAAAATATCAAATTCTATTTATCAAAGTAGCACTTATGCATTGCCTAAAGAAGTAACTATAAATATATCAGGTACCCCAATCTCAATTCCTGTAACTTGGAATAATGAAAATATAGATACAAATAATATAGGTACCTTCACTTATGAAGGCTATAACGATGAATATGGAAGAAAAATAATCACTGAACTAACAGTTATGGAAAATATTTTTGATAAGCAAATAGGGTCCATAAAAAGCGTATATTCAACTAATGGTAAAACTTATATAGATGTAGATTTAGTAGAATTTTATTTAGGTGGAGAAATAGCTGTCAAAGAGGCACTTAAGGATAATGTAGAACTTAGCGTTAATGAAAAAGGAGTTCTTTATATACCTTCTGGATACTATATTAGAAATAATTATAGTAAAGTAACAACTTATGAAATATCAAATAATTGTACTTTTCAATTATTATACTATGACTTCGAAGCTTTAGGTTATAACAATCCCCCTCCTGAAAATTGGTCTATAACACAAGTATCTGAATTTAATGATTTTAAAAAATATATTGATTTAAAAACCCCTCTAGATGTAGGAAATTTAAGTATTAGTGATGAAAAACCAATAACTAATAGGGAAACTTTATGCTGGATTGAATTAAAAAATGGCGTAGCTACTTCGATTTATAGACAATTCACGCCTTAATTTATAACAATTAATAACTTTATTTAAAGGAGAGACAATAATGAAAAAATTTATTAAACTAGAACTTATATTTTTAATTTTTATTATAACTGTATCACTTTTCTCCTGTGTTGATTCAACTAAAAAGGTTACCGTATCTAATAATACTGAAGAAGAAATTTTAGTTGAAGAAAATATAACTAAAGAGCTTATTAATAATGGTAAAAAGCTTCTTTCAGATGGAAAATATGATGAAGCTATGGCTAATTATAATAAAGCTATTGAATTAGATAAATCAAACAAAGATTTATATTTAGAAATAAAAGATATTTATTTAGAAGCTAATAGATTTGATGATGCTTACTTTGTCACTAAAGAAGCCATTTCTAATAATATAGATGTTGATAATATGACTAAAATAGCAAAGGATATATCTGAAAAACTTGAAGTTATTAAAATAAATGATAAAGCTGAGCAAGATTCTGAGTACTACTTCCCTAAAAACGTAAATGCAACTATAAATGGAAATACTATTTCTTTACCAATAAAATGGGATTATAATCAAGCTGATACAAGCTCACCAGGAGTATTTGAATACTATAGTTTTAATGAAGAATATGGTAGAAAAGTTCAAGTTACCTTAACAATAACAGAAGTTGTTTATGATAAGCAAATTGGATCTATTAAAGATATTTATACTATTGATGAAAAAACTTATATAGATGTAGATTTAGTAGAATTCTATTTTGGTAATGAAATTGCATTAAAGGAAGCATTAAAAGATAATAAAAAAATTGCATACAAAGAAGATGGTACTCCTTATGTTCCTGATAGTTATTATATTAGAAATAACTATAGTAAGATAACAACCTATGAAATATCAAACAATTGTAGCTTTCAATTATTACACCATGACTTTGAAGCCTTAGGCTTAAATCCTAACTATCCAGGTAATTCTTCTATAAATATAATCGCCTCATTTAATGATTTTAGAAATTATATTGATTTAAGAAATCCTATGGATGTAAGTGATTTAAACATGAACACCGATAAACCAATAACTCAAAGAGAAACATTATGCTGGATAGAATTAAAGAATAATATCGCTTATTCTATATATAGACAATATACTCCATAAATAAATTATAAATGTAAAATGTAGAATGTAGAATTATTGATGTAATTTGTTCCAAATTACTAAAATGTATTATAACTCTACATTTCTCATTTTACATTATGTTATAGAATTAATTTATATATTTCAAGTTTATAATTGGTAAATTTTACATTATAATTGATGTATGATACTTTGAAGGGATGATTATATGCGTAATGAAATACTTATTGTTGAAGATGATAAATCTATAAATGACATATTATTTTACACATTAAAATCTGAGGGATATATACCTTATAGTACCTTTACTTTAAAAGAAGCAAAGGACTATATTAATATAAATTTACCTAATTTAATTTTACTAGACTTAAATCTACCTGATGGAAGTGGCTTTGATTTATGCAGGGAAATTACTTCTAAATATTCTATTCCTATAATTATTCTAACTGCAAAGAATGATGTGGTCGATAAGGTTTTAGGTCTAGAGCTTGGAGCAGATGATTATATAACTAAGCCATTTCATATTAAGGAAGTCTTAAGTAGGATTAAGGCTGTAATTAGACGAATTGAAAAGTCCTCTTCTAGTTATAACTCTTCCTTTGTTGAAATTAATAAAAATATTAAAATTAACTTTAAAAATAGGACAGTCTTAAAAAATGATAATATAGTACAGCTAAAGCCTAAGGAATATGAACTCTTAGAATTCTTTGTTCAAAATAAAAATAAAGTATTTTCAAGAGAACAATTAATAGATAACATTTGGGAATTTTCTTATGATGGTGATATTAGGACTATAGATATTCACATTAGGAGGCTTAGAAGCAAGTTGGACATCCCTAATGAACCATCTATAATTGAAACTGTATTTTCTGTTGGATATGTTATGAGGTAAAATATGAAAATAAAATATAAATTCACCTTAATTATAACTATTACCATGATATTTCTAGGCGTATCTTTAAATGTTGCTGTTAGAAAGATTTTAAAAACTAATATGGAAACTTCAATTACAAACTCATTAAAAGAAGTTATGAAAAGTAGTAGAGAATCAATAAAGTATACCTTATCTGTAAGAGATTATATTTTTAAGGATAAGGCTTTAATTCAAGAAGGAAATTATTTAATTGAATATATTTCTTTAAATTATGAAAGTAACCTTGAAATTTCAGATGTTAATGGAGAATTAATTGCAACAAATATAACAGAAAAGCCTATTGAATTTACAAATAATCTTTCTGAAGTTAAAGATGGTAAAACTATAGTTAATATAAATCATAGCAATAATAATCTTACTGGAATTCTCTCCTATCCAATAATAATAAATAAATCTTATATCGGAATAATTAACTTAACTAAAGACTACACTCATTTACTCATTGACTATGAAAAAGCTACTAACATTTTAACTTTAATTGAAACTGCTCTAATTATATTCATCTTTTCTATTTCCTATAGACTAACTAATAAAATTGTAACACCAATAGAAAACTTAACTGCTGCCTCAAAAAAGTTAGGTGAAGGCAATTATGATATTGATATAAATATAGAGGGAACTGATGAGATTTCAATACTTTCAAGAGAATTTATTAATATGAAATCAAAGATTCAAGAGCAAATCTTAGACATAGAAAAAGAAAAAGATAAAGTTGAAAAACTAGCTTTAAGTAGAAAGATATTTTTTGATACTGTTACTCATGAACTTAAAACTCCATTAACTTCAATTATAGGATATTCAGAAATGATTTTAGATAATATTGTAGATGATGAAGAATTCAAATTACGTGCTATAGGGAGAATTCATTCTGAAAGTGAAAGACTAAATACTTTAGTTCTTGAAATAATAAAAATTTCAAAGGGCTTATCCTCTATAAATGATATATATGAAGATGTGGAAATTTCTGAAGTAATAAATCAAACAACTTCTGATTTATCTATAAAAGCAGATAAATATAACCTTTCTATAAATTCAAACATAGAAAAATCTGCACTAAATATTAAACTAAATAAAATAAAAGAAGTATTAATTAATGTTATAGATAACGCTATAAAATACTCTGTAAAAAACTCTGTAATTCATATAAACTCTTATAAAAGTGATGATACTTATAATATAGAAGTTATTAATTCTAGTGAAACACCTATACCAGAAGATATTTATACCCATATATTTCAACCCTTTATAAAATCAAATAATCCTAATGATGAATATAGTACTGGCCTTGGCTTGTTCCTATGCAATGAAATAATAAAAGATCATAATGGAACCATAACTATAGAAAATGGAACAGAAATAAAAGTGAAAATAACCTTACCAATAAAATAAGGAGCTTATAAAAAGCTCCTTATTTAATGTAGAATTTAGAATGTAAAATGTAGAATTATTGAAGCGATTTGTTCCAAATCACAATAAATATATAATTTTTAGAAACTACCTAGGAGTTTCATCCTTAATTTCACATTCTTCATTCTTCATTTTTCATTGTACTTTAGTACACTTAGTCTATTCTACTACAATTTTGTTGTAGTTTTTCTTTCCTCTTTTTAATAATGCTGATCCATCTTCTAAATCTGATTCTTCTAAAGTTCTAGTTACATCAGTAACTTTTTCACCATTTAAAGATAATCCACCTTGTTGAATTAATCTTCTTCCTTCAGCCTTAGATGGAACTATTTTATTTTCAGCCATTATATCTAAAATAGTAGATCCTAATTTTTCTTTAGAAATAGTTACAGTTGGAACATTGCTCATATCAACTCCACCTGAGAATAAAGCTTCTGCAGCAGTTTTAGCCTTATTAGCTTCTTCTTCTCCGTGAACAAGCTTAGTAACTTCAAATGCTAATCTCTTTTTAGCTTCATTAATTGCTGCTCCCTCTACTGCACATATCTTTCTTACTTCATCCATTGGAACGAAAGTTAATAATGATAAGCATTTTTCTACATCTGCATCATCAACATTTCTCCAATATTGATAGAAATCAAATGGTGATGTCTTTTCTGGGTCAAGCCATAAAGCTCCACCAACAGTTTTTCCCATCTTTTGTCCTTGGCTATTAGTTAAAAGTGTGCAAGTCATAGCCATAGATTGCCCTTGTGCTTTTCTTCTAACTAATTCAACACCTGCAATCATATTTGACCATTGGTCATCTCCACCTAATTGCATCTTACAATCATATTTTTGATTTAATACGTAGAAATCGTATCCTTGCATTAACATATAGTTAAATTCTAAGAAAGAAAGTCCCTTTTCTAATCTTTGTTTAAAACATTCTGCAGTAAGCATTCTATTTACTGAGAAATGAACTCCAACTTCTCTTAAGAAATCTACATAATTTAAATTTAATAACCAATCTGCATTATTTGCTAATATTGCTTTACCATCTGAAAAGTCTATAAATCTTTCCATTTGCTTCTTTATTGCATTAACATTATGTTCTATTTGCTCCTTAGTAAGCATTGTTCTCATATCAGTTTTCCCAGATGGATCACCTACCATTGCAGTTCCACCACCAAGAAGAGCAATTGGTCTATGTCCTGCTTTTTGCATATGGGCCATAAACATCATTGCAATAAAATGTCCAACATGTAAACTATCTGCTGTTGGATCAAATCCTATATAAAAAGTTATTTTCTCCTTTTCTAGCAATTCTCTAGTCTCATCTTCATGAGTAAATTGCTTTATGTATCCACGGTCTAATAACTCGTCTAAAACATTAGCCATTCTACGTATCCTCCTCTAATCATTACTTATTATAGTATATCTTTTTATCATAATAATATCAATTAAAAAAAGAAAAGCCCTTGCTAATACTATTATCAAAGGCTTTCCATTTTTATTTCCCTTTGGAAAATTTCACATTAAATATCTCATTTTATTATTTTATTATTATCTTAATTTTTATCTCTAAATTTATAAATTATTTACGTTCCATAAGGTTACGTTTAATTATTTTCTTACCTAATTAACATTAATACTTTAAATATTAAAGTATATTTATGCTACATATTCCTTAATAAAATCTGGAAGTTCTTCTAAGCATTCGCAATTCAAGTTTATAAAAATATTTAAGTTGTATTTTTGAGAGAATTCCTTTAACTTTCTAAACAATATATTTGATTCTGATATATTCTTGTTAACAATATTTGACAAAGCATCAACATAAACGTTTTCAACATCGTAATTTTGGGATACCACACCACAAAGAAGTCCATAAAAACTTTCACAATCTAGAACACCTAACTCATTAGTATCTACAAACCTGATTTTTCCCTTTAACTGCAACATTCTTCTTGCATCATCATCGATATAAACTGAATCTCCTTTTGCCATTAATGAACGTTCATTTGCAAGCTCAATTAATTTTTTAGATTTGCCTGCACCTCTTTTTGAACAAAAAATTTGAATCATTGGAATCCACTCCTTTAATAGATATTTTATATCTTATTTTATATATATTCTTTATTAATGATTTTATTTACAATAAATCATTAATAAAATAAAAAGATAGAGAAACAGTTTGCTCCCTACCTCTATTACCAAAAAAAATGTGAACTCATAACTTTATTCTTACCCGCATGCTTAGCTTTGTAAAGAAATTTATCTGCACAATTTATTAAAGCCTCTAGAGTATCACCGTCATAGGGATAAAAGCCTAGGCCAAAACTTGCTGTTATATTCTTCTTTATTTTTCCTTCTGAAATATAATTTTTAGATAGAGCTGCTCTAATAGAGTTTATCCTTTCATATATTGCATTTATATCATCAGTGCAGTCTATATATAAGATTATTTCCTCTCCACCATATCTAGCTATTATATCTTTCCTTGTTAACATGCTTTTTATTAAATTCGTAGTATCTATTAAAACTTTATCACCAAATTGATGACCTAAAGTATCATTTATTTTTTTGAAATCATCAAAATCTACCATTACTATTGCATATTCTTTTATATTTCTATTATTTACTCTCTCATTTACGATTTGATAAAAAGTTTTTCTATTATATATTCCGATTAAAGCATCACACTTAGCTGATTTTTCAATCTTTTTATATAAAATTGAATTTTCTATTGCTATAGCTATTTGACTTGCTATAGAATTTAAGAAAATTTCATGAAACTCAGTAAAAAAATTATAATGAGTATGATCAACTACAATATAACCTATAACCTTTTCTTCTACTTTAATGGGTATTCCAATTCTTGAATGAATATAAGTTCCATTATTATCATCCCAAGTAATTGCTACCTTAGAGTTCAAAATAAAAGTTTTATGTTTATTCATATATTTAATACAGTCGTCATTAAGTTTTATACTTTCTTCTGTTCCATTAGTAGCCTTTATAATAAACTCTTCATTTTTCTTTAGGTAAATGCTACATTGAGTAACTCCTATAATTCCTATTATCATATCATTAATCATAGGTATTATAGCTTTATTACTTAAATTTGAGTTTATATAATTACTTATTAATATAACATTTGAAAGCATATCTAAATTTTTTTCATATTGTATATTTATGGTACTTAACTCTTGTATTTTATCTTCAGCGATTTTCTGATAGCTTTCGTAATCTGACTTAATATGCTGATACTTAACTTTATAATCGTCCATACTCCCTCCCATTTTTCCTATGTATAGTATGAATCGAATTCAGATAACCTATATAATTTAATCTTACTTTATTTTCCTTTTAATATCAATAGCTTTTTACATTATTAATCATATTAATAATGTATATTTTACAAACTATCTTTAACAATTCCAGTTCCTTCAATAATTAAATTAACATTTACCTCTAAGTCAGTTATTCTAATAGGATCTTCAATAGTTTCCTTTGGATAATTAATATTTAAAAGTCTTCCTATATCAAAAACATCTATTCCTTGTTCTTTGTATTTTTTAAATGAATTTTGAAGATAACTTTCAACTTCCTTTTCCTTTGATGCCTTTATATAGTCTAATAACTCTTTATCTACTATAGCTCTTCCCTGAATCTCTGCAATTGATACTTTAATTTTTAGATCCTTAATTAGTTTTATTCTTTCTTTATCATAAATCAAACTACTATTAGTATTATTGCCCAAAATCTCTAAAGTTATAAACCCATTTTCATCTTGTGGATTAGAAATTTCTAAAGTTCCTTTATTAACCTTATTACTTAAAAGGTTATAGCTCATAGCTTCCCTAGAATCTATTTTATCTACTAATTTTCCATATTTTATTACAGCTCCACCGCCAATTTCTATTTTCTTATCTAAGGCATCTTCCTTAATTTCAACACTTCCTATTACATAGGTATTATTAGATTCTGTTGAATTACTAAGATAATCATTAATATTGGCTCTCATAGCTCTTGGATTTCTAGTATTTTTATGTACTAATTCCTCAAGATAAAGACCTAAATATTCTTCATCACTTGATGTAACTTTTAATAAGTCATCTACTTCACCAAAATACACAAATAAATGTGGTTTTATTTGAAATTCTTGATTATTATTTATTAAATCTGTATATTTCTTTATTCCTTCTTTAGCTGCTCTCTCTGTAAATATATATGCTCTATTTTGAGAATAATTTAATTCATAACTAGAGGCTAAATTAACATCTCTTAATGCTTCCAATGTTGTTTTACCAATTCCCTTATATATTATTCTTTTCCCCTTATCTGAGCTTTCATTTGTGCTTCTGTATGGTTTAACACAATCAACATAAATCACTGATCTGCCAAAATCATCAGTGTCAAAAATAATACTAGTAGAAAAACTTACTTTATTTATATCTTTATAATTAAAGCATCCTACTAATAATAAAGGAAGAAATGCTACAGAAAGAAATTTAAGAAAAATCTTAGACTTCATTTTTATCTCCCCTTTTTATAAAATCTTTTGATATTCTTTTTAAGGAGCCTCTTAGTACTACATCCTTAAATTTATATTCACTTATACTCCCAATTGGGAATAAGAACTGATATCCTACTGAATCTAATTCTGATAATTGTATTACAAGCAATATAGAACCTGATATAAGTCCTGGAATTCCAAAGGCAGTTGCAAAACAAACTAATACTATTGCCCAAAAGGATACTGCTCCATAGAGTTTTGGTATTAAAAAATAGGATAATGTGCTTAAAGCTACTATTATAATAGTTATTCTTGAAGCTATTCCTGCACTTACAGCAGCATCACCTAATATAAGTGCTGAAACTATACTCATTGCTCCACCTATTGGCTGAGGTAATCTTAGCCCTGCTTCTTTTATAAATTGAAAAGCTAGCATCATTAAAAGCACTTCAATAAAGGTTGGAAATGGTACACCAGCTCTAGAAACTGCTAACCTAAACATAAATAATGATGGTATCATAGAAAAATGATATGTTATTATTGCTACATATAATGCAGGTACTAAAGTTGCAGTAAAAAAAGCAATCCATCTTAGTATTCTATTAAAGTTACTATAGTATTTATTAAGATAATAATCATCTGGCATTTGAAAATTTTCCAAGAAAAAATAAGGTACTGTAATTACAAAGGGAGTTCCATCTACTATTACTCCAACTCTTCCCTCTAGTAATTTTGCACAAACCTCGTCTGGTTTTTCAGTATATCCTACTGTATCAAAAAAACTATTTTGACTTTTAAGAGCATCTTCTATGTAATTAGTATCTAATATAAATCTTAAATCTAAATTGTTAACTTGATTCCTTATTTTATCTATTAAATCCTTGGGAGCAATACCATCTAAATAACATACAGCAACGGCTGTTTGAGATTTTTCTCCAACTAATATAGCTTCAAATTTTAAATCTGGATTTTTTATTCTTCTTCTTATTAATGCTACATTATTAACTATTAATTCATTAAAGCCTTCTCTTGGCCCCTTTAGAACTGATTCTGTTTCAGGAGTACCAACTCCCCTTACAGGAAAGCCTTTAGCTTCTACATACATTATTTCCTTGTAATTTTCAAAAACAACTGCTGGATCTCCTGATAAAACATGCATTATAGCATCATCTGCATCCTTTGCTATTCCTGCTGCATTTATATCTAAGGCATTTTCAATGACTTCTTGTAATGATATAAATTTACCACTTTTAGGTGGCAAATCTCCAAATCCTCTAAGTGGTGATACTACGTATTCACTTATCATTTCAGCATTACATAAATCATCTATAAATACTATTGTTGCTTTACCTAATACAGTTCTTACTGGTCTATATTTAACATCAAAGGAGTTTTTAAATTTCTCCTTTATATATTCTAAATTATTCATATACATCACCTATTTGTATTATTTGTTTCAAAACATCTTAATATACACGAAGATAGTAATTACTTTAGGATTTGAAATTATTTTTGATATTTATTCATATATTTAGAAGTTTTAGTTAATACTTTCTATAGGAAGATAAATATTATATTTATCTTCCTACAAACTAAAAGAAATAATTCCTCATTTTATTCGGAATTATAAAAAAGTGTGTTTGTTAATTTTTTAGTTTTTAATTACTATAATTGAAAGGAATTTATTATGAACAAAATTTCTAGTAAACATTTTATATTATTTATAATTGGTGTATCTATAATATCTATAAAGACTTATATGTCAGTCTTTATAGATATAGGGGGAAGAGATACCTGGTTAGCTTCATTAATAGCAGGATTAATTTTTATTGCCTTCTTATTATGTATAACTAATATTTATAAAGCTACTAATGCTTCTGATATAAATGAAATTTTTCTTAAAGCATTACCAAAGCCTTTAGGTTTATTATTTCTATTCATATTCATCTTAGCTTTATTTATAAATGCTGTAGAGTCAGCAGCAGTTGAAGCTAATGTACTTCATACCACTTTATTTATTGATACGCCAGTTTGGTATGCACTAATATTTTTTATAGCCCCATCATTATTTATTTTTACTAAAAAAATTCGTACACTATTAATTTTTATAGTAATAAGTGTATTTTTATTTATATTAAATGGAGTTGCATTTTTTATACTTTCACAAATGTATAAAGATATTAACTACTTGCTACCAGTCCTTGGTACAGGACTAACCTCTAAATTCTTTATTACAATTTTATTAGTTTTAGGAAGTCTTTCTTCATTTATGATAGCAATTCCATTTATAAAATTTATTGATAAAAATGAACATATTTCTAAACATAGCTTTTATTCAGGTTTAATAGTTATTGCTTTTGTAGTAATTTCTTTTGTAGGTGCTATAACTGCTTTTGGTCCATTTAGAGCTGCCAATATCTTTTATCCTGAATTTGTATTAAGTCAAAGAATTGAAATAGCTGGCTTTTTAGAATTTGGAGAATTATTTTTTATAATTCAAACAGTTATTGGCTTTTTTGTTAAATACCTTTTATCTAGCTATAGTATATTGTTAATACTAGATAAGTTCTGTAAAAACAAACCTCTATTCATTGGTATTTATACTTTTCTAACTTATGTTTTATCAAATTTCTTAGGTGTAAATAATTTTTATCTATATAAAACATTAAAATACATACAAGTTATTAATTTAATAGCCTTTATAATACTACCTTTAATAGTATTTGCTATATATTATTTAAAATTTAAAAATAGAAAAATATCTTCAAAAAATGCAAAATAAATATTTATAATTATTGTAATATTCCTTGCAATAATTTTCCTTTATGTTATAATAAAGGTGAATATTTAAATGATTAGGAAAAATTCGATACATCTATCCCCTTAAAGTTCATATTTGTCCTTAAGGAAGATAATATCAAATTGTACCTATGAATTTTAAGGAGGAAATTAGAATGGAAGATAAGAAAATAATATGTAAAGATTGTGGAAAGGAATTTGTTTTCACAGTTGGAGAACAAGAATTCTACAAGGAAAAAGGATTCGATAACGAACCTGTAAGATGCCCAGATTGTAGAAGAGCTAGAAAAGCACAAAACAACAGAAGATAGTTTCTGTTTTAAAATAAAGACTATATCAAGATTTTCTTGATATAGTCTTTATTGCATATATGCATTATTCTATAAAATTAGGACAAAATAATCTAAAGATTATTTGTAAATAGGAGATACTAAAATGCAATTTATAAAATTATTTTTCACATTAATAGTTTTACTAACAATGATTTTTTTAATATTCAAATTTTCATTTTGGGCAATAAGTTTAATAATAATTTCATCAATGCTATTTCTACTAATAGATTTTTTTAAGATTAAAACCTAAACCTTACAAATATATTTAAACTAAAATGTAGATTTTATAGTTATGGATTTTTTATTAATAATTCTCCATTATATAATTTTTTAATTTCCCCTTCTCTATACATCCATTCTTGGCACAAATCAAAATCTTCTTTTTTATATTCACCATTAATTTCAAAGCTGAAGTTTCTAAAGGCTTCTGCTATTTCCTTTGTAAAACCACAATATTCAATAAAGTAATTAACCTTTTCATCAGCAGATGAATTATTGAAAATTTCTGCTGCTTCATTTAAAGCTTTATGAAAATTATTAACAGCTTCAGGATTCTTATTATAAAAATCTTCATCAAAACACCACATAACTAGGTTTTTATCACTATTTCTTGAATCCCAAATCACTTTTCCCCCATTATTAACTACCTTTGATACAAAGGGTTCTATTGCAACTAAAGCATCAATTTCACCATTATTTAATGCTTGAATCCTATCATTTGTATTATTAATCCAAACTATTTTAGGATTTCTTATTATATCCTTTAAGTCATTTTCTAAAAATAATCTAAATAATCCATTTCTATTAACTCCAACTCTAATTTTCTCTAATCTTTCAGGTAAGTTTTTGCCACCTACTAAATTTATAGTTCTTGTTAAATTAGAAGTAATTACTGCTTTTTTACCCTTTTCAAGCATATAGAAGAAAAAGGTTGTATCTCCCATCATAGCATCTGATCTGCCCTCTAAAAATTCTATATTTCCATTAAAGAAGAAATCTTCATCTAAGTACAAATTCATATCTATATTATATTTTTTAAATATTCCTAGTTTATCAGCTAATATTGAAGTTAAACTTAGTGGGTTTTTCTTTATTAAATTCAAATTTATTTTTACCATTCCTCTTCCTCCCTTAATATTCTTTCATTATTTTACTTAGTATAATATGTTACATCCTCCTATAGAATTTAAAACAACACTATATAGATTAAAAATTCTAATGATATTATAAAATGAAAGCTATATATAAGAAGTAGAGGCCTTGGTCCCCACTCTTTTCCCATTTCCTTGTATACTTCATTTATTTTATAATAATCCTTATACCATTTTATATATCCGTAATAATAAAATATAATTAATCCCGATATAAATATTATTAAATTTATTTTGGAAGTTAAAAATAATATTATCCATGCTAATACCATAATTATAGCTTCTGGTATTATTAATTTTATAGAATTCCTAAAGCCTATAACATGTGGCAAAGTAATTCTAATACCTCTATCCTTTTCATAGTCAGAAGTGTTATTAGTAGACATTAGAAATACTGTCATTATCATAGCTATAAGAGAATATAAAAATATTTCTATGCTTACTTTTCCTTGCTGAATATAAGCAGATACAAAGGAGCTTATTCCTCCTGCAAATATTCCAGATACTAATTCCCCTACAGGATAAATTATATATGGTTTTGGTCCTAAAGAATAAGTTATAGCAGCTAAGGCACTTAATATCCCTATAATTAAAATATTAATATTCTTAGTTATTAAAACTACTAAAAGCCCAGAACCTCCACCTAAGGATAACATAAAAATTAAGGCTATTACTGCATCTAAAAATTTTGCATCTCCTCTAACTAAGCCTTCACTTCCTAAATGTCCTGTAAATGTATCTTCATTTTCTTCATTTTTTAAAAATGCTCTTATTTCATTTGCTATATTAGCCACAATATTTAAGCTAAATCCAGAAATAAACATTAAAGCTAATGGTATAACCTTTATATCCTTTGATAAATATGCTCCAAATAATCCACCACTTAAAGCAGGAAGACCTGTTGCAAATCCTGTTCTAAGTTCCATTACTGTATAAATTCTTTTAAAAAAATTATTTTTCATTACCTAATGCTCCCTGATGTAATTCCTTGATAAATATGTTTTTGTAAAAATATAAAAAACAAAATCATTGGTATCATGCTTATTACAATTCCTGCACAAATTATTTGCCACTGTGTAGATGCTGGTCCTATAAAATTATATAGAGTAGTTGATACAGTATTTAGCCCTTCTCCTGGCATGTATAAAAATGGCACATAAAAGTCATTATATATTGAAATTATTTTAAGCATAATAGCTGTTGCTGTTGCTGGTTTAAGTAAAGGAAATATAATCCTTCTATATATTTGAAAATATCCTGCTCCTTCAAGCATTGCTGCTTTATCTAAATCCCTTGGAATTTTTTCTAAGGCTTGTATATAAATATACACCATTAATACATCTGCCCCTAAATATATAATTATTGGAGCAAGTCTAGTATTATATATACCTAAAGCATTAACTATTTTAAAGGTTGCAACTTGAGACATTTCCATAGGTACAATTGATACAAGCAAATACATAAATAATATTATCTTTTTAAATTTAAAATCAAATCTACTTATAACAAAGGCTACCATAGAACCTAAAATTACGCTTCCTATAGCTCCAAAAAATATAAGTATAAAGGTATTAAAGAAACCCATAAGCATCTTACCATCTACAAAGGCTTTTTTATAATTTTCAAAGTAAGTAAAGCTATTTGGCATAGTTATTCCGCTTGTCCTTGTAAATTCATCATAAGTTTTAAAGGACCCAAAAATAACAGTTATTAAGGGTAAGAATACTACTATTGTCCAACCTATTAAAGCAGTATATTTTAGGATTTTTGCTATTATAGACCTAATATTCATCTTCATCATTACTATATACCTTCTTTTGAATAATTGTAGCTATTATAATTACCATTGAAATTATTACTGCCATAGCAGCTGCAAGTCCTATTTTCTTTTGTTCAAAGGCTGTTTTAAGAGTTTGTAATAAAAAGGTGCTTGTTCCATTAGAACCATTAGTCATTATCATAGGTATTTCAAAAACAGATATAGCTCCTATAATAAGTAAGAAAAAGTTTATTTTAATTATTGTATGTATATTAGGTAATATTACATATCTAACCTTTTGAATTACTGATGCTCCCTCTATTTCTGCTGCTTTAATATATTCCCTTGGTATAGACTGAATTGCACCAAAATACATAATAAAGCTTCTCCCTGTAAATCTCCAAAGAGATATACTAGCTAAGGTATAATTAACGATTCTAGGATCTCCAAGCCAATAATGTACAAACTCTCCAAGACCTAAGGCTCCAAAAGCAGCATCAAAGGTACCTCCTGGCTCAAAAAACACTCTAAACATCATTGATATAGCAACTCCACTTATAAGAGTTGGAAAAACAAAGCTAGCCTTAAAAAATCCTTTAAATTTTACTTTTGATGATAGCATAATAGCAAAAATCATAGCTATTATTATTTGAAGTATTCCAGATAAAAAATAATATAGACTATTTTTAAATACTTGCAAATAAGCTTTATCTGTTAAAACTTTTATATAATTATCAAAGCCAATGAAATCCTTAGTACTTGATATTCCATTCCAAGATGTAAAGCTATATATAACTATTTCAATTATAGGTAAGAATCCAAATAAAAATAATAATAAAATAGGAAAAAAAAGAAAGAGAAAAATAATTTGTCTTTCTTTTTTTATTAAATTTACATTATTCATTTGCCTTTACTGCAGCTTCCCATTTAGCTTCTAAAGAATTTATATAATCAGTATAACTTTCATTTTGATTTGGATATAAACCTATATTAATAACCTTTTGAAGTACGTCTGTTAATCTTCCTACACCTACTTCATTGGCAATTGCAGAATATTTAGTATCAATTTCTGTAGTTTCAGTAGCTGATGTTAATACTATATTACTCTTTTCAAAGATTTCCTTTTGTTCATCATTTAAATCTTCCCTATTTGGTGAAATTCCACCTAAGTCATCTGCATATCCACTTTGAGCTGAAATAAAGAATTCTAAAAATGCCTTAGCTGTTGCTTTATTTTCACTATTTTTATTTATTCCAACTACTGAAGGAGCTCCAAAAGCAATACTTGTTTGGCCATTAAACTTAACAGGTAATGGAGCAATATTTATTGTACTACCATTTGTACTAAGTTCTTGAATCATCTTTGCATCTTGAGAACCCTTCATTATCATTGCAACTTTTCCATCTGCAAGCATTTGTAATGATTTATTAAAATCTCCTGTTATAGGATCTGCTTCTGTAAGTCCATTTGAAGATAATTCATAGAATAAATCCATTATTTCACGTATTGGTTGACCTTCTTTAAATGCAGTACCTGCCTTTAACATTTCTGATCTATACTCTTCTCCACCATAAGAAGTTAATGTTCCTCCCCAAGTTCCTAATGTCTTATTGTAATTAGTATAGAAAGGAATTGCGTCAGTATTTTCTTTTATCTTCTTACATGCTTCTATAAATTCTTCAGTAGAAGTTGGCATTTCTTCTACTCCAGCCTTCTTTAAAACTTCTTCATTATAAATAATTCCTAAGCTATTTAAAGCAACTGGTAATCCATATGCAACATCATTATAATCAAATTCTGTAACATCAATATATTTTTTTTCAAGTTCAGCAATACTTCCTAAGGGTTCAAAATAATTTTCATATTCCTCTGGATTTCCATTCATAGTGAAAGGTAGGAATAAAACATCACCATAATCCTTAGTATTCATTCTAGTCATTATGTACTTATCATAATCAGCAGATGATTCCCATATTATATCTTCAACATTTGGATATAACTTTTTAAAATCCTCTTCTATTTTTTCAAATAATTCATCAGCATCTGTTCTAGAGGTAACAACTTTTATGGTTCCTCCAATTTCTTCACTTTTCTTTTCTTCTTTACTTTTACATCCAACCATAAGGATTAGCAACATTAATAAGCTTGCTATTATTTTCTTTGCTTTCATTTTTAATTTCTCCTTAAATTTTCTTCTGTTAATATATCAAAAACATTAGCCTTATTAAAATTAAAGCCAATATTAATGCTATCCCCTATTTTTATATTATTTACCTTATAATCCTTTAAAGTAAATTTCATTTCATTATATATTAGATAATAAATTGTTTCACTTCCAAGATACTCAATTTTTTCTACAATTCCTTCAATGTAACTTTCAGTAGAATTATCAACTTTAATTATATCTTCTGACCTTAATCCAATTATATATTCTCCTTTATCTAAATCACTAAATTCTTTAGGTTTATTAAATTTAATAGATTCTCCTAAAAATACATAATCTTCATCTATAAGTACATTAAATAAATTTATTTGTGGTCTACCAATAAAAGAGGCTACAAATATATTACTTGGATTATTATATATTTCAACTGGAGTTCCTATTTGCTGAATTTCTCCATTATTTAATATTATTATTTTATCTGCCATAGATAAGGCTTCAACTTGGTCATGAGTAACATATATAGTTGTCGAATTTAATTTATTATGTAAACTACTAATTTCATTTGAAGTAGAATTTCTTAGTTTAGCATCTAAATTAGAAAGTGGCTCGTCCATTAAAAAACACTTAGGATTTCTCACCATTGCTCTAGCTAAAGCAATCCTTTGCCTTTGTCCACCTGACAAATTCTTAGGTTTAGATTTCAAGCATTCTTCAAGCTTTAATATTTTAGCTGCCCACTTCACCTTTTCCTCAATTTCTTTTTTATTAGTTTTTCTTATTTTCATTCCAAAGGCAATATTTTCATAAGCAGTTAAATGAGGATACAAAGCGTAGTTTTGAAAGACCATAGAAACATCCCTATCCTTAGGTTCCATATTATTAATTATTTTATTATCTATTATTATTTCACCTTCAGTAATATCCTCAAATCCACAAATTAAATCCAAAAGAGTTGATTTACCACTTCCGCTTGGTCCTAGTATAACTACAAATTCACCTTTTTCAATTTTAAAATCTATATTTCTCAATGCATATTTTTCAGCATTCTTATACTTCTTAGATAAATTATTAAACTCTATATAACTAATATTAATCACCCCCATACAAGTAAATAAACCTAATTAAAATATTTGCTATAATAGTATATATCCATTTAGATTGATAAATCAATAACAAAGTTTAATTTTGCTCTGCAAAATAATGAAAAATGTATAATGAAGAATGTAAAATTGCTGAAATAACTCAGACAAGCTGAATTAAAGAATGCATAATTGATAATGCATAATGCGTAATTGTGGATATAATTCAGACGAGCTGAATTATGAAAGTTTTTAAATTCCTGTAGAATTTATTTCTTAACTATTTCATTCCTTAAATTCCGAAGGAATTTATTCCTCTATTCTTTCATTTTTTCATTTCTATTTTGCTTCAGCAAAGAGAATCTTCATTCTTTCATTTTTTCATTTCCAAAACTCCAAAGGAGTTTTCACCTTAATTATGCATTGTGCATTACGCATTATTCATTTCCTTGACATGGTCTTTTCCCATACCTATAATTAATATATAGTTAAAGGTTACGTTACATAGTAATTAATTTGCACAAATGGAAGGAGTGCTTTAATTGGAAAATAATATAGATAAAAAGAAGGTTATTTTTAGTGGAATCCAACCTTCTGGTCAATTGACTTTAGGAAATTACCTAGGTGCTATAAAAAACTGGGTTAACCTACAAGATGAATTTGATTGTTATTTTTGTGTAGTTGACTTACATGCAATTACAGTTAGACAAGAGCCAAAGGATTTAAGACAAAGAACTTTAGAGGTTCTAGCTATTTATATAGCTGCTGGGATTGATCCTAATAAGAATACTTTATTTATACAATCTCATGTACCAGCTCATAGTGAGGCTGCTTGGCTTTTAACTTGTAATACTTATATGGGTGAACTAGGAAGAATGACTCAATACAAGGATAAATCTCAAAAATATGGTGATTCCATAGGGGCAGGCCTATTTACTTATCCAGTTTTAATGGCAGCTGATATCCTTTTATATAATGCAGATTTAGTACCTGTTGGTCAAGATCAAAAGCAACATTTAGAATTAGCTAGAGATATAGCAAATAGATTTAATAATGTATATAGCCCTACTTTTAAAGTACCTGATCCATATATTCCAAAGATAGGTGCAAAGGTTATGAGCTTACAAGACCCAACTAAGAAGATGTCTAAGTCAGATGATAATCCAAATGCTTATATATTAATTATGGATCCTCCTGATGTAATTAGGAAGAAGGTATCTCGTGCAGTAACTGATAGCATTGGAGTAATTAATTATACTGATGAACAACCAGGGGTTAAAAACCTATTAGATATATTAATAGCAATTAATAACACTAAAGCTGAAGAGCTTGTTGAATATTATAAAGGAAAAGGCTATGCAGATTTAAAGAAGGATGTAGCTGAAGCTATAGTATCTGAATTGGAGCCAATTCAAAATAAAGTCAATGAAACTCTTAAAGATAAGAAAGCTTTAGAGGAAATATATAAGTTAGGTGCTGAAAAAGCTAACTATGTTTCAATGAAAACCCTTAGAAAAATGCAAAAGAAAATTGGATTTATTCCAAGATAAAAAAGTTGGATGATTTACTTTCATCCAACTTTTTTATATCTTTTATAATGATACTCTTAAATTTTAATAAATTAAGTAAAATTTAAACTTAATATATTTATATAAATAAGTATATTATATATCCACTTAAAAAGCTCAAAATATTTGCTACTATGCTAAATGCTATTCTCCATTTTACAGTATGTTCTTGCAGATACCTTGAAAATAATATACTCTCTACAGCTAGTATTATTCCCTCCATAGAAAGAAGGGTAGTAATATAATATTTATAACTATATTTATTAACTAACAAAATTAAAGCTACATATAATAATATTTGAGTAAATATATTAATTAATATGAGAGGCTTAATACTCTTTTTAATACTAAACTTAAATAATATTAATGTAATTCCTTCAATTATTATTGTTATTAAAAAAGTGAATACTATTCCTTTGGATGATAACATTTCATTTATCGTACCTATAATTAATCTATTTACATCTATTTCATTTTTATAACTTATAGCTTTATTCTCATAGTTATAAATAAGAGTAGTGTTAAAACCTTTTAAAGTTATTTCATCTGAAACATTAATTTTATTTTTGCTATCTAAAATAGCTATTTTAAATCTATCTGGCAAAGTATAACCAAAATCATGAATTACTTTATCTTCTTCTCTTCTTCCTATAAGTTTTCCATTCATTGGTGCACGGGTTTTTGTCAATAATGCAGGTCTCCAATTTTCCTCTCTAAAATTCTTAAATATATCTATTTTTTCTTTATTATACTCTTCTTCATGAAGCCATGTATATCCATTATTTACTTCATAATCAACAAGTAAATCTAAATAATATTCATCTTCCGGTGGGTTTACCACTATAATTTTCAACTGAGGCTTCGGGCCATTATCTGCTTTTACAATATTAATTGATATTATAAAATTAATAAAGATCATAATAACTACTAAAAAGCATCTCTGTAATTTATTAATTTTCATGGTATACCTCCAATTTGATATTTTTATAATATTAACCTAATTTTACCATATGAGTAAATTTAATTCAATAAAAAAGAGCTGTTTTGTGCAGCTCTAACAAAAAAATAAAAAAATATATATTTCTTATTTATTTTTCCAATCTCTATTTGTTAAATAGTTAATAAATGGTTCTCTTAAATCATCCCTCTTTAATGCAAATTCTACTGTTGCTTGCAGGAAACCAAGCTTATCTCCTACATCATATCTTCTTCCTTCAAAGTTGTATGCATACATAGCTTCACTTTCTATTAAAGTTTGCAGAGCATCAGTAAGTTGTATTTCTCCACCTTTACCTGGTTTTGTATTCTGTAATATATCAAATATTTGAGGTGTTATTATATATCTACCTAAGATAGCTATGTTACTTGGTGCCTCTTCAATAGCTGGTTTTTCAACTAACTTCTTAACCTTATAAACTCTATCTTCTATATGAATTCCATCTACTATACCATATTTATTAACTTCTTCCTTAGCTACTTCTTGAACACCTAATATTGAAGTCTTATATTCCTTGTAACAATCCATTAATTGCTTTAAACATGGAACTTCTGAATCAACAACATCATCACCTAATAGAACTGCAAAAGGCTCATTTCCAACAAAAGCTTTTGCACATAAAATTGCATGTCCTAGTCCTTTAGGTTCTTTTTGTCTTATATAATAAATATCAGCCATATCTGATACATGTCTTACTACATCTAAAAGTTCTTCTTTATTATTTTTTTCAAGTTCCATTTCAAGCTCTACAGACTTATCAAAATGGTCTTCTATACATTTTTTATTTCTTCCTGTGATTATTAAGATTTCTTCTATACCTGAAGCAACCGCTTCTTCAATAATATACTGAATAGTTGGCTTATCAACTATTGGCAGCATTTCTTTTGGTTGAGCTTTAGTTGCTGGTAAAAACCTAGTACCAAGACCCGCTGCTGGTATAATAGCTTTCCTTACTTTCATATTTATCCCTCACATCCATATATATTTTACATAATATAACATATATTATTTTATCACATTAAAATAAATAGTTCAATTCACCCATTAGGTAAATTGAACTATTTTACTATTTTAATAAACTTTAGTAATATTTAATCTATCTAATACTTTTTATAAATTTAATAAACTTTTCATGATCTACAGCAAAATTTCCAGAAACCTTAGCTTCATCATTTAAATTTTTTGTTACAACAGAACCAAGGCTTACACTTACCTTTTTACCTAGTACAAGTCCATTAGAAATTGTTGCACCTAATCCAACCCAAGAATCCTCTCCTAAAATTGTTCTTCCACCAAAAGTTGTTCTAGAAGCAATTAAACATCTACATCCTATTTTAACTCCATGTTCAATATGAACTAAATTATCTAGTTTAGAATAATCACCTATTACAGTATTATCCCAGGTATAGAGAGCCTTATCTATACATGAATTATACTGAACTTCAACATTGTTACCAATTATTACTCCACCACAATGATTTACATTCATTATTATTCCATCAACTCTCTTATATTCAAAGCCTTCTCCACCTAATATAACCCCTGCTCTTATAATGCTATTATCTCCAATTACAGTATTTTCTCTAATTACCACAAAATCTTCTATTATAACATTATTGCCAATAGCAACATTATTTTTACTTATTGATGATAATTTGCTTATATTACAACCTTCTCCAATAGTAGTATTAAAAATTTTTCTCTTATAACCATCCTTAGTAGATAGTATATTATGTAATTTAAAATAATCAGCTCTTGGATTATTTGAAACAATTATCCCATACCTATCTTTAAGCTTTTCACCTAATTCTTTAGTAGTAATTAAAGCACTTATCTTATCACTTAAACTTTTAATATATTTTTCACTTTCAATAAAGGTAAGAATTTTTTCATCACACTCTGCTCCTGCAAGACCTAGACTAGTAAATTCCTCATCTTTTAATAAAGATAATCCTTCTAATAAATTATTAACTTCACTTAATAGCATAACCTTCTCCTAATTCTCTACTTATCTAGATATTTTTTTATTACTTTCTTCTATACTTTTACTTTTAAAAATGTAGAAATTAAATAAACCTAATATAAATCCAATTCCATATGAAATGTGTAAGATTGGAAATGTTACAAATAAATAAGGGAACTGTTTAAAAGTTTTCTTCTTACATATTTTAATACTGAAAGCAGAATCTAAAATTAAATATAGAAGTATTGTTAATAAATATCCTACTAAAATAAATTTTGAAAAAATGCTTGCAATTCCTCCAAATAATAAAAATAAAACAAACATAAGTGGTATTAAATGCCTAACTGAAGCTGGCTTATTGTGTTTTTGAATAACTCTAACTTTCCAAAATCCGTATTGATAGTATTGCCTCCATAATTTTCTAAAATCACCTCTGCTATAATATGTTGACTTTATTTTAGGATTTAATAATATTTTTTTACCACTCTTTTGAACTCTAAAATTTAATTCATCATCTTGGTTTCTAACTAACTCTTCATCAAACAAACCTATTTCTGTAATAAAATTTCTATCATAGGCTCCAAAACCTACTGTGTCTACAAAGGCTTCCTTTTCTGAATATCTAAATAAAGCATTTCCTACACCGAATGGACAGCTCATAGCCTCTGCTATAGCTTCCCCCTTAATACTGTCATTAACTGTAGTTATTAAACCTCCAGCACATCCTACGTCTTTGTTTTCTAGAGCTAAAACATTTTCTTTCACAAAATCTTTATCAGCATAAGCATGAGCTCCAAATATAATAATTATATCTGATTTACTTTGCCTAATTCCAAGATTCATCCCAGCAGGTGCTGATAATTTTATATTATCAATTAGAACTATATTTTTATGTTTCTTCGCCATTTCATTTATTATGCCTCTAGTATTATCTGTTGACATTCCATCAGCTATAATTATTTCTATTAATTCCTCAGGGTAGCTTTGATTCAAAAAAGAATCTATACATTGTTTTATATAATTTTCTTCATTCCTACAAGGAATAATAATTGAAACTGTTTTATTCACAACTACAACTCCTAACCATTTTAATTATATGTTAAATTCATCTATTAATTATATCATACTAATAAATTTAAACAATAAATTGAATTTTTATTTATTTTACAGAAATTTAAAATAGTATTTCATTGAAGGATTTCTTTCATTATGTTAATATATTTGAGTATTATTAAATACTTATTTAAAAAAATGCATATTTTTTTGCCAAATATTAAATATACATGTAAATTACGGAGGAAGAAATAATGAAGAAAAGTACAAAAGATTCTATTATAGTAGGCTTTGCTCTATTTTCAATGTTTTTTGGAGCAGGTAATTTAATATTTCCTGCATTTTTAGGAAAGACCATAGGAGATCAATACCTTTTAGGTATTATAGGATTTATACTAACTGGAGTAGGATTACCGCTTTTAGCAATAATGGCTTGTTCCAAAGGTGATGGAAGCTTTAAGTCTATTGCAAGTAAGGTAAGTCCAAAATTTGCAGTTATTTTTACTGCTATATTATTTATAGCAATTGGACCTATGCTTGCAATTCCTAGAACTGCAGCAACTACATTTGAATTAACAATAAGCCCATTTTTCACTGGTATATCTCCCTTTATTGCAATGACTATATATTTTGTAATTAATTTATTCTTTGTTTTAGGAAAGACATCTATAATTGATGCTATTGGTAAGTATTTAACTCCTTCATTAATGATAATATTATTTATTTTAATAATTAAAGGCTTAATTATGCCTATTGGTAATGTTGTAGAAACTAATGCAATTAATGTTTTCCCTAATTCCTTATTAGAAGGATATCAAACAATGGATGCTATAGCTGCTCTTTTATTTGCTGGTATGATAACAACCTCTTTAAAATCTAAAGGATATAAAGATAAAGAAATGCCATCAATGATTGTAAAATCAAGCTTAATTGCTATATTAGGACTAGCTTTCGTTTATGGTGGATTAACTTACATTGGTGCTCAAACAATTGGAATAGCTCCAGCTGAAATAAGCAAAATTAATTTATTAATATTAATATCTAAAAATATTTTAGGGAATATTGGACCAATTATTATAGGAATAGCAATGGGACTAGCATGCTTAACTACCTCTATAGGTTTAATAACTTCAGGAGCAAATTTCTTTGAGAGAATATCCAATGGCAAATTATCCTTTAAGCTTAACGCAATAATAATATCTATTGTAAGCTTAGGTATAGCTACTCTTGGAGTTGATAATATAGTTGTTTTATCAGTTCCAATTTTAAATGTACTTTACCCAGTTTCAATTACACTTATTGGAACTACACTTTTATCTAAATACATTAACAATAATAAAGCAATTAGATTTGGGGTATATACATCATTAGTATTTGGTATTTTATCTGCAATTCCTGGAATAAACTTAAACTTTATTCCTTTAGCTGAAATTGGCTTTGGTTGGCTTATTCCAACAGTGCTTGTTATAGTAATTAGCAATATTATCTTTACTATAAAAGATACTGAAGAACCACAATTTGAATTAGGTGAATAAAAAAGGATATAGAAGAGGTTAGATGGAAACTCCTTGATGAGTCTACATCTAACCTCTTCTATATTCAGACTTACCTTTTACTTTAAACTTGCTCTTCTTGGTAGATACTTCTTACTTATTAATAATATACATCTTTTTTTACTTTTTTAAAGTTTCTAAATATATAATATGCTATTATACTCACCACAATAATAATTAGCAGTCTTATAAGTGCTAGCTCATAAACTCCTAAGCTGTTTTTAAAATACATCTCATCTACAAAACTGCTTATATATGGAGCGCTAACTACTCCAGCAATGGTTATTATCATAAAATTTGCTACCTTTTTAGGAAAGCTTAAAATAATTCCTTCATTCATATTTTCCACTAACATTTTATTTGTTAATATTTTAGAAATAAAAATTAACAATATCCCTATAAGTACGAATACTGTTGACATAGCTATAATCTGTAAAGCAGTTATACTATTTCCTATGCTTGTACCACCTATATACTCAATTAATCCATTATAAATATATCTTAATCCACGTACCTCACCATATGAGTAATAACTTAATAATTCACTAAAGTTAAATAATAAGAAAATTAAATATATAAAAGAAATAACTGCTGCTGCAATCAAATAATAAAGATTAGCAAAAATACTATCTAGTATAGCTAAAACTCCTATAGTTATAGTCGATATACTAATTATTCTTATAACATCTAAAATAACTATTTTATAAAAATCAGTAATATATATTAGAATATCATAATATTGAATATAATTTTTAATAATCACAGATATAAAAATTGCAATATAAATAATAACTGAAATTACCATTATTATAAATTCCCTTTTTCTAATATCCAACCTTGAAAATGGTCCTGATAAAAAGGTAGACCACTTTTTTCTTTTAAATACTCCAACTGTTATCATATATACAATCCCTATATAAGCAATTAGCAATAGTACTCCACCATAAGAAACAATAAATCTTATATTCATTTGATTATAAAGATATTGATTTATATCAAAACTAAAGTAATTACTACTTGATATTAAAATCATTATAAAAGCTGATATATAAACCATACATAAGGGAAGAAAAATATTAGCATCTCCTTGATATAATAAATTATTATTTAAATACTTCTTCATTGCTAACCTTCCCTTCTATCCTATTTATAAATACCTCTTCTAAGCTTAAATCTATTTCCTCTATAAATAAAGGATTAAACTTCTTAACATATTCTATAAACTTATCTTCGTTATCTTCTATTACTATAGTAAATACCCTTCCAACTTGAGAAATATTAAATATTCCCGGGAAATATAAATCTTCTTCATATACAGGCATATCAAAGGCAATTTGTATCTTCTTAATATTTCTCTTTATATTATCTAAGGTGTTATGATATTCAACCTTTCCTTCATTTAATATTAAAACATCATCACATATTCTTTCTAGTTCCCCTAAGTTATGTGAACTAATAATAACTGATTTATTACCATTAGATACTTCTTCCATTATTATTTTAAGGACCTTTTCCTTTAATATTGGATCTAAACCTGAAGTTGGTTCATCTAAAACTAACAATTCAGCATTTAAAGAAAAGGCAATCATTAAATTCACCCTCATCTTCATACCTTTAGATAACTGCAGAAATCTTTTATTAAGAGGAATCTTAAATATTTTATTAATACTATAAAACCTTTCTTCATTAAAGTCTGGATATAAACCTTTATAGAAATTAACTATTTCTCTTAATGTAATTAAATAAAAACTATTATGTTCATCTGGGACAAAGGCTATTTTTCTCTTAACACTTGGATTATCATATATTTCTTCACCATTATAAAGTACTACTCCTTCTGTTCCTTTATAAATACCAACAATACCTTTTATCAAGGAAGTTTTTCCTACACCACTAGGGCCTACTATACCTAGTACTTTTCCATTTTCTAAGGAAAAGCTTATATTATCTAATGTATTAAACTCTCCATAACCAAAAGAGTAATTCTTAAGCTCCAACATTATACTTCCCCCTTCATATCCCTATATTCTTTACTTAATAATGAAATTAAATCTTTTTCTCCTAATCCTAAATAATTTGCTTCTAATATAATTCTTTTAAAATCAATTATTATATTATCTAATTTTTCCTTGGAAATATTTGTGCTATACTCCTTAGATATAAAAGTACCCCTTCCTCTTATAACTTCAACTATATTTTCTTTTTCAAGTTCAATATAAGCCTTACTAACAGTATTAGGATTTATAGTTAAAAGGGTAGATAGTTCCCTAACTGAAGGTAACTTATCACCTGCTTTAAGCACTCCCTTAAGTATAAGTTCCTTAATTCCAACTATAACCTGCTCATAAATTGGAGTACTAATCCTTGCATCTATCTTTAACATAAACTCACCTCAATTTTAGGCTATTGATAAACTACTGAATAATAATCAACTACAAATCCTTCGCCTTCATCTACAACTACTAAATATATAGTTAATGGACTTTCTTGATCATTGTATATATTCTTAACTGTCCCATCTTCATTAACATAAGATTTATCAAAGTTATTATTGTATCCACCATAACCCTCTAACCTATATACCCTTGGATTATTATCTCTTTTATAGTTAGATATACTATTATAAGAATACTCATAATTATTCTTTAAATTTGTAAGAGAATTATAATCTACTTCTTTCATTTCATAACTATATAACACAGGTACTTGCTCTGAGATATATCTATGCCCATAGCCTTCACCTATATACAATCTATATCTTTTAGATATGCTCTCTAAAAATTCTCTTGTGGGTAAGCTATAGTAACCATTGTCATCCCTTACCATCTCAAAGCTATTAATATATCCTATAAAATTAACTATTGCCTCTTCTGGCCTTTCAAAGTTTTCCTTTTTTTCATATAATCCTTTTCTCTTACCAAATGCGGATACTATAAAAAAAGCTAAAACAACAGCAGCAACAGCTAAAAATGTTGACTTTTTCATATCTATTCCTCCTAAAGAATAAAATAAAAAACACTAAGTGTACTATAATAAATAGTACACTTAGTATTATATGGAATAATTTATTCTTACACAATTAATTTTTTCTTAATATTAAATTAATATTTATATGATAATATTCTTAATTATGATTATTACAATTATTATAGTATATTAGTTACATTGACATATAGATTTGTGCTACGTATAATTAATACGTTAATAATATTTACATTAATAATATTTAGGAAAATATCCCGAAAGGAGTATAAAAATGAATAATATAAAAAAATTTTTATTTACCAAAGCCAATTTATTATACTGCCTAGTTACAGTTATGATGCTTTCAACAATAGCAATAATCTCACCCTATACAACGGAATTGAATGTTTTACTTTTGTTGTGGGGTGGAATTTATTTTATATATGATTTTTTTAATAAAAAAACTTGTTTAAATTCAAGACATAAAATTTTTCTAATAATATATATGATTATATTTGCAATAAGTATCATAGTAAACTTCAAAAATAATCCTATGGATAATATTAAAACTTTTGTATATACTGGATTTTTCTTGTTTGTTTTGTATTCATATGATTCTAAGGGTAATTCTGTTAAAAATGCTTCAAATGAGCTTATAAATATTAATAATATAGTTATTTTTATTAGTTCAATCACTGGATTAATAGCTTTATTTATGTTTATTTCTCTTATCCAGTTTACCTATAATGATATAACTCAAGGATTCGTATATCCAAAATCACCTGCTTTATGGGGATTATATGTAAATCCAAACTCTGGTGGCATGGTTGCAACACTTTCAATTATATTAACTGTATCTAATATATATTTATATAAACATTCTTCTAAAAGAATTTTATCAAAATTTACTTTTTCATACTACATATTTAACATAATAATACAATGGTTATACTTAGTATTATGTAATTCAAGAGGGGCAACACTATCACTTTTATCTGCAATATTATTTATAACATTTTATAAATCATATAATAAATTTAATTTAAGATTTAAAGTATTTAAATCTGTTATCTTTGCTTTACTAATATCATTTGTAGTAGCAATTGGTTATACTACACTAAACACATTATCTAAAACAACTTTAGCCTATATTCCACAATACGTTGAAAAAATATCTTCCAATAGCAATATTAACTCAGATAGCGAAGAAGATATAGAGATCACTTTAGACAGAGAAATACAAAGTGGACATATTTCAACTGGTAGAGCAGAAATATGGAGTTATGGATTAAATACATTAAAACTTAGTCCTTTATTCGGACACGGTCCTGGAAATATTGGTCTTGCAAAACAACAATTATATCCAAATGATACTTCTAAATATGTTACTACAAATAATATGCATAATGGCTATATACAAATTTTATTAGCAAATGGAATATTAGGTCTCGCAACCTTTTCAATTTTCATTATTCTTATAGCTAAAGACTCTTTAAAAGTTATATTTATTAGAAAAAGTTACATAGATTTAGATGAAAGAAATTTGACTGTATTAATATTAGCTCCAATATTAGCTATTGCTGTAAATGGAATGTTTGAAAATGTTATATTACTTACTCAAAGTTATATTACTACACTACTTTGGATATACATGGGATACCTATCTCTCTCTATAGATAAGGTAAGCTAAAAAATAAGGAACTGTCAAAAAGACAGTTCCTTATTTTTTATTCAAATTTTATTTTTTCATATCTGAACTTGAGAAATTACTAAATGGGAAGTTTACTGGCATACCAGTTTTTCTAGACTTATATGCAGCTAATATTATAGATAAAGGTACAATTGCATCTTCACCACTTACATATGGTTTTCTATCTTCATTTACAGCTTCAATAACATCTCTAAATAAAGGTGTATGTCCTTTACCATAAACACTATCTATTTCCACTTGTAAATCTTTCTTTACAGCTTCCTCATCTTCACCTTCAAATCTCCAAGTCTTAAGTTCATTAACAGCAAGACCACCTATTACTACAGTTCCATCAGTACCAAATACACTTAAAGTCTCCTCTAAGTTCTTTGGATATACCACTGCACTACCTTCAACCATACCTATAGCACCATTTTTAAATCTTATTAATATTGCCCCAAAGTCTTCTCCTTCTATAGGATTCCTAAAAGTATCACATTCAGCGTATACTCTTTCAACTTCCGAACCTATCATCCATTGTAGTAAGTCTATATTATGAATACATTGATTCATTAAAGTACCACCATCTAAATCCCAAGTACCTCTCCATGGAGCCTGCTTATAATAATTATCATCCCTTCTCCAAAGGATTCTTGCAGTACCATTCATTATTCTTCCAAATTTATCATTTTCAACTGCTTCTCTTAACTTTTGAACTGGCTTATTAAATCTATTTTGATGAGCTACAGATAATTTTACATTGTTTTTCTTTGCTACTTTAATCATTTCATTTGCATCATCTATTGACATAGCCATTGGTTTTTCAACTATTACATGCTTACCTTTATTCATACAATATATTGCTATCTCCGCATGATATCCACTTTCTGTTGCAATTGTTACTACATCTATATCTTCTTTTTCAAGCATTTTCTTATAATCTTCGTATATTCCAACTTTTAAAGAATCATCATTCATTTTTTCAATATATTCTTTTGCTTTTGCCTCAGCAAGCTCAATTTTAACATCACAAGTAGCTACTAAACTAGCTACATCTTTATTCTCATAAAGCCCTTCTACATGTTTATATGAAATCCTACCGCATCCAATAATTGCAAAATTAAGTTTTTTCATTTCTATACCACCCTATATACATTTTATTATAGTTTTTACTATTAAATATATATCAAAAAAAACATTACCTTTTTCTATATATTCAAGATTTAAATTTAGTTTATCCTTCATAATAACATTAATATAATAATCTTCTGGATTATCTACCTCTCCAAGTATATCATTTTCATCCTTATACCTTAAAGATGCTATATCAGTTATTCCCGGTCTAACATCTAAAACTTTCTTCTGGTCTTCATTATATAAAGCAACATATTTAGGTACTTCTGGCCTTGGTCCAACTAAACTCATATCGCCTTTTAAAACATTAAATAATTGAGGTAATTCATCTATTTTAAATTTTCTAAGAAAAGCCCCAACCTTTGTTATTCTATTATCTTTACCTATAGTAATTTGTTTACCAAGTCTTTCAGCATCAGTTACCATAGTTCTAAATTTATATATATTAAATTCTTTTCCATATCTACCAACTCTTTTTTGTAAAAACAATATACTTCCCTTTGAATCTAACTTTATTGCAATACTTACCAATATAAATATTGGCAATAAAATTATTATTCCAACTAAAGATATAATAAAATCAAAAATTCTCTTTGTAATTTGATTAACTTTACTCATTAACTATCCTCTACTTCTATATAAATATCCACAAATTATTTATTCTTCCGTTACAGCTACCTCATTAACTTCTGAGGGTTCCTTATAGGTAGGAACTATTTGCTTCATTTTTTCTTTTATTTTCTTATCATCATTTTCTTTTAATAATCCCTTTAATTCATCTAATTTCTTATTTAAACTATCAATACTCTCAAAAGTCGGTTTACCAATATATATTTTATTATGCTCAGTATTTTGTAAACCTTCCTCACTCATAAGTAACTCTTCATATAACTTTTCACCTGGTCTTAATCCAGTAATTTTAATTTTTATATCTCTATTAGGCTCTAAGCCAGAAAGTTTTATTAAATCTACAGCTAAATCATAAATCTTAACTGGTTTTCCCATATCTAAAACAAAAACTTCTCCACCCTTAGCAAAGCATCCAGCTTGAAGTACTAATTGTGCAGCCTCTGGAATAAGCATAAAATACCTAGTAATATTTTTATGAGTTACAGTTACTGGCCCACCATTTTGTATTTGCTTTTTAAATAAAGGTATTACTGAACCATTGCTTCCTAAAACATTACCAAATCTAACTGCTACAAACTCTGTATCACTTATTGTGTTATATGATTGTATAATCATCTCGCAAAGTCTCTTAGTAGCTCCCATTATATTAGTAGGATTTACAGCCTTATCTGTAGATATTAAAACTAATCTATCAATTTTATGCAGATGAGCTGTTTTTACTAAATTTAAAGTACCAAAAACATTATTTTTAATAGCTTCTTTAGGACTATCTTCCATTAATGGAACATGTTTGTGAGCTGCAGCATGAAATACAACATCTATTTTATACTTGTCAAATATCTCTTCTAATCTATCTTTATCCCTAATAGAACCTATTAATACATCCATATTTATATTAGGATATCTATCCTTAAGTTCATTTTGAATATCATAAACTGTATTTTCATATATATCAAATAAAATTAATTTTTTAGGACCATACAGAACTATTTGCCTACATAATTCTGATCCTATAGATCCCCCAGCTCCTGTCACTAGTACAACTTTATTATTTAAATAGTTTGAAATTCCATTGCTATCTAAAACAACAGGATCTCGTCCAAGTAAATCTTCTAATTCTACATCTTTAATCTTACTAACTGTAGCTTCACCAGATATTATTTCATATATTCCTGGAATTATTTTTACCTTACAATTAGTTTTTTTACATATTTCTAAAATTTCTCTTTTATTTTCATTATCTATAGAAGGAATTGCTAATATTATAGTATCAATTTCTTTTTCCTCAGCTAATCTAACTATATCTTCTCTCTTTCCTTCAACTTTTACTCCACTAATACGCTTTCCTTGTTTAAAATCTCTATCATCTATCAATAGGATAGGATTTAATTTAAGATTTCTTCTTGCAAGCATTTCATTAATAATCATCGTTCCAGCAGAACCTGCTCCTATAATCATAACTCTCTCTTGATCACTTGCATATTTATATGGCATATATAATAATGCCCTTCTATAAACTCTATATAAAATTCTATATCCTAATGTAAAAATACATACGAGCATTGTTCCTATTACAGATACATTTAGTGGTATTGTAGAGCCAAAATTTCTAGTATAAAGAATAACAATTGCCCCTGCTAAAATTCCACCACCTACACCTAATAAAAATTCATCTGTACCTGTCAAATGCCAAAGAGAGCTATACATCTTAAACAATGCGAAACATACAATATAAGCAACTGTAACAAATATCATATCCTCTTGATATATAGTTGCAAATTCAGTAAATCTCTCATAAGCTGTAATATTAATAGCTAGAAGATATGCCATATTTACTAAGAATATATCTATTATTACAAGTAAGAATGTTTTAAGCCTATTCATTTTCTTCCTCCTCTTCTATGTAATTAGAAGATTTACATTAAATAATTTAATCAATATTAAAATTTACGTATATAATTATACTACTATTTTATTTTAATTGTCCATATACCTATAATTAGTATCTAGACTATGCTATTTTCCTATCTTATCCTTCACTAATTTTATCATTTCACTAATAATATTTCTATAAGCAAATAATATAACAAATACATTAATAATTGTAAGAAGCAATATTGTCGTATTAAATTTATACTTGCTTGAATAAGCAGCTAATATATAAACTAAAAATACACATACTCCAAATTTAAAAAATTTAAAATTAATTTTATAGAATTTATTTGCAAAGTAAGTTCTAAAAATGAAGAATACAACATATGCTAAACCTGTAGAAATAGCTGCTCCTGTTGCCCCAAACTTAGGTACTAAAATTATATTACCTATAACATTAAATATTGCAGAAAAAGATGCTATATATATATGATATTTAGTTTTCTTACTAAAATTTATTCCTAAAACTGTTGTTTCAGAAATAGTATACATTATTGGCATAAGAACTAAGAATGGGAATATAAATTGTGCACCTTCATATTTTTTCCCAAGAAATATTATTAATATATCTTTCATAGCAATTAACCCAACTGAAACTAGTAACATAACTACAGAAACTATTTCATTAATATTTACAAAAAAATTCTTATCCTCTGGATTTGTTGCATACTTTTCAAATGCTACTGGTGTCCAAAATGTAGTAAAGGCACCCTGAACTGTATTTAAAAGAGAAATTATATACATTGCTCCTGTATAAAGACCAATTTGTGCGTAATCATTACTAAATCTTTGTATAGATATTCTGTCTATAGATTGGAAAACCCATGTAATTGCCATGGAAAATATAAATGGTATTCCATATCTAAATAGCTCTTTTGTAGTTGTGTTAAGCTTATTATCATTAAAGCTAAACCAATCTTCCTTCTCAGACATTATTGCAAAAATAACCATTATTAAATTTGAAATAACTGTAGCTAATATCATAGTTATATAATTATCTTTAAAAATATAGAAAAACAAGCCCATTAAAGCTAAATAAGAAATCTTATTACTAACCCCTAGCATTGAATAAGCTTTACCTTTTTGCTTCATTCTTACATGTATCATAGCAAAATTTCCTAATATGCTAGCAGTACTATGAATTAATAATAATACTACTACTAAAAAAGATGTTTCACTAAGTATTAAATTTGATATAGGTTTATAAAAAATTAGTAAACCAATACCTAAAATTAAATTTGCTATTATTGGAATTTTTATACTCTTTCTTAAAAGCTTTCCTCTATTAACTTCATTTTCATCATTATAATATCTTATATATGCTTGATCTATACCCATAGTTAATACTAAAACTATTAAGCTTGTATAGGTAACAAACATAGAGGCTTTACCATTTTGTGTTGGATCTATCATTCTAGATACTATTGGAACTGATAGAATTCCTAAAACAAATACTATTACATTTCCTAATGCAAATTCTATAAACTTTTTAAACAAATTATTCATCTGTATCTCCATTTCTTTTTAAAGCATTTATATAAACATTAATAACTTTTTTAGCAACAACTTCATTAGAAAATCTACTTTTTACATATTCTCTTAAATTACTTGGATCAAATTTGTCAATATTATTAATCATATTTATCATTTCATTCCTTAGTTCATCTACATTAGTATTAGAAATCATATATCCTATTTCATTGCTAAAGAAATCTTCTGGTCCTCCACATTTACTTGTAATTATGGGTAATCCACAAGCCAAAGCTTCAATATATGCAATTCCAAAGGTTTCATATTTGCTTGGTAAAACAAAGGCATCTGCTTTATTAATATATTTATTTAAAGACTTCCTATCAACTGCCCCTACAAATTCTATATTACTACTTATACTTAACTCATTAGCTAAGTTCATTAAATTTTCTTTTTCAGGCCCATCTCCTACTACTAATAATTTAACATTATCATATTCTTTTAATACCTTTTCTAAAGCTCTTACTGTTATATCAACATTTTTATTTTCTTTTAAATGACAAATTGAGATAAAGATAAATTCATCCCTTTTATTTTTCTTTTCTATAACAAATCTGTCCACGTCCACTATATTAGGTATAACAACTATTGATTTATCAGTGTACTTCTCTATTGCTTTCTTTAAGGCTTCTCCAACACTTATTATATAATCAGCATTATTATATACTTCCTTTAACATAGGAATATCATGCTTTCTCAATTCTCCTTGTAAAACACCTGAAGAATGCTCAGTAATTACAAATGGGATATTAAACTTTTCTTTAATTTTCATTGCTACTAATCCACCATATAATGCTGAATGTACATGAATTATATCAGGTAAGCCTTCTGATTTAATATACTTTTCAAATAACTTCATAGATTGATTAACCCATAAGTTAATACCTAACTTTCCTCTCATTGTAAACACATTCCACCCATGAAGCCTAAATGTTATTAGACCATCTTCATTATATTTTCTTATTTGAAAATGATTTTTTCTAAACATATTATAATTAACCTTTGAAACTCTTCTAGTTTCTGAGAATATTACTCCTACTTTATTTCCTTGATCCTTTATAGCTAAAGCTTGCTCCTTATAAAAGATGCTACTTAAAGGTACTTCTTCAGTAGGATATGCAGATGGTATAAATAAAATATGCATTATTCTACTCTCCTATCCTTTAATAATTCAGTATATATCCCTATATATTTACTTCCTATCAGATCCCACTTAAATTCATCTACTACACCTATAGCATTTTTAGATATCTCTTCATAATTTGATACTATCTTTTTTACACCCTCTTCTATGCTACAGCCCTTCTCAATACCATATCCTATAAATCCTTCTTCATAATAACCATATATACCTTCTCCTTTAGTATATATTACAGGTAATCCTCTACTTAATGCTTCTATATAGGATAATCCAAAGGTCTCAAAAGATGAATTCATAACAAAAATATCATTATTATCCAATATATCCTTCAGCTTATCCTTATCATTAATTCTGCCAAGAATATCTATATATTTTTCGCATCCCTTCTCTGATACAATATTTTTTATATTATCTAAATACTCTCCATCTCCAACAATTGTATATTTTACATTTAAGCCATTTTTGTTCATATTATCCACATCTTCTATTACTTTATGAACATTTTTATTTTTAGTTATTTCTCCTATATAAACTAATCTTATTAAGTCCTTATTTAATATTCTAGGTGAATTAACCTTATTTTTAATCCAATATTCATTAAGGCCGTTAGGAAGTACCATAGACTTCTTTCTTATTTCTTCTTTATATATTTCAGGCACATATTTATTAATTGTATTTTCCATATAGGATGGAGAAATAAATATTATCTTTTTAGCATTTTTTAAAATTTCAACTCCAAGACCTCTTAAATTAATAAAATACTTAAAGAAAACATTAACATCTGTATTTCTAACTGCCACTATATATGGCAAATTATACTCCTTATATAATTTATATGCCATATATCCATTAGTAAATAAAGTATGAGCATGAACTACATTATATTTATTAACATCAATACTTGAAATTAGCCCATTATAGTTCTTTTTAGCCTTCCTATTAAAGAAAAATCTATCTAAATTATTACTGGTTTCCTTAATTAAAAATTCACAATTATCTATTCTTTTAAGTTCACCTACGTTAACATTACTTTTTATTGGAATATACACAGTTTGATTTATAGATTTATTACTTAAATCTGTAAATAAGTTTTCATATAATTTTGATCCATAATAATACGAACATAGATGTAATACACTTATATTATTCACTTTTTTTCCTCCAAAAATAAAAATAATTACATATTTATTATATTAACATATTTATTATAAAAATATATGAAAGAATTATTAAAAAATATATTGTATAAGAAATTCTAGAATTATATGATATAATTCTATATGTATTAAATATAAAATTATTGTTTAAAACCAGAGGGAGATTTTAATATGAGAATTATACTATCACATGATGTAGATAATTTAACTACTAAAGAACATAATAAGGACTTAATAATTATTAAGATGATTATTAGAGCTTTTATTGAGTTTTTTTTATTTAGAATAAACTTTTCAACTTTTATATCAAGATTAAAACTAATTTTCAGTAATAATTTGACCAATATAAAAGAATTAGTTGAATTAGACAAAAAATATAATACTAAGGCTACATACTTCTTTGCTACAGGCAATGATAAAACCTTGGCCTATAAAGCTAAAGCTGCAGTTCCACATGTAAAGTATATACTTGATAATGGACTTAATGTAGGAATTCATGGTATTGCCTTTGATAATCTTGATAATATGAAAGAAGAATATAATAAATATAATGATATTCACCAAACTAGTAATATAGGTATAAGAATGCATTATTTAAGAAGAAATAGCGAAACCTTCTCCTACATGAAAAAAATAGGATATGCTTTTGATACAACTGAATACTCTACAGATCTTAAGCAACCATATATAACAAAGGATGGTTTAGTAGAAATTCCATTTCATATAATGGATAGCTATTTATTTCAAGAGAAAGGTATCCAAAAATATAACTCAAGCTATGCAATTAAATATACAAAAAATATAATTGATAAAAATATAAATAATGATATCATTTTAAATATTAACTTTCACCAAGAATACTTTTCTGATGGATGGAAAGATTGGAAAGATTGGTATATATGGATAGTTAAATATTGTAATAGTAAAAATATAGAATTCATTAATTATCAGGAGGTAGTAAATGAACTGGCAAATAAATAAACTAGATTTAAATGACTCTGAATTAATAGGTAAATGGAATACTTTTGTAGATAAATCTCCAGAAGGTACATTTTATCATAAAAGCTATTGGCTCTTAAATAATATAGGAAGGAATTTTAAGTCTGCACAAAAGTATGAATTATATTCTTTAACAGATAAAAATGGCAACTGGGTTGCTGCATTCTATATTCCTACTTCACATAAATTTGGAAAAGACTTTGTAGTAATGCCGCACATGACCCCCTTCGGTGGAGTAATGGTAGCACCTGAAATACATAAGTTAACTATTAGCAAAAGAATTGGAAATATAAAAGAAATTAATGATGTATTTATATCAAAATTGAAAGAGAAAAAATTATTATATTATAGTTTTTCTCCAGAACATACTGATATGCAACCATTCCTTTGGAATAAATATATAACCTCTGTAAGATATACATATAGAGTTGATTTATCAGATGAAAAAATTCTTTGGAGTAATCTTCAAGAAAAAACTAGTGTAAATAAAGGTAACAAAAGCAATTGTAAAATAAAGTGGGGCTTTGATGAATACTTAGATATCTATTTTGAGCTTAATGAAAAAAGCTTTAACAGTCAAAATATAAACAATTTCGATAATGAGTTAACTAAAAAGCTTTTAATTGAATTAAACAAAAATAACAATTGCACTATTGGAATAGTTTTTGATGAAAATGGAACTCCTGTTGGTGGTTGTGTTTTAGCTTATGATAATAAAAGAGTTTATTATATAATGGGTGGAGTAGATAGAAGCAATAATTTTGGAATGTCTTACTTGTTATGGGAAGCTATGCTATATAGTAAAAATACTTTAGCTTTAAAGACTTTCGATTTTGAAGGTTCTATGATTCCATCTATTGAAAAATATTTCAGAAAGTTTGGTGGAAACTTAACTCCTTACTATTCATTAAATAGTCTGCTTCTTACTATTAGAAACCATATAAAATAAAGAGAGTATCTTTGGATATATATATCCAAAGATACTCTCTTTATTTTATTTTATAACATTTATGCTTAACCCGTATAACACACTATCACTTATAACTACTCTACTTCCTAAAACATATATATTATTTAAAGAAGGTCTTACTGATACTATAATATTTTTCACATCAGGTTCTAGATTATTAACATTTGATAACACAACAAATTGAGATTTTTTCCCTGCTACTGCAGATACAGATAATGCATCAGGGAAATCTAAGCCAGATGCTATATATAAATTATTAACATTTAATTCAGATTTAAATCTATTAAATATATTCTTATTTGTTTCATATCTATCTTTACCACCAAGTCTTTCTACATTTATAAGATTCCTAGCTACATCATCAGAAATTGCAGCCCCAGATCCAATAACATAGGTTTTTGATATATTTAACTCTCTTAAATAATTTGATACTGAAGTTGGAAGCTGATCCTTTTCTGTTAATAATATAGGCATATTTCTTTTAGCTGCTATTGAAGAAATTGATAACCCATCAGCAAAACCTAAACCACTTACTATTGCTGCTTCTCCAGAAGTACTACCAACTTCTCTTGCTATTAAAACAGATGTTTCATATCTGTTACTTCCACCGAATCTTTTACTAGCAATTCCTGCATTAGAAAGCTCTCCTTCTAAAGATGAAGGAATAGCACTTGTCCCACCTACTATAAATACATTCTTTACACCTTTAGATTTTAATAAATTTAAAAGATTTGTTTGATTGGTTAATGAAGTATTTTTAACTAATAAAATTGGAGCATTATACTTAGTAGCTAATGGAGTTGCACATAAAGCATCTGGATAATCTAATCCTGAAGCCAAAACAGCATACTGTGAATTATCCCAGTCATTCTTGAAAAGTTGATAAGATGTTTCATATCTATCACTTCCATATATTCTATTAGCTACTAGAGGATTATTATTATATAAATAATTTAAGGTTCCATCTAACATGGCATTTACAAGTTTCTCTTGATAATTCCAATTTTTTAAATTGTTAGCCTCATTTACATTACTTAAAAATCCAATTTCCACAAGGCTTGCTGGCATAGTAGTATTTTTTACCACATAAAATTCTTCCCACTTAACATTTCTATTTACTGCTCCAGTATAACTTATTAATTTACTTTGAATACTATCTGCTAAAGGCTTATCATAACTTTTATAATAATATGTCTCTATACCTGACGCAGCAGTTGCACCTGCTGAATTAATATGTATTGAAACAAAGGCATCAGGATTTGCACTATTAGCTCCATTACTTCTATCTTGTAAAGAAACATATACATCTGAGGTTCTACTCATAACTACTTTTATTCCATTTGCTTCAAGCTTATCCTTCAACCTAAGCCCAAGATTTAAAACTATATCTTTTTCATTTATTCCATTGCCTTGAGAACCTGGATCATATCCTCCATGTCCTGGATCTATATATACAACATATTCTGAATTAGATTTTGATTGCAAAAAATTTGCAGTCTTAACATTTTCATTTCCAGAAGAAACATATATTTCTCTTATATAATACTTCTCTTCCTTACTACCTATAAGAAAGGTTGTCCCTTCTTCTACTGCTATTAACTTATTATCTGATACTTTTAGAATTTTATCATTTTCTGTGTTCCATAATATTCTGTTATCTTCATTATAATTAGTAAGATCAACCTCCTCACCAATATCCATATATAGGCCATCTTCGAATATAACATTTTCTTCCCCATATTTAGAAACTATGCCTTTTAATTCCTCTTCTACTTCTTTAGAACTATTTTTGTAGGCACTGACTTTTATGTTAAATAAAGGCATAAAAAGGCTAAAAATTAGTGAAAATACTAGTATATTTTCTATTATTTTAAAAAGTCTTTTGTTGTTCAAAATACCAATCCCTTCTTTTTTCTATTTTTTTTATTTGTATTAAATTTTATATAAATAATTATATATTATTAAAATAAATACTTCAACAAATATGGAGTATAAATTACACAAACTATTTTTTATCTATAATTATTCCAAATTATTCAACATATGGTATAATTAATATTATTTTTCTTGATTGGAGTTTTAGCATGATAAAAAAATTTATAAAAATATTAATATTTTCACTGAGCTTACTATCTATTTCAAATACTGTAAATGCATTTCCTATAGATTATATAGTTGGTAAAGATAGATATGAAACAGCCTCTTTAATTTCAGATAAATTTAATTATTCTACAGTTATATTGGTTAATGGATTATCTTTAGCTGATGGATTATCAGCAAGTGGTTTAAGTGGAACAGTAAATGCACCAATATTACTGACTGAAATAAATAATATTCCTGATTATACTTTAAAAAGAATTGAAAATGTGCAAACTATATACATAATAGGTGGAGAAGCAGTAATTTCTAAAAATATAGAAAATAACTTAAAAAACCTGGGAAAGACGTTAATTAGATTAGATGGTAAAGATCGATTTCTAACTTCTTATTCTGTTGCTAATGAAATTGAAAGAATAAAGGGACTTGGTGAAATTTATTATGTAAATGGACTAATTGGAGAAGCAGATGCTATGAGCATTGCTCCAGTAGCAGCAAAAAAAGCAAACCCAGTAATATTAACTGATGGTACACCAACAGATTTTAAAAGAAATATTAAATCCTACGCAATCGGTGGTACAAGTGTGATCAATGGGTACTTTGACCTATTCTCTGAAAGAATAGCTGGAGAAAATAGATTTGAAACTAACAAAAACGTTATAAATAAATTTTACTCAGATAAATCTCACATTAATTTAAGTAAATCAAATGAACTTATTGATACCTTAACAGCTTCTGCCCTTAAAGAGCCTGTAGTACTTATAGATAATACTTCGGATAAATCCGTTATCTCTGGAACTAAAAGCTTAACAGTTTTTGGAAACATAAATCAAATTTCTGTAAATAGAGCAAAGTCCCTTATCTATTCTGATACAGTTGTATTTTATTCACAACATCAAGATGATGAGACATTATTTGCAGGAAGTGCTATAGTCGACGCCATTCAAGCAATTGGGGCTGAAAATGTATATGTTGTTCTTATAAGTGATGGAGATGAAAGTGGCGTATTTTTAGATAAAAGATATAAACATCTTACTTTAAAAGAAAAGACAGGTCTAAGAAATAACGAATTTATAGCTGCCACAAAACAATTAGGAGTACTTGAGAAAAACTTAATATTCTTAAATCAACCTGAAAAAAATATAGATGAAAACTTAATAAAAAATACTATTTTAAATTTTGAAAACAACTATAATAATGTTACTCACGTTACTCATAGCTATAAATATGATTCTCATTACCAACATTTAAATACTGGAAATATAGTTTATGATCTATATAAATCAGGATTGATAAAAGACTGTAGATTCTTTGGAAGAAAAGAGTTAATTCCTACTAATAATGAAAAATTACTAATTGAAAATATTTCTGATAATTCTATTGAAAGAGATAAGATTGTTAATGCTTGCTTTGAATATAGACTAGATAATAAAGATATGATAAGAGAAGGCATTGGATATAAATCTGTTCAATCTCTCTTTGATAATCTTTTTTCAGATCCAGTTAATACATCCTACTTACATGAACCAGGGCTTTAAATTATTATTTATTACAATACTATTACTTAATTGAAATATATATTGATACTATGATAAAATAATATTTTGAAAGGGAGTGTAATTATGTCAAGCATTGAGAGAAATAAAAAGAAAAAGAAAAAAAAGAAATCCATTGGTTTTAAAATATTCATAGGCTTTTTATGTGTATTACTTGCAATAACTGTAGTAGGTGGGGGATATGTTATAGGTCTAATAAATAAAATGGATAACGTAAAATTAGATAAAGATAACCTAGGAATTGTAGAAGATGATTTAAAAGATTATGATAATGTAGACAAAATTAAGAACATAGCTTTATTTGGTTTAGATTCAACTGATGGTGAAACTGGTCGTTCAGATGCTATTATGATTGCAACCGTTGACCCTGTTCATAACAAGCTTAAGCTAACTTCTATAATGAGAGATTCTTATGTTTATATTGATGGACATGGACAAGATAAAATAAATCATGCTTATGCATATGGTGGCCCTGAGCTTTCAATTAAAACAATTAATGAAAACTTTGGATTAAATATTGAAGACTTTGTTTCAGTTAATTTTTCTTCATTACCTAAGATAATAAATATTCTAGGTGGAGTAGATATAGAAATTACTGATGAAGAATTAGAATATATAAATAGTTATATAGCTGATATTAATGAAAAAGATGGCACATATTCACCATCTATAAATTATTCTGGACTTCAGCACTTAGATGGTACTCAAGCTCTTGCTTATTCAAGAATAAGATATACTGCAGGAGGAGACTATAAGAGAACCGAAAGACAAAGAACAGTAATTGATGCTTTATTCACAAAGTTAACTTCTGTATCAGTAGGCTCATATAATTCGTTATTAAATGAGGTTTTACCTTATGTTCAAACAAACTTAAATGCAGGAGATATTCTTTCTTTAGGTACTAAAGTATTAAGTATAGGAAATAATTTAGAACAAGATAGATTCCCTAGAGATGGCTATGGAGAAGGTGCCATGATAAACGACGTATATTATTTAACCTTTGATATAGAAACTGCTAAGCAACAAATGAGAGATTATATATTTAATGATGTAAAATAAAATATAATAAAATATCCCGACAGAAATGTCGGGATATTTTATTCGTCCTAAAAAGGTTATGTATTAATATAAATAACCTTACCTTTATCTTATTACATATATTTCTATCTTCCAACATAAATAATTATTTAATAATAATTTTTGATATTATATCTTTATACAAAGTATCATTCTCGCTTTATCGCCCTATAAATACGCTCCTATGAATCAAATCATAATCTCCTATTAATTTTTATCTATTTATCCATAGAGTCTTTTACAATTCCCCTAGACAATAATCCAATAGTATATAAAAAATATTATCGGTATAATATATATTATTAAAATAGCAAGTATATAAATAATTTTATATAAGTTATATGATATTTCCTCATAGATTTCTGTCCTAAATCTTATACCCTTTTTATTTAAAATCATTCCTAATGTACTTATTAATATTATAATAGAACTTATTATACTACCTAAAATTAGCCCCTTTGGTGTATATGTCAATTCAATTTTATTTACCCCTTCTATTAGAGGTATGGAAATAAAATTATCAAAGTTTTTTTCAATCGTACTGCTATTACCATTAATATTACACTTAAAGCCTTCATCAAATGGTATTGCTATAAATAAATTTTCTCCTAATTTTCCTTGTACCGTAGCACTAATTTTATTCTTATTTACAATAATACCTGATGTTACATTTTTATACTTATTTGATAACTCTTCTAACTTATCAGTATCTAATAATCCTAATGATAATTCTTTAGCCTCAAAATTCTTAATGACTTCAATTACTACTTTTAATTTTCCATTATCAAATTGTCCCAAATCTAATAATCCATTATTTATTTCTGTTGGAAACTCATTTGATTCTATGCCATCAAAATAACTATTATATGGTTCTCCATTAACCTTAATTTTTAAGCTATTATATAATGCTGAATTCTTAGAATTTTCTAAATCTCTAAGTACATTTAGATATACTTGTTGATTATCTAATCTATCTATTTCAAATTCAATATATGCCTTTTGATTTTCATCAATTTTTCTATATATTTGATATCCTTCTTTTTCTTCTTTAATTAAGTTAATTAACTTAAAATCAGTTAATTCTTCAATTATATTTTCATTACTACTACTTATAGATTTATATAAATTATTTTGTGCTTCAAACACGCTATTAGCTTCTAATATATTGTTTAATATATCATCTTTAAGTATTTTTATCCCATTTGGAATATAAAACTTATTTTCATATATTTTTATACCATCAATTTCATTAACATAATTATAAATACTACTAGTTAATTCTCTATCAGATATTACATATTTAATATTAAATAAACTATCTGAAAAGATTGTTCCACCACCATCATATGTTCTAGTCCAATTTGATCCATATCCAAGTTTTTTCATAACTAGCATATGATTATTATTCGTCACTGATGTATAGTGAGCTAAACTTTTTTTATTAATAACTAATGGTGTATTAGCTGTATATGTGGTATATATTTGATCTATATCTTTAACCCGATAATAGTTATCTCCATCATTAAACTCTAAAGCATATATATTATTCATATGATTATATTTCTCATTAATCCTGCTCATCATACTATCTATACCTATATAATTATATAAATTAAATAATGTGTAACTACTTATAAGAACTCCCAAAAATAACTTTACAAATAAATTATTATAATTTCCTCTTTCTATTATAAAAATAATTGCCGAAACTAATAGAACTAGTCCACCAGATAATAATAGCAGTTTAAAAACTTTTAAGTCCACATATAAAGTTAAGCTACTTACAACTTTCTGAATCTGAGTATAATAATTTTTTTCAATAAATAATAAGGATACTATACATAATCCTAATAATATAATTCCAATCACACTACTCCATTTCTTTAAATTATAACTATTGGGAGCTTTACCTTCATATTTATCAATATAGTATGCAGCCATAATAATAAATATTAATGTTGGAATAAACCCATATCTAAATGGAAAACTTGAATATGATCCCATATGCCATAATCTATTAATTGGGTCTACAACTACAGGCAATAATGTAAACATAAGGGCTGATAAAGTTAATATTAAAAACTTTTTATTTTCTTTATATTTTAAAATTAATAAAAATATTAAAGGATATATTATTGCCCCAGAGAATAGAAATGATATTCTATCATACATATAACTAGTATGTGATGTTAATATACCATTTATATTCCCCCCTACCCTACTAGACTCAAAGGTCTGAATAATAGCTGGTAATATTTTAATAGAAGCTATTAAAATAGCTGATATAGTTAGAATTCCTAATAAAAAAATTCTATTTTTTCTATCTTTTTTTTCAACATATAACTTTATATATACTGCTGATGTAAATAATATAAATAAAATTACCATAAATCCTAATTGATAACTCATTAACATAATAAATGTTAATGAAATCATATATAGTATAACTTTCTTATTATCTAATAAATTTTTTAAAGAAACTAATACTATAGGAAAAATAATAACTATATCTAACCAATTAATAATCTGATACATTATCATATTATAACTAGAAAAAGCATATAAAAGACTTAAAAATACAATCCAATATGTTTTTATATTATTAAAATATTTCTTTAATATCCAAATACAAGTTAATCCACATCCTATAATTTTAGCAATAAATACTATATTTATTGCTAAAATTATATTCTCACGTTTAAATAACAGTATTATATAAGAAAATGGGCTTAAAAAATATCCAGATATTGTACTAAATATATTAAATCCCATTGCAGTATTAAAATCATAAAATATGCTAGCATCTCCCTTTATAGTATCAAAAAATTTATAGTAAAATGGAGTTGTTTGTTGAATCATATCCGCATATATAATAGGATTATTACCAAATGGATATAACCCTTTTAGGTAATATATAAATAACATCAATACTATAATTATTATTGATGTTAGTATATATTCTTGAATATTTCTAAGTTTTAACCTTATATTTTTATACATAGACATATACCTTCCCCTTATTTTACCGTAATTTATAGCTATACACTAAGCAAAATATTTATATTTCACTTAGTGTATATTAATACTTTATAATCTCTATTACAAATTACTATCTGTAAAATCAGTATTTTCATTATTTATTACATTAACCTTGTATATGCTTGAATTATACATATTATTTACTATATCAAATGATACATCAAGATTGTATGTTTCTTTAAAATAGATTATATACATACTAACATGATTACCTCTATCTACAAAGAAATAGTTGTCCTTTTTAATTAAATCATAAATTAAATTATCTATTTTATTTAACTCTTTAACATATTTAATGTTTTTACTTCTACTTCCCCATCCACCAACGCTTATTACATTTTCTTTACTTCCTGGTAGATTCCAACGTAATATAGAATTTTCCTTTACAAGGCTACCATTATAATCCATAGATGTTAAGTATACATTATTCTTATCATTACATAAAGTGTGATATATCTCTATACTTTGTTTTAATAACTCATTATTACCAATATTCTTCCTGTTGTAATAATTTTTGTATAATGGATTAATTAAAATAACTATTGATGAAATTATTATCATTGATAGAATACAATTAATGGACTTTTCAACCGCTTTATTGTCTTTATTATGAATAGATGTTTTTTCATACTCATTAGATATTATTAATAATAAAACTACAGTTATAAAGTAATGTGGGTAAACTACTCTATATGGAGCTCTATTAATTAAAATAAATAATATATGTGTTATAAATGGAAATATTACTACAAATATACTCATTACTCTATTTTTAGAAAAATACACATTGTATATACTTATAATTATTATTAATAATATACATATCTGTATAGTATATTCTCTCTCTATACTCTCTAATAACTTTCTTGTAACTACAGTAAAGTCAATATGACTATCCATGGATTTTTTATATTCATATATTTTTTCTAAATTAGCTGTTGAAAACTTCTCATCTTCTGGAAATGAATACGAATTGAATATATTATAATCATTTTCACTCCATCCGACGCTAGTATAAAATTCTTTATTAGTATGATAATCTGGCAATCCAAAATCTATTAAATTTGAACGTGCTTTATTAAATTTTAAGTATTCACGCCAAACACTATCCTTATAATATTGATTCATACTATAGACTCTAAAAACAAAAGAAAAACCACAACTAATAAATATTACTAAACATAATATCATTATCTTTTTAATATTAGTTTTTAGTCCTTTTATTAATTCCATTGTTATAAATCCACATAATAAAACAATTCCTGTATATATACATTTATACCTTATTAATGATCCATTTATAAACATTAAGGTACCTAATATATATAGCCAATATTTAATTGAATTAACTTCTGAATAATATCCTTGTATTATAAATACAATCCCTGCTAATACTGCCACATATGCAATTACAGTAAAAGTAAAATATCCTAGTACAGGAATAAAACCACAAGCAATTAGTGATATATATATAGCAGTACCTATTTTTAATCTCAGCCTTTGAAGAATAACTGCACCAATAAATGTAAATGATAAGTAAAATGTACCTAATAAATATACTCCATACCAATTTATACTTCCATATATCATAGCTAGCTTTGATATTAAATAAGATGGTATGAAATTTACAAATACTGAATGCCCTGGAAACATTCCTTGTATTCCAGCCATTAATCCCCCCATTGCCGTATCATCATTTACAGCAAAGTATATTCTGAAAATTTTATAGTAAACAATTAAAAAAATAGCATTAATAAAAGCTATCATTAATAAATTGTACCAAAATCGCTTTTGATAAATATCTATATAGTTATTTTTAATTTTACTTAATTTTTTCTTAACTCTATCCATCACTTCTCCAATACTTATATTTCATTTGTTTTTTCATCTTCTAAATATACATATTGCTTTAACTAGCAAATACAATAATTCCTATTAAAATTAATACATTCCCTAATATTTTACGTTTTGTAATCTTTTCTCCTAAAATTACTCCACTTAATATCATAATAAATATATAACTAGTCGAAGCAATAATAGGACCTAGTTTATATGGTATACCCTGATATGCAATAACATTCAAGAATAAAGATACCATAAATAATCCATATCCAAATACAACTCTAAAATTTAAGTATTCCCATATTATACTTTTATGTTTTTTATTAGCACTACTCTTCAAAATACACTGAGATATTGCTACTATAAAAGATGATATTAATATCATTATTATTGCTAAATTACTACTTATCATAATTAATCACCATTATACCTATTATAATTATTAATGCACCTACTATATTTTTAACTTGAAGTTTTTCATTAAACAACATAACAGCCCATACTAAAGTCCACATTATAGAAATGCCCTTGTTTGCATAAGCAACTGATAAATCTATTTTTTTTATTACCTGTTGCCATACAACTGCATATAAACCTAAGATAAATACTAGTCCACCTAACATTGAAACTGTCTTAAATGAAAATAATCCATTTACCCCAAGTGAATTAGAGGCAAATTTTGAAAAAACTGATGATAATGTATAAATTAAAATAGCAATATGTAATTGCACATATTTATTTTTTAATATTTTCATTTAATTATTCTCCTCTTCCAGAGTCTTTTTAATATCTTTCATCATATCTACTAAATTATATTTACATTCAAAACCTAATACTGATTTAGATTTACTTATATCTATTCTTTGAATACTAGTATCTTCAACTTTATCCAAAAGATAAACTATATTTCCCTTATTATTAAAAACATTACACATTGTTTCAGCTAGTTCTTTATGAGAAACTGTTATATCACTTGCAATATTGAAAATACCACTTATGTCACTATTATCTAATGATATCATAATCGCTCTAGCTACATCTTTCACATAGATGTAATTTCTCTCACCTTTTCCTTCACCATATAGAGAAAGAGTCCTTTTTTCAATACATCTATTTAAAAATATACCAAACATAAAACTATCTCTATCACCTAATCCTAAAACCTGTGATAACCTAAGTGATTTAATTCTCATATCATATTTATCATTATAATATTTTGAAAGTAACTCTATAGTTACCTTAGAAATTCCATATATATTTATAGGATTAACCTTGTCTTCTTCTGAATAAGCCTTATTTTCAGAGAATCCATAGACTGTTCTGCTAGATAAATAAACTATATTTTTTATACCTATATCTGAGGAAACTTTAAATATATTTTCAGATATCCTTATATTATCCATATAAGTTTCAAATCTTTCCTCTATTCCCTGGTTAACTTTTATAGATGCAAGGTGAATAACACTATTACAATCTTTTAATACTTCTTTTAAACTATCTTCTGAATAATCTGTTGTACAATATACTATATTTTCATGTTTAAACATATCATTGGACATATCTAAATTTCTTGTAAGTACTTTAAACTTATATTGATTACTATACAACTTTAAAATCCATTGACCTATAAATCCAGTTCCTCCAGTAATAGCTATCATTATTAATTCCTCTTTTCTTTATAATCTAATCTTTTTATTACCTTAGCAGGATTTCCAGCAACTACTGTATAATCTTCTACTGGCTTTGTTACTACACTACCTGCTCCTACTACTGCATGTTTACCTATTACCCCTACACTTGGTAATATTATAGCCCTTGCACCAATCCAACACCCTTCTTTAAATGTTAATGAAACTGGTGTTATTTTATCTTTTATTCCCTTTATCCTATCTTCATCTAACACATGATAATGAGAGTGAACTTGGCTCCCCTCTGAAAACCACACATCATCTTCTATTTCTACTTCTCCTGAAGAATCTATTTCTACATTCTTTGCAAGTAATACTCTATTTCCTATTTTTATTTTTCCATTTGTCATTTGATGAACCCTATATATTTTTACATTTTTTTCAATTATAAGATTTTTACCCATCTTAAAAACTGTTCTATACGCTAACTTTCTTAAGGAATTTAATACTGGAAAATCAAATATTTCTAACCCAAATACCATTTGAACTATTTTTTTAATTGATTCATCTAGAAAATATTTAATCATTATTAAAGCACCTCAATTACATACCCACATTTCTCCATGTATCTATTCATAGGCTTAACTACATCATCATTTTTGTAGTACCACTCACAATAAATATTGTTATCTATATTGTATTTGCTCCTATCGAATAATTCATGTGGTTTTTCGCACATAAATCTTAAACGGTAAATACCATCTTTATACTCTTCTTTAAATTCTGCATTCTTATTAAATAAAAGTTTTTCAAATGATGCTTTTAATATGTCTACTCCACAGTAATTATTTATTAAATTCCACATATGACATCCATCTAATCTTGGAGTTACTTCAATTAATATTGGATTTTCCCCATCTAATTTAATTTGAAAATATACAGGTCCATTATTTATGTTTAATTTTTTTATAGTTCTTTCTACTAGATCATTTACTTTTTTCACTGTATTTTCATTAGCAAATGAAGTAGGAATTATATGTTCCTTTATTATTCCACCAGGGAACTCATCAAATACAATTCTATCAGAGACTAAACATAATTTTAAAACAGAGTCTTCAACATATGCATTTACAGATATCTCTGGTCCATCAATATATTTCTCAATAATTAACTTCTTAGAGTTTGAAAACTCAATAGACTTATTGAAAAATCCCTTAATCTCCTCTTTAGTGTTAATCTTATAAACCCCTCTTTGTCCTTGTGAGTCTACAGGCTTCATTATACAAGGAAATATATTAAATGACATAGCTTCTTCTAATGTTGAAGCTGTTATATATTCTATATTTCCAACAAAATCTTGTCCTAAATACTCACGTAACAAATTTTTATTTTGGCATATACTTGCTGTTTTTGATGATATAAAGTTTGGTAATCCCAACTCTTCGTTTACTTTACATACTGTTGGCATTGCTATATCTGAACCAACTGAATATACTACATCAGCCTTAATTTCTCTAGCATATTCACTTACTGCTTTAGCATCTTTTATATCAATTTGTTTGAAATGGTCGAGTAATGGTATCCCTCTATCAGTATTAGTATAACTACAGCCATATACTTCATAATTATTTTCTTTACAATATCTTATTGCATCAATTTGAGCATTGCCAGCTCCTAGAATTAATATCTTCTTCATATTTATCTACCCCTTAAATAATACTTTTTTCAATTATCTTATTGTCCTTAACATTTATAGACTCTCTTATTACATATTGTGGTGATTTATTTATACTAATAAATATTCTTCCTACGTATTCACCTACTAACCCAATAAATAATAAATTCAGTCCTGAAAAAAACAACATCGCAGACATCAAAGAACTCCATCCACTTGCAACATTAACGTATAATATCTTTCTAATAATTATGTAAATTGCACCAAGAAAACCTAAAGCAGAAAATGTACAACCTAGTATTGTTGCAATCCTTAGTGGCACTATTGAAAAGTTTGTACAACTAGCCCATAATTTAAGTAACCTCTTCATTGTATAGTTTGAAGTTCCTTCTACTCTCTCAAAATGCTCTATATCAGCATTACCTATTTTCTTTGTTGTTCTTAAAAATAATCCTTGCAAATGAGCATACGGATTTTTATATTCTATAATTGAATCTATTATAAATCTTCTAGCAATCCAAAAACTACTTGCTTTTAAGTCTTTCGGCTTTCCTATAAGTATACGAACTGTCCAATTATTAAATTTACTTCCTAAATTCCTAAACCATGAATGTTTTTTTTCTGGATATCTACCATAAACAACATCATATCCTTCATCTAGTTTTGCAAATAATTTAGGAAGTTGAGATGGATGTGTTTGTAAATCATCATCCATACCTACAACTATATCCCCTTCTGCATAATTTAATCCAGCCATTATAGCATTATGTTGTCCAAAATTATTTGCTAAGTCTATAACCTTAACGAATTTATACTTATTTGCTATAATTCTTAATTCATCCATTGTTTTATCTTTAGAATAATCATTTACAAGTACAAATTCATAATCATTCATTTCCATTAAATTCATTTGTTCACATGTCATATCTATAAGCTTACTAATAGTTTTTTCAGAATTATAACATGGAATAACAAAAGAAACCTTCATATTAATCCCCTATCTACAAATCTAATTTATTATTTATTAAAAAATTCTTTTATTGAACTAATTACAGTTTCTACTTCTGCGTCTTTTAACCCATAGTATAACGGTAATCTTAAAATCCTTTCACTTTCCCTAGTAGTGTATCTATCTTCCCCATGGAATCTACCAAATTCTATTCCAGCTTTAGCTGAATGTAAAGGTACATAGTGAAATACACTAGCTATTCCTCTTTCATTTAAAAAGCTTATTAACTTTGTTCTCTCATTTAAATCTTTAAGTTTTATATAAAACATATGAGCATTATGTTCACATTCCTTAGGTATTGTAGGTAATTCTATTAACCCATTATCTTTTAGTTCTGATAATTCATTATAATATAATTGCCAAGATTTTAATCTATCATTATTTATTTTTTCTGCTTCTTCTAATTGAGCATAAAGATATGCCGCATTTAGTTCACTTGGTAAAAATGATGATCCAATATCAACCCATGAGTATTTATCTACTTGACCTCTAAAGAACTTACTTCTATCAGTTCCTTTTTCTCTTATTATTTCTGCTCTTTCAACAAACTCCTTATTATCTATTAATAAAGCTCCACCTTCACCCATACTATAATTCTTAGTTTCGTGGAAACTATACGTTCCTAAGTCACCTATTGTTCCAAGTTGTTTGCCTTTATATGTTGACATAACTCCTTGAGCAGCATCTTCTATAACATATAAGTTATATTTTTTAGCTATCTCCATTATTTTATCCATTTCACATGCTACCCCAGCATAATGAACTGGAATTATAGCTTTAGTTTTATCTGTAATAGCACTTTCAATTAAGTTTTCATCAATATTCATAGTATCTGGTCTTATATCTACAAATACTATCTTAGCACCTCTAAGTACAAAGGCATTTACTGTTGATACAAAAGTATATGATGGTGCAATTATTTCATCACCTTCTTTAATATCACATAAAATTGCAGCCATTTCCAAAGCATGGGTACATGATGTAGTTAATAAAGCCTTCTGTGTACCTGTTTTATTTACTAACCAATTACTACATTTCTTTGTAAATGGACCATCCCCACATATTTTTTTACTTTCAACCACAACTTGTCTTATATATTCTTCTTCTTTGCCCACAAATGGTGGAATATTAAACTTTATCATGTTGCCTCCTAATTTCAGTTAGTCTTAATATTTATAATAAACCTACTTTATTCATACATCTTTTTGTAATAATTCTTATACTCTCCTGATGTTATGTTATCCATCCACTTTTTATTATCTAAGTACCATTGTATAGTCTTTACTATTCCAACCTCAAAAGTTGTTTCTGGATACCAACCTAACTCTTCTTTTATCTTAGTTGGGTCAATCCCATATCTTCTATCATGACCTTTTCTGTCTTCAACATAAGTTTTTAAAGCTTCAGTTATTTTATTATCTACATTATTATTTAAATAAGCTATGACAGTATCAACAATTTGTATGTTAGTTCTTTCATTATGTCCACCAACATTATATACTTCACCTAGTCTACCACTATTTATAACCATATCGATTGCTTTTGCATGATCTTCAACAAATAACCAATCTCTTATATTCATTCCATCACCATATATCGGTAAACTTTTATGTTCTAAACAGTTTTTTATTAATAAAGGTATTAATTTTTCTGGAAATTGGAATGGTCCATAATTATTTGAGCACCTTGTTATGTTAATTGGCATTTTATAAGTATCAAAATATGCTTTAACCATTAAATCTGAAGAAGCTTTACTTGATGAATATGGACTATGTGGATCAAGTGGAGTTGTTTCCATAAAAAATCCTGTATCACCTAATGATCCATAAACTTCATCTGTTGAAACATGTAAGAACTTAACCCCTTGTTTCCATCCACTTTCTGTTTCCCATGTATCTTTTGCACAATTTAATAGGTTAACTGTTCCCATTACATTAGTCCTAGCAAAAATCTCTGGGTCTAATATGCTTCTATCAACATGAGATTCTGCTGCAAAATGAGCTATATAATCTATTTCATATTTTTCAAATAAAGATTTAACTAGATCTTTATCACATATATCACCTTGAATAAATATATGTCTTTCATCATCCTCTACAGATTTTAAATTTTCTAAATTTCCTGCATAAGTTAATTTATCTAAATTAATAATTCTTATGTCATCATATTTGTTTAACATATATAAAACAAAGTTTGATCCTATAAATCCGGCTCCCCCTGTTACTAAATAAGTTTTCATTATTTTTCCCTCACTTCTTTATATTAATAATTAGTTACTGCTATCTCATTAATACTTCTTTCCTGCTCTACTTCTTCAACTATTTCCATTAAATACTTACCATAGCCAGTTTTCATCAATGGTTTTGCCAAACGTATAACATCTAGAGCTGATATCCATCCTTTTCTATAAGCGATTTCTTCTAAACAAGCAACATAAGTTCCTTGTGTATTTTGTATTGCTTCAACAAAGTTAGATGCTTGTAACATAGAACTATGTGTACCTGTATCTAACCACGCCATACCTCTTCCAAAAGTTTTTACTTTTAACCTTCCTTCATTCATATACATCTTATTTAGGTCAGTTATTTCCAATTCCCCTCTTGAAGATGGTTCTAAACTTTTTGCTTTTTCAATAACTGTATTGTCATAAAAATACAAACCTGGAACTGCGTATTTAGACTTTGGTTTTTCTGGTTTTTCTTCTAATGAAAGAACATTTCCTTCCTTATCAAATTCAACTACTCCAAAAGCTCTTGGATCTTGAACATAATTTCCAAATATAATTGCACCATTTTCAATTTTGGCAGAGCTCTCTAAATAACTTACTAATCCTTGTCCATAAAAAATATTATCTCCTAGTATTAGTGCCACATTATCATCACCAATAAATTCTTCACCAATTATAAAGGCTTCTGCCAATCCATTAGGTGCTTCTTGAATTGCATATGATACTTTAAGTCCTATTTCACTTCCATCTCCAAATAAGTCTTTAAAGTTTTTTAAATCTCTTGCTGTAGATATTATTAATACTTCATTTATACCAGCTAACATTAAAACTGACATAGGATAATATATCATAGGCTTATCATAAATAGGCATTACTTGTTTTGATATCGTTTTTGTTATTGGATATAATCTAGTCCCAGATCCTCCAGCTAATATTATTCCCTTCATAAATGCACCCCTTACTTATATTTCAATTTATTATTTTACTATCATTTATAAGGCTAAAAACTATTCTATTTTATAGTGATTTATTTCTATATTCAATATCTTCTAATTTCCAGAAAAATATAGCCTTCATTTTATAAGATATTAAATCAAACTTATTACTTAAAGGATAATGATATAAATCAATATTTTATTCAAAGCAACTATTTATAAGTATAATAGTTACTAACTACTTTATAAAGTTTTTAATGAATATAGTTCTTAGAACTAGTCCAAACTACTTTATTCACAACTTTGTATTCTTTTTATAAAATTTCTAAATTTCACAAATAGCCTACCCAAATTATAATTATTTCCATATAATAGTATTCTAATTTTTTCATTATTGGGTGATTTATTTTTATGATCTACTATATATTTATTTTCATTTATTTTTATATTCCTTTTAGTCCAATTAGAATATAATTCTTTATGAAGCTCATTAACTTCGTTATTACATGTTATAAAAGAATAATATAAATTTCTATAAACTAAATAATTATATTCTTCATTAAATTCTATAAATAAATTTTTCTTTATCATACATTCTTTTATATAATCTAATGCTTTTATAATATGAAATCCTTGATTGGTTAATTTACTATTTGTAATACTGTCTTTTCTTTGATAATAATAATAAAATGGTTCATTAATAGTAATAACTTTAGGCTTATAACATGCAATATCTACCAACATTGCTAAATCCTCTCCATATATAATATCTTTTGGAAAACCTATATTATTTTCAAGTAAATAATTTCTACGAATTATCTTAGTCCACATACAACCTTTTACATTAACTAATAATAATTCCCTTAGAAATTGTTTATCATCTAATATCTCTTCATTTACCTCAACTTTTATATTTCTTCCATCATCATAAGCCATGTAATATCCATAATATAAAATATCATAATTATCCTCAATGAGTTTCTCATAGCATCTTTTACAAGTTTCAATATCAATCCAATCATCACCATCTATAAAAAGAACATATTCTCCTGTTGAATTAATAAATCCAGTTCTTCTCGCCTCTACTACACCTGCATTTTCTTTATTTATTAATTTTACTCTATTATCATTATTAATCATATTTTCTATTTTATTAAGTGTACTATCTGTTGAGCCATCATTGACTATAACTATCTCTATATCAATCAATGTTTGATTTAGTAATGATTCAATACATCTTTCAATATAATTTTCAATATTAAAAGCAGCAACTATCAAACTTATTTTCGGCATTTTTATTCTCCTTTAATTTATATCACTTTATTTTTTAAATTTACCTATAATTAAATTTTTAAAGTAAATAAACTCTTTATTTTTCCAAAATATAATTAGATAGAATAAATTGATAACTAAAATATTAATAATACAATTAAATATAAAATCCTTTAATATAAGTGATTGCTTAACATCTCTAGTTAAAAAATGAGTAATTAATAATGGGATAATGGCAATTAGCATATACTTAAAATACATATAAAAATAATTCCTTAACGGTTTATTAAATACATATTTATATGTAATCATAGGCTTAACCCAAAATACAACTGATATATTACTAATAAGAGTTCCTATAAATACCCCTGATATGCCTATTTCCCTAACTAGTATTATTGAAAGTACTAAATTAATGAAGGCTTCTATAAAAGATGCGTATCTATCTTGATAATAATTACCACTACCTTCTTTAAATTGCTCTACTGAAGATCTCATTAATTGGAAATATAAATTTATTAAAATAATATTCACTGTAAATATATCTAAAACCTGATTTTTACCCATCCACAAATTAATGAATTGGCTTATTGTGTTATAAAGTGATATGGTAACAAATGATACTATCCAAAAATTCATGAAAAATAATTTCTTATGAATACTAAATGATTTTTCTTTATCATCATCTACAAGCAAATTCCCTATACTAGGAGTTATTGCTGATGTAGCAGTGTTAATAACACCTTGAATTGCAGATATTATCATACTATAGCCATTATACTTAGCAACACTGCTCAAATTAATAAATGATGAAATAATAAGATTATCTGTACTGAAAACAACTACATAACCTATTTTATGCATGAATAATGCCTTCACGTTTTTAATTAAACTATCCTTTTCAACTTTTTCTATTTTTCCATTTGTGTGCTTAATCCAAGTATATTTTTTATCTATATATCTATTTAGAACTACGTAATATAATAAATTTACTACTATTTGAGCAATAATGTATAAGAAAAAACTACTATATAATTTTAATATTATCACTTGCAATATAGCCATTATAACTTTTGATATAGCAGTGCTTATTGATACTATATAACCTTCTTGAGCAACACTAAATATGCATAATTTATATGAAAAGAAATAACTTATTACAGTATTTATTAAAAATAAAATAAAATATATTATAGCTTTAGTCATATCTATATTATCATTAATAAAAATATGTAAAAATGGTAATATTATTATTCCAAGTATTAACATAATTTTTCCTACCATTTTGTAAAATTTTGCATAATAATCTATATAACCCTTTACTTTAACTCTATCACCTTCTGCAAATGGTTTATATAATGAAAAGATTATTGCAGAACCTATTCCCATTTCTATTATTGATAAGTAACTAATTATATTTGTATACAATGAACTTAGTCCCAGTAATTCATCACCTAATTGAACTAAAAAAATCTTTCTAACTATCATTGTTGGTAAAAAAGAAATTAAATACGTTAATATTCCTACCAAGCCATTAATGGCTGCCTTTTTTGTTCTCATTTTTTTCTCCTCTAAACTTAGCTACTATAAAAGAATCTACTATCTATTTTTGCAACACGCAGTCCATCTTTTAATATTCTCATTTAAAATAGCATTTTTTAATAATCTATCTTTCAATTTTAGTTTAGGACTATACCTTTCTATTTTTCTTAATAAATCTGCTGCTTCAGATATTACATTTCTTATAATAGTTTGATCTACTCCTTTAGTTCTAATATATAGTAAACTACCTAATTGATTTAAAATAATTTTATAAAAGGTTTCATCAAATTGTATATTCAATTTCTCACTTATATTAATTAAATATAATACTATATAAAATGTGTCTAGACTTTTATTACTACCCTGTAATTTTGTACTAATTGATTCCATACCTACAGTGTATTCATATACCACTTGATTAATATAGCAATAACTATTTGCTTTTCTAAAAATAATAAATTGTATTACAGTATCTTCATAGTCAAAGCCAACTGGAAATTCTACATTATCCCATAACCTTCTTGAATATACTCTTCCCCAGGGAAATCCTTTTATCTTTAAAATAAAATCAGGATTTTCCTTTAAGTTAACTTCTAAAGTATTTTTTGATAATGGTTTTTCTAAAACTTTATCCTTTCCCTTGTAAACATAATTGTTATTTCCTTGAACTATATCAATATCCTTTTCAAATGCCTTTTTAAGCAATGACTCAATTGCATTAATAGCTAATAGATCATCTGAATCTACAAACATTATATAATTACCTCTAGCTACTTCTAGCCCTTTATTTCTTGATGCAGATATTCCTTTATTTTTTTGAGATATTATTGTCATATTATTATGTGACGAAAACTTTTCAAGCTCATTTAGTGTATTATCTGATGATCCATCATTTACTATAATAATTTCATAACTATAATTTGTTTCTTGATTTAAAATAGACTTTATACATGCTCCTACACAATTTTCACTATTATATGCTGGTATAATTATCGATAAATCATATTCAATATTATTAGACCTAATAATATTTTCAAATTTAGGTGTATCAAATTTATGGGGTTTAATTTCTTTTAGTTCCTTATTATTTCCTTTATCAAAAGATACTAAATATATAATATAGAACTTAATATCTTTCAAAATTCTTATGCCAAATGAAACCACTCTTAGTTTCATTATGTTTTTTATCAACTTATACAACTTCCCATACATTATAATTAATTATCCCCTCTATATTTATAATCTTATTATTTTTATTATAGAAATCTTAAAATAAATAATATATTAAAGATTCCTAAGATTACTTCAAATATATTATTTAATTATTCTAAGAATACTTTTATATAAAACACTATATATATTCCCTAAATTATAATTTGCATTATATAATATTAGTTTTAGTTTTTCACGTATAGTCATAGTACTAATAAACTCTTTATAGTACTTATTATTCTTCATATTAAGTTTTTTCTCTCTCCACTTATCGTATAGAGCTTTATGTATTTCGCCTGTGTATCCTACAGCAATTACTCTATGATAATATAGATGAATAAACATTAAATATTCAAATTCGTAATAATATTTTTCCAAATATCCCTTTTGTTCTAGTGAATTTCTTATTGAATTAATTGCAAGTTCTACATCAAATACTTTATTACTTACTTTGTTAGTAACACTATTTTCTCTTTGATAATAATAATATAGTGGTTCATTCAAAGTACCTACTCTTGGCTCATTACATGCTAGCGTAACTGTAATTGCTAAATCTTCAGCATATGTTATATTACTAGGGAGAATAATATTATTTCTTATTAAAAACTCACGCTTTACTAACTGTAATACTATGTTTGCTCTAGCCTTATTCAATAGTACAAGTTTTAAATACTCTTCTCCATTAGCTAGCTTAAAATCATATATATTTTTAGTTTCTAAATGATCATCAAAGGCATGATACAAACCATAACATAGTATATCTAAATCTAATTCAATAGATTTTTTATAAAGTTTTTCACAGGCTTCTATATCAATCCAATCATCCCCATCTACAAACATTAGAAATTCTCCACTTGCTACTTCTAATCCTGATTTTCTTGCTTCTATAAGCCCTTCATTTTTCTTATCTACTATCTTTATTCTGCTATCCTTATTTGTATAAATTAATAATTTATCTAGTGTGGTATCAGTAGATTCATCATTAACTACTATTATTTCAATATCTTTTAATGTTTGTTTTACTACCGATTCCAAACATCTTTCTATATACAACTCTACATTATAAGCAGCAATTATTATACTTACCTTAGCCATTCTATACCTCTAATCTAATAAATTATATATATTATTTATAGCCTCTTTTGTATCAAATATCTTACTTCTTTCTAAGCTTTTATTAGAATAATACTCACACAAACTATCATCCATTAAAATAGATTTTAAAGCATCTTTCAATTGTACTTCATTATCACAATCAACTAATAATCCATACTCACCATTATCTAATAGTTCAGTAGGACCAGTACATCTCGTTGCTACTATTGGTTTTCCTAATACTAAAGATTCACATACAACTAAAGGCAATCCTTCAAAATCAGATGACATAGCAAAAACCTTAGATTTCTTGATATATTTATATGGATTATCAACAAACCCATGTAAATCTACTGTTTCATTTACATTTAAGTTATTTATAAGTAACTGTAACTCATCTCTTTTATCACCTTCACCAAGTATAAGGAGCTTATGATTTATTCCATCATCTAATAATAGTTTATGTGCCTTTATAAGAACATCAAATCTTTTTTGAATAGATAGTCTTCCAACAGCTATTATTGTTGGTATTTCTTCATTAAATTCTATTTCTTCATTTGCTAACTCTAATATTTGCTTTGAATTAATTAAGTTATATACAACCCTAGTCTTATCTTTTAAGTTTGGATATAATTTTTCAAATACTCTTTTGGAATCCTCAGATACACAAGCTATTACGTCAAACTTAGGATAAAATCTCTTTTGGAAAAATTCCTTTATAGGCTTATATTTTTCTAAATCTATATGAACCCATGATATTTTCTTTGAATTCTTATTACAACTATCTGCAATAAACTTACTTGTTAGACCTTCTACAAAAGCTATTTCCACATCATATTCATTTCCTACTACCAACCTATGAACAATCTTCGGCATAAACTTAATAAGTGCAAATCTAAAATCATTTAATAATTTATTTGCTTTCTCATTTTTAAAATTAATATTTCCTATTGGTGCTATTACATTTACATTTTCATTTACTTTATTTAAATATACCCCTTCTTTACGTAGTAAAAATATGCTTATTTCATATTTACTATAGTCTAAATTATTTAGTATATCTATTAATACCTTCTCGGCTCCACCTCCCCCTAGGGAATATTGAGCTATTAATATTTTTTTCTTTTTCACTATTTTTTCATCCTCATTCTTTATTTTTAGCGATACTGATAATGTACCCATCATTATCCAAAACATCCCTATACCAGAAGTCATCTCAAAATAAGAATCAAATATCATTAAGAACAATAATATTATAACTATTAAATGTGCCTCTCTAACTTTACTTCTATTGGCTATACTATTAAAGAACATCAAATATGCAATAAAACCTAGCATTCCCACTTCTGCTATGATAGATATTATACTACTAAAAGGATATGCTAAAACTGCACTCATATTTGGTATAAATTCAACGAATTTTTCATTATATTTACTTGCCTGATCCTTGTATTCCTCTAATACATATGGTGATACTATTTTTGATAATTTTTTGGCTAAGCCTTCAGATTTAGCCATATATTCGTAAGCCCTTAAGTTAGCTATTCTACTGCCATATTGACCTTGTCCATATCCTATTAAGAAATGATATCCCTTTAATTTTTCATTTAGTGTGGCATTCATATATTCAAACTTAGTATTAAAGGGTTCTTTATACATATACATTGATATATATGAGGATTTATTAGAGATAGTTTGTTTAAATTTCTCTGATTTACTTACATTAGTTACAACAAATAATCCTAAAACAATTATAATTCCAACAATAATTACGTCTATTTTTTTTAAGGATTTAAATATAGAAATTATTCCATAGGCTATTAATGCTAATATTACTGCTAGCCATAAATGCTTTCCATCCGTTAAATATAGCATTATACTAAGTGCTACTACTTTGAAAATAATTAATTTTCCATTTAATTTATGAATAGAATACTTGTATTTTATAAATAATATAATACTATACCATATTAACCAAAGACATGCCATATGTGCATTACTAAATGTTCCTTTATATAAGTCCCCTGATTTAATTCTACCAGAAACACTTATCTCCATTATAATTAGTTGTACAAAAACTATAGCTTCAATTATAAATATATTATTCATAGTTAAAGCTAAGTCTTCAAAAGTATATTTATTAAATTTAATTAATTTAAATATACTAAGCATTATTAATAAGTATCCTATTGATACTACTCCATTTAATATAATTCCAGTAGATATCATACTTATTATAGTAGATATACCTATAATAGAAAGTAATATTAAAAGACTTTTATCATTCTGGATATCTTTTATCAAACTCTTAATTTTAATATCCTTTTTTAATACTTTTATTCCTATACTTAATAAACCAATTCCAATTCCTATAAAATTGTATAATTCACTATGTAATATTAAAGAATATATAATAAAATCAATACCATTAATTTTATTCATTAATAATAATACTGTTAAAAATCCTACTATAATAAATATCGCTCTTTCTGGTAATAAATTTGCATTAATAAAGATCATCATTATACTTACTAATGTTATACAAGTTACTCTTAACTTTTTTTCTTTTTGCCAATTTAGCATAGTTTTTATTAAAATTTTAAAGTATTTCTGAAAATTCTCCATATAAAATACCTCTTATTGTCTTTCTATTTTAAATATATACATTTGTACTCATCCGTTAATTTTTTTTGATTCCACTTTTCTAAATATTCATTATATGCATTGCAGCTTAACTTATCTAGGTCATACTTATTTTCAAGTAAATCTAATAATACTCTATTAAATTCATCCTTATTTTCTAAATCGAATAAAATTCCAGTTTTTCCATTAACTATCATTTCTAAAACCCCACCTACCGCTGTCGATATAACAGGTAATTTACTAGCAAAAGCTTCAATAATAGTTATTGGTATACCTTCCATTTTGGAAGTAAGTATTAACACATCAGATTTCGTCATAAATTCTAGAATGTCATTTCTATAACCTAAAAAATTAACTTTAGAATCTAATCCTAAATCTTTAGATATTTTTTTCAATTTCTCTAAGTCCTCACCATCACCTATAATATTACATACAAAGTCTTTCCCTTTATTTTTAATATAATGTAACCCTTGTAATAAAAGCTCCACATTTTTTATTTCAACCAATCTTCCTACAAAAAGAAATTTAAACTTCTCATCTTTTTCTCTACTATTAACCATACTTCTATCTATATCTATATCTATTCCATTATAAATAAGTTTTATTTTCTCATCTTTTTTTCCATGTCTATTTATTAATTTCTCTTTTAAATTATTAGAAACTGGTATTATATAATCAGCATACTTTAAAGTCATTTCTTCTATTTTAGAATAAATAAATTTCTTTTTCCCCTGAAATTCATACATTAAGTCACTGTGAACTGTACTAATAAATTTAATTCTACAAGTTTTCTTCAATATTATTCCTATAATATTACTTGGAGTTCCATGGCAGTGAATTACATCTATTTTTTCTTTCTTAATATATTTCCCTATAATAAATATATTTTTAATAAGGTTTTTCAAATTATTATTTAATAGTAAAGTTTTAAATCCTTTTATAGAATCACTTTTGCTTTTGAACTCTCCATATCTATCTATAGCTATACTTATATCAAGATCATCTTTTAATCCTAACATTATATTTTCTATAAGCTTTTCAGCTCCACCATATGATTTCCCTAAATCTATCATAAGGATTTTCTTCTTAGCCTTCATTAAAAAAACTCCTTAAAAAATATTTTTATAAACTTAGGATATTTTATAAAGTATCTATAAAAAAGTCTATTAGGCTCTTTTAAGAATCTATAAAACCACTCCATCCCAACTTTTTGAATCCATCTAGGTGCTCTATCAATTTCACCAGAAAATATATTAAAGGCTCCCCCTACAGCTAACATTAAATTTGAATTTATCAAGTCAAAATTCTCCTTAATCCAAAGTTCTTGCTTTGGATTACCCATACCAACAAATAATATGTTGACACTTTCCTTATTAATATCATTTATAACTTCAATGTTATCTTTAAAATAACCATTATGTCCCCTAATATTTTTTATATTCGGATATATATTTTTAATATTAGTAATTAATTTATCTAATGTTTTATCAGTAGCCCCTAAAAAATAAAGGCTATAATTATTTTCATTAGCAACCTCTAATAACTTATCAACTAAGTCAACACCCGTTATTCTATATATTGATTGCCCCTTAAGTTTAGCTGTTGCAACCAATGGCCATCCATCAGCAACTATATATTCCCCTTTAGAATAAACATCATTAATTTTACTATCACTAAAGTTATTAATTATATGATCAATATTAGGGGTAAAAATTGCTGATTTTTTTCCTAATTCTATATCATTACATAAAGATTCTAATAAAGAATTTAAATCACCCTTATAGAAATTTAAACCGAATAAATTATACATAAAATTCTCCTATCTATACAATTTCAAATTCAGCTATAGAATTATTGTTTTATTATAATAATTTTCAATTATATCAGCTATACTTTGTGATGCTAATCCATCACCATAAGGATTAACAGCTTTACTCATTAATTCATATGACTCTTTATTATTTATTAGTCTATTGGCTTCTGTTACAATAGTTCTTTTATCTATTCCAACTAATTTTACAGTCCCAGCTTCTACAGCTTCTGGTCTTTCAGTTTCAGTTCTTAAAACTAAAACAGGTTTACCAAGAGCTGGAGCTTCCTCTTGAATTCCACCTGAATCTGTCATTATTAAGTAAACCTTATTCATAAGATTTGTAAAATCAACATATTCCAAAGGATCAATTAAATGAATTCTATCTAAATATTCATTAAAATATTTACCAGCTAACTCTCTAATTTTAGGGTTTTTGTGCATAGGAAATACTACTTCTATATTCTCATTTGAATTTAATAACTCAATTACTGATTTAAATATGTTTTCCATTGGGTTTCCCCAATTTTCTCTTCTATGAGTTGTTAGAAGTATTACTTTTCTATCATTAAAATCTATATTATTAAGTAAATTGTCTTCAAAAATATAATCTTCTTTTATTACACATCTTAATGCATCTATTACAGTGTTCCCTGTAATAAATATCTTTTTATCTGATATTCCTTCTTTCAACAAATTCTTCTTATTGTTTTCAGTTGGTGAAAAATGTATTTCTGCAATTCCACCAGTAAGCTTTCTATTTATTTCTTCAGGAAAAGGTGAGTAATTATCATAACTTCTAAGCCCAGCTTCAACATGTCCAACCGGAATTCTATTGTAAAAGGCTGCTAAAGCTGAATTTAAAGTAGTTGATGTATCGCCATGAACTAAAACAATATCTGGTTTGCATTTATTTAAAACATCATTAACTCCTTTTAATACTTTATTTGATATATCAACAATGGTCTGTCCATGACTCATAATATTCAAATCATATTGTGGTTTTATATTAAATATGTCCATAACAGAATCTAACATTTCTCTATGCTGAGCTGTTACACAAACTATCGATTCAAATCTTTCATCTTTTTCTAACACCTTGACTAAAGGTGCCATTTTTATTGCTTCTGGCCTAGTTCCAAATATACTCATCACTTTTATCTTATTCATCTTAATCTCCTTAACCTTAATTCCATATAACTACTCTATATTTCTTTTTAATAAATCTTCTATTGCTTCTAACAATTACTATTATTTCTTTGCCATCTCCATGAATCTACACACATTTCTTCAATTGACTTTTCAGCTCTCCATCCAAGTTCATTATTGGCTTTACTAGGATCTGCATAGCATATTGCTATATCGCCTTTTCTTCTTTCAACTATTTTATATGGTATTTGTTTTCCACTAGCTTTTGAAAATTCTTTTACTAATTCTAATACACTATATCCTTTCCCTGTTCCTAAATTATAAGTTACAAGTCCAGAATTAGAATTTATTTTTTCTAATGCTTTTACATGGCCTCTTGCTAAATCAACTACATGAATATAATCTCTTATACCAGTTCCATCAGGAGTATTATAGTCATTTCCAAAAACACTTAACTCTTTTAATTCTCCAATAGCCACTTTCGTAATATATGGCATTAAATTGTTAGGTATTCCCTTTGGATCCTCTCCAATTTCGCCACTTTCATGTGCTCCTACAGGATTAAAATATCTTAAAATAGCTATATCCCAATTACTATCTGATTTATATAAATCTCTTAGTGCATCTTCAATAATTAATTTTGTTCTTCCATATGGATTTGTTGCTGATAATGGAAAGTCTTCCTTTATAGGCATAATCTCTGAATTTCCATACACTGTAGCTGATGAACTAAAAACAAATTTCTTCACACCATGCTTTTTCATCAACTTTAAAACAATCATTGTACTAGTTATGTTATTGTGATAATATTCAATTGGTAATACACAGGATTCTCCCACAGCTTTATATGCTGCAAAATGTATGACAGATTCAATGTTATTCTCTTCAAATACTCTTTCAACATCATCTTCATTTAGCAAATCTATTTTGTAAAACTTAGGGGTTTTCCCAGTTATTTTCTTTATTTTATCTAATACAACTATTTTGCTATTATATAAATTATCTGCAATAATAACATCATATCCACTATTAAGTAATTCTATAGTTGTATGACTTCCGATATATCCTAGGCCACCAGTAATAAATATAGTCATTAAACTACCTCCCTTTTATATCTTCTAATCTATGAAGCATTATCGTCTCCAAATAAAACAAAAAACGTTTTAAATATAAGCTTTATATCTAACCAAAAACTTCTTTCATTTACATACTTAATATCAAGCTTCATCCAATTTTCAAAATCAATACTATTTCTCCCCATTACTTGCCAATAACAAGTAAGTCCTGGTTTTACTTCAAGTCTTTTTAGCATCCAAGGCTCAAACTCCTTAACTTCATTAGGCAAACTAGGTCTTGGTCCAACCAAGCTCATATCACCTTTCAATACATTTATTAACTGTGGAAGTTCATCAATACTTGTCTTTCTGATAACCTTTCCTATTTTAGTTATCCTAGGATCTTCCTTAATTTTAAACATTGGTCCAGACATTTCATTTTTATCCTTTAATTTATCTTTTAATTCTTCTGCATTACAAACCATAGATCTAAGTTTATACATTTTAAATTCTTTCTTATTTAATCCGACTCTTTTTTGTGAAAAAATAATAGGACCTTTTGACTCTAATTTTATTAAAATTCCGGTTATAATTAAAATTGGACTTAATAATATTAATCCAACTAAAGATCCTATAATATCAAGCAACCTTTTCGAAGTGCTATATAAAAATCTATTTTGTTTTCCTTCAATTATTGAACTAATATCAGCATTAGCATTAATATTATCCACTTTTCTCCCCCTACTCATAATCTTTCAAACTCAATATATAAATGTATATATTTCTCGCACAAAATATCCTATTAATCTTATTTCAACATATATCATTATAAAATTATATCATATAAATTAAGTAAATCAAATTTTCAGCGGGTCTTTGATAGTGTCAATTTACTTTCGGAAAATATTTTTTATATTTTTCCGTAATTTTATAATTAGAGTCCCCTAATAGACCTGAGAAGCTTAGATTCCCAGGTTTTGAATGGCATCCCAGTGATTTAGAATATTTCCAATTTATATATATTTTTTATCTCCTTAAAATTCACACTAGATATAGTTTTAATTATATAATTATTTACAATATGTTTATTTTCTATTTATCATATTATTATTTATTATTGTCGAATTTTCTAGTATTTCTTATAAAAAAATACTTCTAATAATATTTTTCATCATCAGAAGCATTACCATTATTTTCTATTTAGATGCATCTTTTAAAAAATTAGTTGCATTTTGCGAAATTCCACCACCTACTTGAACTATGTTATTTGAAGTTTTTGAAGCAAAAATATTTTTCTGTTCTTTAGTTAAATCATTACCACATATAACTATAGGTCCATTACTTAATGCTGCAATTGGTGCTGCTGATAAAGCATCAACCAACTCAAATCCTTTAGAAATGAAAACTTTATCTATCTCATTTGAATAAAACTTATTGATTACCAACGAATTAGTTTCAAATCTATCTTTTCCACCTAACCTATTTTTTCTAATATCTAATGAAGTAATTGAATTTATATTATTTAGTAGTTTATCTGATACAACACCAGTTCCCCCTATTATATAAGCGTTATTCAATTTTTCACTTTTTAGCCAGTTGTAAGTTTGTGAACTTAAGCTTTGTACTTCTGATAATATTATGGGCATCTTATCTCTTCCTGAAATAGCTGCAATTGACATTGCATCTGCTTCTGCATACCCATTTGCTAAAATTATATTCTCAACATCATAGAAATTTTTATCAATATATTTAGCAATTTCTAGGGATGTTTCATATCTATTTTTTCCTGCTAATCTTACTATATTATTTATTCCTAATTTACTTAATTGCGATTGTACATTCTTAGAAACAACACCTTCTCCACCAGCAATAATAACTTTCTTTGCCCCAAGCCTCTTTATTTCATTTATTGTTTCAGCTGGAATATTATCTTTTTTTACTAATAATATTGGAGCATTTAAATATGTTGCTACAGGTGTAATTGCTAATCCATCAGCTATAGCCAGTCCATTAACTAGCACTACACTATTAGAAAAATTAAAATTTGAAATACTTAGCTTTGCTGCTGTATCATATCTATCCTTTCCTACAATAGAAGTTAAATTTATATTGTTTTTTTCTTTATGGAATGTAACTTTAAAGCTCATTTCGTCACCAGTAGCACTTCCTATATCAGAAATAACTATCCCACTATTTTTCCCATTATCAAAAAATAAACTGTTAGAAATAAATTCTCCATTTAAATTATTACTTCCTATGCTTGTCCTTCTTGATTCCTTAGATAAAAATGCAGTCCGTGTATTTCCTTGAGCATATGTACTATTTATATCATCCTGTCTAAAAACATAAATGTGATCTGGATATCCATTTCTATTTCCATAAAATGCATCAACATTATCATTTATTCTGTAAACTATAAGTCCTGAACCTGGTAAAATACTATCCCAATTGCCTTCATTTTTTCTAAATTCCACCATAAAATATTCTTTATCTGATAATGGAGATTTAATCTTTAAAGCTATAATATCATTTTTATTAATACTTTGTGATGATTTAATTTTGTAAACACCATCACTATTTATTTCTTGTATATTTAGGTTCAAATTACTGTAGAAATTCCTTGAATAAACTAGTGGAAGTTGTCCAAACCCATCAGTATTTGCCATAACATCCCATTCTCCTACTGGATTCCCACTACGGTAATATCTATAAAGATCTGGATAACTAAAAGCATGTAAAAATTCATGAATAGCTATTTTTAAATTTCCTTTATTAAAAAGGTTATTTTCATTATTTCCAACATTAATTAAATTATATGTACCTAATTTTTTGCCGTTAACAGAAGAATCTCCAATAAATCTAGTTTCATGTGGCCATAACATATTACTATTTGTGGTTGCACCAGAACATAAAAATGTAACTATGTCTATTTCTCCATCATTATCTTTATCTAATTCATTTGCTGGTATATTTATTTTATCCTTTACACTATCAAAAGCCCATTTAATAAAATTTGCTTCTTCTTTGCTTCCAGCTATATTTTTTTCATAATATTCCCTTGTTTCAGGTGCTTCTATTGAGAAATATTTATTATTTTCAATAGGATAAAAACTACTATTAACCTTAACTTTTCCATAAGTTAAATCACTGATATAAGAATTTAATGAAATAGATTCTAAATCTGCAACATTATCAAAATTCAAATCTTGATACATATTATAAGTATCATGCAATTTATTAATATTATCTTCGTTAATAAATTCATTTTCTCCTTTAAACCTTATTAATATAACTATATTATTTATAGTCTTATTATCACCATTAGACATCTGTGGCAATATTTTTGTATCAGAATTATCACCTAAGTTATCTTTACCAAGGATTGTCCCATTATTCATAATATAATTATAAATATTATTATCATTTAAGTTATCATCTGCTAATGGTTTTGATATAGGCATAACAAACAATAATGATAATAGTAAATATATAAGCTTTTTCATCCTCTTTCCTCCTTATAAAATATGTATATATTTTATATATTATCATCTTACATAATTAATTTCAAATAATTACAATTAGATATATTTTTTCTATATTTCCAAAATTATCTTATTTTTGATATAATATATCAGTATTTAAAATGAATATTAACAATGGAGGAAACCCTATGCAAAAATTATCGAAAAAGAAGAAAATTATTTTATCTATTTCAGTTGTAATTTTAATAATTTTTGGATCAATATCATCATATACATATTATATTTCTAGTAAAGTAGAGAGAGTTAAAATTAATAGAGAAGAAGTTGTAAACACTGGTAAAGAAACTCCTAAAGAAGCTGATGATGTTATAACAATAGCTTTATTTGGAAGTGATTATTCTGATATTTATGATGTTAGCGCAGCTGATGCCACCATGATTTTAGCAATTGATACTAAAAATAGTAAAATTAAACTTTGCTCACTAATGCGTGATATATATTTAGATTTACCTGATGGTGGGAAAATGAATTTAAATTATACTATTTTAGATGGTGGTCCAAGCTCTATATTAAAGGCTATAAATTATAATTTTAACTTAAAGGTAGATAAATTTGTACAAGTTGACTTAGAAAGACTTCCCAAAATCATAGATGCCCTTGGTGGAGTTGAAATGGAAATAACTGAAGATGAATTGCAACATATTAATGAATATATTGATCATATTGATAAAAAAAATGAAACGAAAACAGAACATATTTATTCTACTGGCAATCAACTCCTAAATGGAACACAAGCATCTGCCTACTGTAGAATAAGATATACTGCTGGAAGAGATTTTAGAAGGACAGAACGCCAAAGGGATGTATTAAATTCCTTATTCCTTAAATTCAAAGATATATCTCTAACTGAAGTACCTGGAATGATAAATAATATTCTTCCTCTAGTTACAACAAATCTAAGTAATAGTGAAATAATATCTATTTCAACTAAAGCATTAGGAATGGGATTAGGTAATATAGAACAAGGTAGGTTCCCTTCAGATGGAAATATTATTAGTGCTGGCTTTACAGATATGTACCACACTAATATAGATATTGAAGGAACAACAAAAGAACTACAGGAATTTTTATTTTCAATACAATAAAAATAAATAGGAAATAATTGTAGAAACTCCTATAGAGTTTCTACATTAATTTTACATTTTTAATTCTTCATTCTAGATTTCTATAAAGGTATTTCTGATTTTTGATATCTAGCTTCATCCTTAGATACAAAGTATAATTCAATGTTTTCTAAATCATCTAATTCTGAAGTAATTACTGAAAATTCTATATATTGCTTATCTTCATTGCTATTTATTTTGCAATCTAATATTCTATTATTAATATTTGAATATGCATATAACAAATCATCGCTTTCTATAGGAACTTTGAAATTAGTTATTTTATCTCCTGTATTTTCTATTCCTTCCATTGATATAGATACAAAGTTATCTATTGTTAAGTTTTGATATTCAGCTATATTCTTATTTGATACTTTATTTTTCATGTCTTCCCTTGGAAAGTAACTATCAGAATGTGTATACTCTGTTGACTCAAATAAAACTATATCTGGATTAAATAAGTTTATGTAATATTCATAGTTTATTACATTCTTATAATTATGAATTCTAACTACTTCTGAAAAGTTTTCTGTTAAGAATTTTTCTTTTCCATTAAAGTAACTTCCTACAAATATAAGTATTTTAGGTAAATCCTCATTAGTAGGATTTTTATAATAAGAGAATGTCCTATAGTTACTATCCCTAACTACTTCATCATTATACTCATTAATTTTTATAGAATTATCTTCAATTAATTTGTAATGAATTGTTTCTTCATTAATAGAGAAGTTTGATATTGGTAGTGTTTTATTAATATATTTAACTTTTTCATATTTATTTAAATCTAAACTTCCTATACTATTATCTAATTCATTTAACCTATCTATTATGTTAGAAATTCCAATAAATGCACCAGTTTCATTCCAATGACCTGCGTCATACATCTTATCAAATACCTGTGTATCTTTTTTTGCATCTATTAAAACCTCTGAATTATCAAGGTAATTAATATCTTTGTTCTTTAATAATGATGCAAAATAATTCAAATTTTTATTATTACTTATATATCCTTCTGGTAAATATTCTTCATATACTGTTGCTTTAGATGGTTCAACTGTATATAAAAATCCTATCCCCCTACTTTCGCAATACTCTTGAAAATTTTTAATGAAGCTTGAATAGATTTCTTGAAATTCATTATCTAATTTATTTTCTGATACCTTGAAAAATACATATTCATCTTCACCATATTGATAACTTGGGTGAATCATTTCGTCAAATACTAAATCCATAGATTTAGTATATGCACTCACCATACTAGTTCTCAGTCCAATTCTATCATTCATAAAACTTTCTATTCCATTAGTTAAATCTCCAGCATTAAATATATCTTCTATAGTCATCAGTTTTTTATTATCAATTTCTGATATTACATCTCTTTTTATATTAAAAGTTATTATTGGAACTACTAGAATAAAAATAAAAATTATTATCTTAGATATATTAATTTTTCTCATAATAATTACCTTCTTTAAAATTGGAAGTAAATAAATGGACTATAAGTAGAATTCACTACAAAAATAATTGATACAACAAATAATATTGAAATACCTATTGTAGCTAAAATTTCAAAACTCTTTCTTCCATTATACTTATTAAATTTATTAGCAACAAAAGGCATAGATCCAAGAGTTGCCATTACCATCCAGAATATAAATTTTTTATTGATAAAATAAATATATTCAAATGTTAATGGTGTTGGATTGTTAAACCCAAACATAGTTTTTATAAAACCCATTGCTTGTTCCAAGTTGTCAGCTCTAAATAAAACCCATCCTAATATTACTATTAACATAGTAATAATGTGCTTTATTATATTTGGAATATTAATATACCACTTCTTATTTCTTATAGCTCTTTCAATAAGAATAAATAATCCATGCCATAGTCCCCATATTACAAATGTCCATGCTGCTCCATGCCAAACCCCTGTAACTAAGAATACAACGAATAAATTGAAATATACATTTCCTCTTCTATTTCCACCAAGAGGTATATAAAGATATTCTTTAAACCAAGTTGATAAGGAAATATGCCATCTTCTCCAAAATTCAGTTATAGATTTTGATATATACGGATAATTAAAGTTCTCCATAAATTTAAATCCAAACATATACCCAAGGCCTATAGCCATATCAGAATAACCTGAAAAATCATAATATATTTGGAATGTATAACAAATTGCTCCTATCCATGCAGTTGGAGTATCAATTCCACTATAATATAAATTGAATATATTATCTGCCATAGCACCCAATATATCAGCTATTATAACCTTCTTAGCTAGTCCCATAACGAATCTATTGATTCCATAACTAAAGTACTCTATTGATTCTTTCCTATTTCTAATTTGATCATCTACAGTTTTGTATTTTACAATAGGTCCCGCTACTAACTGTGGAAAGAAGGATATATAAAGTGCTACAGCAAAAGGATTTTTATTAACTTTTCCGTCTTTTCTATAAATATCTATAATGTAAGACATTCCCTGAAAAGTGAAAAATGAAATACCTATTGGTAAGGCTATATATTTCAGCTGAAAATTAATGTTAAATACTAGGTTAGTGTTTTCTACAAAGAAATCATAATATTTATAATAGAAAAGTATCCCTAGATTTAATACTACTCCTATTGTTAAAATTACTTTTTTCAGTCTAGTATTATCACTTACTTTATCTATTAATAATCCAAAAATATAGTTAATTATAATAGATGCTATTAATATCTTTAAATAATCTACTCCTCCCCAGGCGTAGAAAAAAAGACTTGCTAGTAACAAAACATAGTTCCTTACTTTCTTACCTAATATATAGTATGCTAATAATACTACTGGTAAAAAAGCAAAAATAAATATTGTTGAACTAAATACCATAAATTTATTCCTTTCTAATATTTATTTTTATCTTTTGATATTGTGTTTCATCCTTTGAAATAAAATATAAGTCAAAACTGTCTATATATTCCAATTCCTTTGAGATTAAAGAAAACTCTACATATAAATTATCTTCATCTCTATTAATTCTACTATCTAATATCCTATTATTGATATTTGCATAAGCATATAATAAATCATCACTTTCTATAGGAAGTATAAACTTAGTTATGTTATTTCCTGATATTTCAAAATTATCAATATCAGTAATTACAAAATCATACTCTGATAAATTATCATAACTGTTAATATTTTTTATGTAGGTCTTTTCTTCCATCATTGTTATTGGATAATGATAGCCTGTATTTGTATATTCTGTTGATTCAAATAAAACTATATCTGGATTATAAATATTTATATAGTATTCATAATCTATTACATTTCTATAGTTATGGATTTTCATAACTTCTGAAAAGTTTCCAGTTATAAATTTCTCTTTATTATTAAAATAACTTCCTGCAAAAATTAATAATCTTGGTGCTTCAGTATTAGTTAAATTTTTATAATGAGTAAAGTATCTAAAATTATCATGTCTATATATTTCATCTTCATAATCTTCAACATACTCAAGGTTATATTCCTTTAAGCTGTAATTCGTAGTTTCTTCATTAATTTTAAAATTAGATGAAAGTAATGTTTCATTAATGACCTTTTCTGATTCATATTTACTAATATCAAAGCTTCCAACCCTATTGTCTAACTCATTAAGCCTGTCTATTATTGCTGAAATACCAACAATAGCTCCAGTCTCATTCCAATGACCTGCATCATATTTCTTATCATATAATAAAACATCTTTATACTTTGGATCTTCTTTTACACCTAATAAAGTATCTATATTATTTAAATAATTAACATCCTTTTCTTCTAAAAGCTCTAAAAAGTAGTCTGAATTTTCAGTATTAGGATTGTATCCTTCTGGCAAATACTCTGGATAAATACTTGATTTACTTGGTTCTAAAGTATATAGGAATTTTATATTCCTATCATTACAATATTCTTGAAAGTCCTTTATAAAACTTGAAAAAACCTCTTGAAACCTTAAGTTAACTTTAGTTTCTGGTAACTTAAGATATACATATCCTTCTTTTCCATACTGATAAGTTGGATGAACCATATCATCATAAAGCTTATCCATAGCAAATGTATAGAAATTTACCATATCTTCTCTAAACCCTATTCTATCGTCAATATAGTTTCCAATATTATTGAAAATAATATTAATATCATCTTCATCTTTATATGTATTTTCAAAGTTTATTAACATTCTATTATCTATTTCTGAAATTTGATTGTTCTTCAAATTTATATTAATTATTGGCAATAAAATAATTAATATAAATATTGCTATTTTAACAATATAAATTTTCTTCATATTTTTCACCTTTCTAAAATTGGAAGTAACTAAAGTAACTCTAAGTTAAATTAACTACAGAGATTACTACTTCTATGTTTATTAATTAGACAGTTTATTATTATATGATATAACTCATTATGGCTGCATATAGTCTAACTATTATATTTCCACTGTAAACCAACTTACATGTATAAAACTCCTTTATACTTTCTTTTTCTTGAAATGCCTTTAATATTAATTATTTTCTTATTTACAAACAAAAAGTACCCTAAAGGGATAATTTATCACCTTTAGGGTATTAAATCTTATATATTTATAATTTTATAGGTTCAATAAATTTCTCTCTTCTAATAAAATATCTTTGAAATATTTCATTTTCCTCTATTGCTGAATCTAATTCTTCTGCTAAATCAAAAGCTTTTAACACTCCTTCTTTTCCATGTTTTCCACAAATAACAAAACCACTTGCTAATTTTTCTCCTGGAATTGTAATTCCTGTGCATTTGCACATATTTATAGCTTTAACTAAAGCCTTTCCACCATTAGATGTAATTTCTTTTTCTGCTCTTCCTTTAAAACTTCTTTGTATAGTCTCATCATATCCATAAATATCTATTGGTCCTTCATAAGTTAATATAATATCTGCTATATCATCTTCAAATATACTCTTTATTTCTCTTATTCCTATGCTTCTTTCATATATATTATCAAAGTCATAGTCTATAAATTGAAATCTTTTATTATCTAAGAATTTAATAGCTTTATCTATTTCCTCTCTCATATCAGCTCCATCTGGTAGCTTAAAGTTCTTTGCTTTTGGAACTAATACTCTAATAATTTCATCTTTGATTTCTATTTTTTCTTCCAATACATCTTCAGCTACTTCCTTTAATATAGGTAGGTTCTTAGAAATTATTCCAATTCCTCCAGTAAAGGCTATACTATCTGTGGATAAACTTCCTTTGCCTGTAACTAAATTTACTCCAGATCCTATAAATGAATATAAATTAGTACTAAGGGCAGGGGCTAATACTGATCCCCCACCATCTGTACCTATACCAAAATCATTTATTCCTTTAATTATATTTATAGCTGTTCCACTACTGGAGCCAGTCATACATCTATAAGTTAATGGATTTATTAAATCTGTATCTATACTTCTACCTAAATTGGACATCCTATCAATAGTTAAGAATAAATATTTTGAATTTTTTCTCAATTTATCCACTATTGATATTGGAATATCCACAGTATTTTTCACACCAAAGGTTAAAACCTCTTCTATCTTCTCTTTAACTTCTTCATCTATATTATTATTTATTGAAACTACTGATTTATATAAATTTTGCTCTGCTAGTATCTTTCCTCTATAAACTTTAGTCTCTTTATTCATATTATTTTACTCCTTATCAGGAAAAATATTTTTTAAAAAGCTTGTGCCATTCTCTGGACTATTAACTTTAAAGTAATCAGCTACAGTTGCTCCTACATCTGAAAGTGTTTTTCTTATTCCAATAGAACCTTCTTTTAAGTTTTCTCCATACATCATTATTGGAACCATTTCTCTTGTATGCTTACTATGTCCTATAGTTGGATCATTACCATGGTCTGCCATTACTAATAATATATCCTTATCTTTGATAGTTTTAATAATCTCACCTATTAATCTATCTGCAATTTGTAACTTTTCAGCATATCTATCTACATTTTCAGCATGTCCTGATAAATCAGTTTCTTGTACATTACAGCAAATAAAGCCCTTATCTACTTCCTTTGAAATTTCTATTGTTCTCTTAAGTACCTTTTCTGTATCCACCATAGGTATACTTGTACCTTTTTCATTTATAACTACATCAGCAACCTTTCCCAATAGATAAACAGGTACCTTTTCTTCTGATAAAATAGTTGATACTTGTGTTTTAGGATTAACACCATATCCTAAATGAATACACTCATATCCTGTATTATAAACGCCAGACTTTGGTGCATTTATTCCAATATATCCTCCTTCTTTTTCTTCTTCTGCATTTAATATATCCTCTAAAGTTATATCTTTTCCACCAAAAGTAATTACTCTTGGCACTGTTGCAATGGATCTAACTATATGTCCAATTTCTAATACTTTATTAAATGGAATTAAATCTAAAGCAGAGGTTATATTAAAAGCTTGTCCTAAATCGCACTCTATATTATCTGCTACAGTAAGAGAATCTTCTACTACTAAATACTTTTCATTTTTCCCATATTTATATTCTACTTTATATCCTGCTTCCTTTATTACTTTATAAATTTCTTCAAGCTTATTCTTTATTGGTTCTCTAAAAGGCATCTTTGGTTTAGTTCCCATTATTTCTTGATGTCCAAAGAAAGTGTCAGCTCCAAAATGAGTTAGCTCTGCTTTCCCAAAAGTAGCTTTAGGATTTTTCTTCATTCCATTTACTTCTTTATTTAATATATTTATTAAACCTAATTTTTCTAAATTAGGTAACTTTAAATCTCCTCTTTTTTCTAATATATGAAGACAAGTATTAGAATTAATGTCCTGTGGTCTTGTTTCCTTTACATCATCCATTTCTCCTATTCCGAAACCGTCAAGTACTATAACTATAAATTTATTCATTTTATAAAACCTCCTTACAAATTTTGGTCCCTAGGGGAATATCCCTACGGGGGATTTTCCCCTGGGGACCAGTTTTTTGGAAATAAAAAAGAAATTTCAGCAGAGATATACCCTTATCCATCCTCTCGCATCCATTTCCTTTTCTATAACTAATAATTCAATTTTTATAACAAATAATAAAAATTTCAATTTAGTTTTGCACAGCAAAACTCCCTAAACTCTTCACTATTTACTATTACTTATTACCTAAATTTGCTTTCCTTGTGAATCATAAATTCCAACAATCTCAGGTTTTCCTTTCTGTATCCCTTTAACTAAAGCAACATTACTTCTAGTTACAAAAATTTGTGTTCTGAAAGCCATAATTACCGTATCTGAAACTTTACAGTTCTCTGATAGTTCAAAATGATAATCTATACTTTCATCTGTTGGTGGAATAACCTTAATAATCTTTGATTTTTCTAAATCTTCTCCAACTAATGCATTTTCCATATGAGATCTTCTATAGTGTCCACCACCATAGCAATATCCTTTATCTAATAAATTATGTGATACCTCTGTTACATAAACTATGGCTGGAAGTTCATCTCCGTTATTATGCTTATGATAAGGTGTAGTTCCAGTTAAACCATGTCCTGGTTCTCCGTGAGTACCACCTTCCTCGTATATTTTCTTTATAGAATTTACACAAGTTGCAGAAGGCATATTTAATTGCTCTATACTTAAATCAAATTCTCTTTCCAAAATTTCTTTTGCTTCTTTAATAGTATCTATATTTTTAGTTCTCTTAATTTCATTACTATTCGTATCATATAAGAAACATGGAAATGATGTTATTCCTGCTATATTAAGATTTTTAAGTTTAATTAATTCTTCTCCAATATATTTAAGTTCTTCTAATTTAAATCCACCATATTGACCAGAATATAAATTGTCATTTTCTCCTAATACTCTTAACATAATATTTTGTTTAAGCCCTAGTTTTTCACAAGCTTCATTAATTTCTTTAGCCTTTTCTATACTGTAAATTGTTATATAATCTGGTCTAGACTTCACTACCTTCTCAATTAAGACCTTAGGAATTTGAACTAAGTGTCCAACATGTCCAATTTTGATATTATTATTAATCATGACCTCAGCTTCTCTGAAATCAACTACTACTGCACCTTCATATCCAAGCTTCATAAATTCCTTAGATATAATTGGATTTCTTCCTAATTGCTTAGTCATAAAATAAAGCTTAATACCATACTTATCTGCTTCTTCTTTTATTTTCTTTGCATTTTCAATTAAAGTATCTAAATCTATAACATAAGTATCTGGTAAAATTAATCCTTCTCTATGGAGATTAAATGCAGCTTGAACTAATTCTTTATTTCTTTCTACAGTTTTTTCAAGAAACACCTTTGCTCCCCCTTACTTAACTTTTCTAACTTCCTCTATAGAACTCTTTAAAATTCTAATTATAGTATCTGCTCCACTTCTCATTGGATTAATTCTAATCATTCTTTTTTCAAGAGTTGGATCTGCTGCTCTAAAGGTTCCAGAAACTCTATACATCATTGGAACAAACTCATATTTAGACTCAGAACCTACTGGATGAGCTGCTGCTCCATACTTAGTAGTTACTTCTAAAACTTTTTCAGCAATGTCTTCTTTAAGTTCCACTAAAAGAACTTTAGATTGAGCATTTGCAAGGAAGGCATCTTTTATTTCTGGAATTTCCCCACTTTTTAGTCTAACCACTAACTCTTCATTTACTTCAGATTGAATTGCCAATGAAACTGGTGCATATACTAATCCTCTTAGTGCTTCCATAGCCTCATGTCCTTGCACTTGACTACCACCTGAATAATTTAATGAATAAACCTTATCTATTAAATCTTTCTTGCCTATTAATACTCCAACACCTTCAGGTCCTAATATCTTAAAGCAGGAAAAGCTTCCAATATCTGCTCCACACTGATTTCCTATTTTCTCCACTTTTAAAGCTGCATAATTATCATCTGTAATAATTCTTATATTTTCATTAGCTTCTTTTATTGTAGTTATTACTTCTTCTAATTCATAAGAATCATCTATCTTTTGCCTAGTATTTTGAACTAAAGCTCCTTTAATTTCTGGATGCTTAGATATAACTTTTTTAATATCTTCTAAGCTATTAAAATTAGCTGTGATAACCTTAAGTCCCATTGTTTCAATAGTAACCTTAGAAGTAGGATAAATAGGTGCATCATGAACTAAGATTGTATCTCCACTTTTCATAAAGCTTATAAGTCCCCATCTTATGGCACCTGTTCCAGCTCCCCTTACTAATATTGCTGCTTCAGCATCAAAAACTTCTGAAAAAATATTTTCTACCTTCTTAGTATAGGTTGGTTTATTTAATCCCTTTACTACACCTAAGTCCCCTAGGGATAATACTTCTCTACCATCAAAATGCTTTGTTATAGTATCTATTATTTTAAATTGTAATTTTTTTGCTTCATCTAAACTTATTGAATGTAATGGGTATGTTTTCATAATTTCCTCCTACTTAAGGTTGTATATATTTTTTATATTATTAACTAACATATTTTCTATATGCTTGTTAGAAATTTCTTTCTCATATAATCTTGGTAAAAAACTATCTATTAAATAGCTATAACCAAGTCCTCCATTATCCTTAAAATGTGATTTTCTTGTAATATCCATAGACATTACTATTTGATTGCTATATCCTCTATCACAAAGTTCTTTTAACCAATTAGCTCTATCTTCATCTGGTTGATAATTATTTTTCCCAATTGTATCAAAAGCAATATTAACTCCTGTATCTAGTAATCTAAGCATATATTCTAAGTCACCACTTAAATCTATATGACTTAATGTAACCTTTGATAAATCTACATTAAACTTATTAAATATTTCTATTTGCTCAAGTCCTAACTTTCCTAAAGTGGTATGAGTAATTATTGGCTTTCCCGTTTCAATATGAGCTCTTGAAGATGCCTCAAAAACTTTAAGTTCCATCTCTTCCACTTGCTTTAAACTAGTTCCAATTTCTCCAATAACTTCAGCCTTTGTTGATGTTCCATCTATTCCATATAAAATCTCATCTATAAGAATTTTAGCCATCTCTTTTTCATTTATTTTATAAACTTCTTCAGGTAAAAAAGGTTCCTTATAATATCCTGTTGCTTGAAGAATATTTAAACCTGTTTCCCTAACAACTTCAGCCACATATTCTGTATCCCTACCCATGCCCCTATTAGTAACATCTATAATAGTAGAAACTCCTCTATTCTTTAGATCCTTAAACTCTTCTATAGTTTGATTTTTGTTATTTAAAAAACAATCCTTATCCTTCTTAACTCCTGATAAATCTATGGTTATATGCTCATGAGCATAAATTATTTCATTTTCCATTTAAAAACCCCCTTTTATGAATGTAGAAAGTAAAATGTAGAATGTAGAATTATTGATGTAATTTGAAACAAATTTTAAGAAATTTGTTTCAAATTACTAAAAAATTATTTACTTTAGAAACTCCTATGGAGTTTCTTCTTTCATTTTACATTTTTCATTCTTCATTCTTCATTTTTCTAAGCCGGTATTACATATAATCCAACTAAGTATAATACATTTATTAAAACTCCTACTCCAATTGCTCCAACTGGACCAACTGCCATATCTACTATTGGTTTCTTTGAAGTCTTGTTTAATACATATAATCCAGTTACTACAAATAATCCAAGTCCTGGTGCCATAGATTGTGCAGCCATCATACCACCTACTAATAAAGCAACTTCTAGAACCTTACTCATAGCTGTTCTTATGTTATCTCCACATTTTCTAACTCCTGGGAACTTGTCCATTAATTTAGCTAATCCATCTAGGAAGAATATTTCTAAAGCCATAACTGCAGCTCCAGCCACAAATGCTAAAAATGGATTTCCGATTAAGAATCCAACTACAAATACAAATGTCATACCTGCTGGTGCATAAACTCCAGTAGAAATTGCAGTTGTAGCCACTAACGGAATAAATCCTATTCCTCTTGCAAAGGCAGTCATAGCAGCTTCTGTATTCTTTCCTTCTGCTAAAAGATTTAAGCTAATTGGGTCACCAGCTAATAAACTAAGACTTGTTGCTGCTGAAATTAATCCACCCATTAAAGCTAATAGAGGTAAGTTCTTTTTAATTTTCTTAACTCTTTCTTCAAAAATTGCTGCTAAGTCAATCTTTGGTGCATTTGGATCTGGTTTTTCTTGTACTGCAAAGATAATCATAATTATCATACCTGCAAGTAATGCCATACCTTCAGCATCTAATTTAATAGTTGCTCCATTTACAGTGAATTTTCCATATAATGAAACAATTTGTCTAACTAAAAGAGCAATTATTCCAGTTAAGAAACCTTTTTTAGTTCCAAATTGATATGCAACAACTAAAGCTGGGAAAACTGCAAAAGCAACTGTAATTGGTGTTCCAACTAATTTTAATGGTTCTAAGAAATTAACTGGCAACAATGCAAATAAATCAACTATGAATTGTAATCCATAAACAATACCAATTCCATAAATAGCTCCAACTACTCCAGAAATTATTACACCCTTTTTGCCACTTGGACAAAAAGATCCAATAATATCAGTTCCTAATAAGATACTATGAATTAAAATAATTGATGCAGCTATTGATACTGGAATACCAAATCCAATAACTAATCCAAAGCTAATTGCAAATGATGTAGCTGCTAAGGCTTTTTTATCCATTCTTCCTTCTAAGAATTCTGGAACAATTGGTCTAAAACCATCATTAAATACTGCCACACCTGTGTTTGATAAGATAGCAGCTAATGCACCTAAAAGTGCTACTACCACATATTGAAGATAATGCATATATGATTCCTCCCTAAAAATATAAATTTTATTTAAATTAGTAAATAAAATGAACTTTTTAAATTATTCTTAGCCATTCCTTCACTAATTAAATTCTAACTTAAACTTAAATTCTTAAATATTATAATTATTAAAGAATATATTTAAGAATTACTGGTATAACTTCTTCTGCGTGTTGTGCAGTAAATCCAAAAGCTTTCTTACCTGCATCTACTTCTGCTTTAATTTCTGATTCATTTTTAATATGACCAGGCATTGATACAGTTGCACAATTTGGCATTCCAAGTAATGCTATTGCCATTGCTAAAGCACCACCGCCACCAGTATTACAAGCTCCTAAATAATAATCCGCTGTCCCAGTCTTTATAGCCATAGCAGCTTCTATATCACTTTTAATTTCTATACTTGCTCTGTCTCCTGCAATTTGAGCTGTAATGTCAGCAACCTTTTGCTTGTCAATTTGTCCACCAATAACTATTCTTTTCATTTTAACTCCTCCATATAAAAATTATTTATAATCTAATTTATTTAAGTAATTTTTAAGCTTGTCCTAATAATGTACAAATATGCATTACTAAGTAATCTACTTCTTCTCCTGGTATTTCACCTATGGCCTCTTTTAAATCCTTTACAATATGCATAGACTTATTGTAGTTTTCTTCTAATTTAAGAGATTCAAGTATTTCAATATCAATCTCACTTACAATTTGATTTTTATCAATTCTCCCTAATGCTGCACATAGATGAGTAATAAACATTGCTGAGTTTTCTTCTACAAGTTTTATATTTATTACTTCATCAAAATAATTAATAACATTAATAACTTTATGGTAATTTTCCTCTGATAACATTCCTGAATCCTTGAATATGTTTAATCTAATACTTAGTTCCATTTTAAAACCCCCAATATACATTTTTTTGTACTTTCATTAGATAAAAGCCTCTTAATATTGAGGCATTATCTTCTTTTTCATAACTAATTCTTGATATTCCTTCACATCTTCTACATCTAATACTCTAGAAAAAAGTGCAGGAACAATTGAATTTTCCTTGTTTGCAATAATAACAGCTTCAGTATCCTTAATATTTTTATTTTTTCTATCTATTGGAATAAATTTAATATCATCTTCTCTATCTTGAATATCATCTAAATTCCATATAGCTGCATCAATTTTATTTTCTTTAATTGCAGTTATAAATTGGCTATAATTTAATGTAATATATTCAACATCTAAATCTTCAAAATAAGTTTTTGTTAATATAGATTGGTCAATAGAAGAAAGGTCTATTCCAACTTTAGTTCCTTTAGTAAAATTTCCATTAAAGTCTTTTGATACTACTATAATATGCTCATTAACATAACTAAAATTACCAAAGGTTTTAACTATTTGAATGTTTTTTTTATTTTCTAAATAAAAATCTGCTGTTAATCTTGAAGTTACTGCAAAGTCATACCTTCCATCTTGCAAAGCTTTTAGTCTGTGATTAGATCCCCTCATAAAAGCAAGGTTTGTATTAACTCCACTGTCATTTAAGCATTTGCAAATACCAGTAGCTAAGCCTTCATATCTTTTTGAATAAGGAAGTGGCATTACTCCTACTAAAGACTTTATACCAGTTAGTTCTAGTAGTTTTATGTAGTCTATTTCCTTTATGAAGGTTCCAAGGTGTCCCCTAGAATCTAAAGTTACAGCATCTTGTTCTTTTAAAAACTTTATAGCAGATTGGATAGTTCCTCTAGCTGTCTTATAATTCTCAGAAAGTTCTGCAACTGTCTTTATCCTATCTCCCTTATTTAATGGCAAAAATTCTACTGCTAAAGAAGTAATTGCAATTCCAAGTTTTTGCATAAGCTTACTTTGAACGTCCATTAAATTTCTCCTTTAATAATGTACAATATTTTGTATATTCATATTAACACCTTATGAATACATTTGCAATAGCTTTCAGAAAAAATATTGTTCCCCAGGGGAACAATATTTGGAAATTCATATTTATTGTTAAAAAGTTTATTTAAATTAAAATTTTGGAATAATCATCATTATTGTTGTTCCACTATTCACTTTGCTCTTTATGCTAATTCCATAATCATTTCCATAAATAAGTTTTATTCTACTATCTACATTATTAATCCCTATTCCAGTAAAATTATGGCTTTTATTTTCCTTCTTTACAATTACCTCATCCAATTTTTCATTATCTATTCCTATGCCATTATCATATATTTCAATTTTAATATTATCTTCATCATATTCCTTTATAAAAACCTGTATTTCCCCTTCTTCATCTGAAGGAAAAGCATGGAAAAATGAATTTTCTATAAATGGTTGTAATATCAACTTTGGTATTAAGTATTTATAGCAATTTGTCATTACAAAATATTCAACCTTTATCCTATCTCCATACCTTATATTGTTAATTAATACATAGTTTTTTAAATTATCTATCTCTTCTTCTATAGTAATAAACTCATCTGTTTTACTTATAGTATTTCTAATCATATTAATAAAAGCATCTATTGCCCCTATAGCCTTGTCCTTATTTCCTTGCCAAATAAGCCACTTTATACTGGATAAAGTATTAAATATATAATGTGGATTTATCTGCATTTGAAGAGCATAAATTTCCGCCTTTCTCTTTTCCTTCTGTACAACTACTAACTCATCTACATACTTATTAATATCCTTTATCATATAGTTATAGGTAGATGATAATTCTTTTATTTCTTCTGGTCCACTTACCTCTATATATTCATCAAAGTTTCCATCCTTAACCTTTGACATTTTTTCAGTTAATAAATATAAAGGTTTTGTCATTTGTCTTACTAATAAAAATATAAAAAATAAAATACATAGTGTTATAAAAATGCATATAATAAGTATATTTTTAACATCATATATTTTTGATAAAGCCTTTGTATTATCCAAAGTTCCGCATATAGTTAAGTTACAATATGGTAATCTTTGAATAAATGTTGTATTTCCATTACTCTCATAGCTTTTATTCAGTTCTTTTTTCTCTATCAATTGATTTATATTTTCTTTAAATTCTTCTTGAATCTTACCAAGGTTTCTTTTCTTATTTGAAGATAATACAATATTATTTTCATCAAGTAAAACTATGTCATTTATTTGAACTGTGAAATAATCATAAAACTTCTGAAAACTTCTTTCTTTAATTATAAAATTAATAACTCCATAAGGATTTTCATCTTTCAAATTTAATGCCTTTGAAATAATTATTACAGCCTCATTCTTAGTTGAAGATGTTATGCCTCTTTCAAGATATTCATATGTTATTGTTTTATTATTCTCTAAAGATTTCTTATTTATATCTAACTCTAATATTTCCTTTGCCTCAATTGTTAAAAGCTCTGAACTATTTAAATAAGATTGGCCATTTAAACCAACTACTAAAATACTCATATCATAAGTATTGGAATCTAATGAAGATTTAATTTGTTTTTTTAATTCATAAATATTCTTAGATAACTCCTTTGTAGATAAATCTTTTTCAGCAAAATATGTTCTAAAAGCTCTATGAGAATTTACAGAATCTATTATCTTAACTATTTCACTATGAAAGCCATAAATTTCATCATTTACTTGATCAAATATCTTCTTTTGGGTTTCACTATAATTATCAGCAAATATTCCCTTAGAAATATTTATAATAATGTAACTTACAGAAATTGAAACACATAGTACTCCTATAACTACTACTAATAATATTTTAGTAAATAAACTATTTAGCTTCAGTTTTCTTATCACTAGATACCACTTCCCTGCATACTCACTATTCTTCTATATCTACTAGGTGTATAACCTATTATCTTTTTAAATACTCTACAAAAATAGCTATGATCAGAGTACCCAATCATTGAACTTATTTCTGATACATATAGTTTATTATCCTTTAATAGTTCGCAGGCTTTTTCTATCCTAATCCTATTTAAATATTCAGAAAAACCTTCACTACAATGATTATTAAAATAATAAGATAAATAATAATAATTAAAATTAAAGGCTTTTGCTATGTCACTTAATTCTAAAGATTTATCATAATGTTCTACTATATAATCTAAAATTTCACTAATTCTATCTTCTTCTAAATTAACGTTTTTATTAATAAACTCATTCATCTGTAAGGTTATTTCCTCAATTACATTTATAAATTCTTCTAAATATTGAATTTTATCAATCTTTTTAAAATAACCTTGTCTCAATTCCTCTACTTCTAAATCATAGGCTTCTAAGCTTACTATCAAATTATAAAGTAAATTTTTCATCAAGTTTTTAAGTTTATACTCTTCCATTTTAGATAAAACTGCTAAATCTATATATTTCTTCATCATATTTATTGCTGTAATAAAATCTTTTCTCTTCAATAAATTATCAAACTTAGTTGAATTAAATTTTTCTATTTTCCCTTCTAAAGTCACAGTTTCCGTATCTAATATAATTTTATTTTTATAATAAAACTTTAGTGCTAAATAGGGTAAAAACTTATTATTATAAACATCTCTAATCTTACTTAAATCATTGAAGCTTGAAGTAATAATAAGAAAAGTGTTTTCCTGTATTATTTTATTTTCTATATACTTTTCAAAGTCATTAACTATTTTCTTATCTTCATTTATTCTATAATTTATTAAATATAATAGAACTTCTTCACTAAGTATAAATTTTATAAAGATATAGTTTTTATTTATTAAATATTCTTCAATAACCCCATTAATTTCCTTTACAGTTTTTCTATTTTTACCATAGGCTTGCTTAATATTGATGCCTAAAAGTCTAAAACAAGTATTATGGAAAATATTAAAAAAGCTTTTACTATCTATATTATCCTCAAATCCAAGAATATACCTTTCAAGTATATTGCTATAATACATATCCTCGTCTTTTATTAACTCTAAGCCTGGAATTCTGTTAACAGCTTTATTTAAAGAAACTAATAATTGAGTTTGATTTAATGTTGGTTTTAAAATATAATCTACAGCACCACTTAGAAGTGTGTCTTTTACATATTCAAAATTATCATAACTACTTAAAATTATAATTTGAACTTCTGGATATTTTCTTTGAATAGATTTAGAAAAATCCACTCCATTTAAAATAGGCATAACTATGTCTGATATAACTATATGTGGTTTTAATGTATCAATTAGCTCTAAGGCTTCTTGTCCATTAGTTGCCTCTCCAACTATTGTAAAACCTTCTCTTTCCCATTCAATCATATGCTTCATACCTTGTCGCATTATAAATTCATCTTCAACAATTAAAACCCTACAATATTTCTTACCCATGGAAATACCTCCTAAAAAAATCCCCAGGGGAAATTACCACTTCCCCTGGGGATAATTACCCTTTATAGTCTAGATATTATAAAACTTAAATCTATATCTTCTTTAGATGGGACTGTAAATTCCTCATGAACTAAAGCTCCCCAGCTATCATCTCCACCTACTCCCATTTGCTTAACTATTATTCTTACCCATGTATAATTAATAGGTGGTAGTTCATATATATGCATTGCATTTTCAAGCTCATAGGCACTGTATGGTAATACACTTATTTCAAATGGATTATCTATATAAGTGAATTTTAGCCCTCTTTTATTATCATCTAATACTTTTAACCATCTAACCTTAGTTCTATTTCCACATTCTTGTGGAATTAAGTATCTTGATAAATTATCTTTTACTTTCTTTTCAAATATTCCAAGTCTTGCACCACTATTTCTATCAATATAATTTTCTTCTGGACCATGTCCATAATATTCAAAATTAGTTAAGTTCTTTTTAAACTTAAAATCCATAGAATATAAAGGTATTTCAGATAATCTTTCTACACCATCATAATGTATATTAACTTTAATATTCCCATCTGGAGTTACAGTATATTTAACTGTATTAGTAGTTTTAATTCTAGTAGGAAGCTCAAATTTATATTCTAATGAAATTTCCTTTTTGCCTTCTACATATTTAAAATCAACTAATCTTTGATGTAATCCTGCTATTTGCCAATCTGCAGTTCTAAAATTATGACCATTTCCTCTATCATTATCTGTAGTTGCTCTAAAGAATGATGTTTTTGGTGCTCTTGTTATATATTCAATTCCATGGTAGCAAAGAGAAATTAAGCCACCTTCTTGAATAGAAAACATCATCTTAAAGCCATTACCTACAACCCCTATATTTACATCTCCATGAATAACTTTAAACTCATCATCTTTATCATCTTCAATATTATAACCTTTACATTCACTATCTCCAATATTATAAACAGATTGTCCAAAAGCTAATTCATGCCCCTTTTTAGCCCATAACTTATCTTTATTTAATCTCATAGATATATTATAACTATATTCTCCACTACTTTCAATAAATGGATATTTTATAGTTACATATTTACTTTCTCCAGCTTTAATATTTATATTATCTAATTTTTCTTCAAATATTCTTATTCCTTCTTTTTCTATATAAGCAATAAAATCATAGTCTTCTGTTCCTATAAATAAATTTTTATTATTTATAGTTACTCCCTCTCTATCTGGAATAATATCTATATTAGAATAAAGTCCTTTAACCTCTTGTGCCTTTGGAGATATAGTTCTATCAGCATAGACTATTCCATCTGTACAAAAGCAATAGTCAGTTGCCCTATCATCAAAGTCCCCTCCATATGCTAATGTCTTAACTCCATTTCTGTCTCCCTCAATAGCTTGATCAATATAATCCCAAATAAATCCACCTTGATACATAGGATATTTATCTTCAAGATCTGTATAAAGCTTCATGCCTCCACAGGAATTACCCATGGCATGCATATATTCACAGCTAATATAAGATTTCTTTGGATTGCTATTTAAATATTCTTCTATATCCTTAGGCTTTGCATACATTCTGCTTTCCATATCACTAGCATCATCAAAAGCTCTATTCCAAAATACCCCTTCATAATGAACTAACCTTGTATCATCTTTCTTATGAAAATACTTTGTCATTTCTAAAATATTTTCTCCTGCATAGGATTCATTTCCACAAGACCATATTAATATAGATGGATGATTTTTATCTCTTTCAAGCATGGATTCTGCTCTATCTAAAACTACTTCCTTCCATTCAGGTAATGAGCCTGGTATATTCCACTCTGGATCGCACCTACCCATCTTCTGCCAAGAACCATGACTTTCTAAATTAGCTTCATCAATTAAATAAATTCCATATTCATCACAAAGGTCATACCATAAGCTTCGATTTGGATAATGTGAAGTTCTTACTGAATTAATATTGTGTTGCTTGAAAAATCTAATATCCCAAAGCATATCTTCATTAGTTATTGCACGACCTTTTCTAGAATTAAATTCATGTCTATTTATACCTTTGAAAATTATTCTTTTGCCATTAATATGCATAATATTATCTTTCATTTCAAAGGTCCTAAATCCAACTTTTTGTGGAGCTACCTCAATTAAATTATTATCCTTATCTAATACTTCAATATATAAAGTATATAAGTATGGTTCTTCTGCACTCCAAGGCTTTACATCATTAATTGTAGTTTTAAGATTTGTTTTTCTTCCATCTACTTTAATACTTCCAAAGTCATAAACTAAATTATCCTCTCTATCCTTAAAATAAGCTTTAATATTATAATTTTTATAATTATCTAAAGACATTAGCTCTAAATCAATATTTAAATGTCCATTTATATAACTTTCATCTAAAGTTGCTTTTACAAATAAATCTCTTATATGAATTTCAGGAATTCCATATAAATATACATCTCTAAATATCCCTGAAAATCTCCAAAAGTCCTGGTCTTCTATCCAGCTTGCGCTACTTCTTTTATAAACTTCTACTGCTAATTTATTTTCTTCATTTTCCTTTATATAATCAGTAAGTTCAAATTCTGATGGTGTAAATGTATCTTCACTATATCCAACAAACTTTCCATTGACCCATAGATAGAAAGCAGTTTCAACTCCTTGAAAGGATATAAATACTCTTTTCCCCTTTAATTCATCTTTCAAATTAAAATACTTAACATAACTTCCAACTGGATTGTACTCCTTAGATATATGAGGAGGTCTAAGCTCTTCTACTCCATCCCAAGGATACATGGTATTAATATACTGACATTTATCATACCCCTGCATTTGAATATGACCTGGTACATCTATATAATCAAAACTGCTACAATCATAGTCTTCTTTATAGAAATCTTTTTCTCTTCTTTCTGGATTAATTGCGTAAGAAAACTTCCATTTTCCATTTAAATTTTGTCTTAATGGCATATCATATCCTAAGTGTATATCTTCTATATTTTCATAAAATAAATGATCTGAATGAGCATCTATTCTGTTCGCCCTAAATATTTCAGGATTCTCAAGCCATTCTAGTTTTGCTTCAACATTCTTTATATACATAAAAAAACCTCCTTATTCCCCTGGGGACCAATTATTTTCCAATTTCCATTAACCCTTTACTGAGCCTGTCATACCAGCTACAAAATGCTTTTGCATTAAGAAGAATATTATTGCAGTTGGTAGTGTTGCTATAACCACAGCAGTCATTATCATTCCATAATCTGGAGTATAAGATGAACCTAAAGCTGAAATAACTAAAGGCAATGTTCTCTTTTCTGGTGATTGTAATGCAATAAGTGGCCATAAATAACTATTCCAACTTGCCATAAAAGTAACTATTATAGCTGCTGCATAGGATGATTTCATTGTTGGCATATAAATTTTAAAGAAAATTCCCACCTCTCCAAGTCCATCTATTCTAGCTGCCTCTATTAAATCCTTAGGAAAGCTTTTAGTATTTTGTCTAAAGAAAAAGATTAAAAAGGCTGTAGCAACAGATATGATAATTACTGATCCATTAGTATTTAATCCTATTGCTTTTAATGGCCCAAAGCCTTTTAATTTACTAAAGAATCTAAATAAAGGTACCATAAGTGCTGCAAAAGGGACCATCATAGATAGTAATATAAAATTAAATATTTTATCTCTAGTCTTACTTTTATAAACCTCAAAGGCATATCCTGCTAAAGAAGAAACAAGCATAGCTAATATAGTTGTAACAATTGCAATTATTAAAGAATTTTTGAAAGCATTAGTATATTTTAAGTCTGAAGATAATAAATTCTTTAAATTTTCCATAAAGTATGTCCCAGGAATTAAAGTCCCTTTAGTTACATCTACAGATTTATTAGTTGTTGCAATTATCATCCATATAAATGGGAAAATTGATATAAAGGATACTGTACTTAGAAAAATATATTTTAAAAGATTTGCTACACTAAATTTTTTATTCATTTTTATCACCTCCAGCTTTCAATTGAATAAAGGATAATACTACTATAATTATTACAATTACATAAGAAATTGCTGCTGCATATCCAAAATTAGGTGAATACTTAAATAATAAATTATATATATATTGTGAAATTGTTATAGTTGCATTTGCTGGTCCACCATTAGTAATATTTACTGTTTCATCAAATAATTGAAGAGTTCCTATTGTTGAATTAATTGTTGTAAATAAAATAATAGGCTTTAGTAATGGAAGAGTAATGCTTTTAAATCTCATAAAAGCACTTGCTCCATCTATTTCTGCTGCCTCATATATAGAATCATCAATTGATTGCATTCCTGCTAAATAAAAAACCATATTATAGCCTGTCCATCTCCATGTTATAGCTATAATAATAAGTACTTTAGCCCAAATTGGGTGTGTTATCCATGCTATTGGTTCTGCAATAAGATTTATCTTCATTAAAAACATATTTACAAAACCATCTGTAGCAAATAAGCTTTTAAAAATTATAGAATATGCTACTAAGGATGTAACACATGGTAAGAATATTGCAGTTCTAAAAAAGCCTCTTGCTTTTAATTTCTTATCATTTAACAGTGCAGAAATAGCAAGAGCTAAAATTATCATAATTGGAACTTGAATAACCAGATATGTTAATGTATTAAATAATGCCTTTTTAAAAGTAGAATCTGTAATCAATCTCTTATAATTATCTAAGCCTGTAAAGCTTAAGTTATTACCCATTCCACTTTTTAGAGAAATAATAAAAGCTTGAATCATTGGATAAAAAACCAATGTTGTTATTAAAAGTATACTTGGCAATATAAACAGCCATGCTTTTATATCTAATTTATTTTTTAATGATACACCTTTCAAACTACCCACCCCTTATACAAGAAATAGCCATTTACTAATTATCCTTTAATAAATGGCTATTTTTTATTATGATCTTTTATTGTGCAACTGCTGATTCTATTTGAGTTTGATATGAATCTAATGTTGAATTCACATCTGCTCCACCTAATATAGCTTGAATAGCTTCAGTCATAATATCTTCAATTGCATAAGTGTGTAGCCCATAATTTACTGAAGGAACTTTGCTTGTCCACTTAGCAAAATCTGCAAATATTTCTTGTCCTCCAAAGAAATCATTTCCCTTTGTATAATTAGGTGCTTCAGCTGCTTTATTTAAAGTACTAACTAAAGTTATTGAATCTGCTAAGTCATTCATTAAATCTACATTAGATGCAAAAGTTTTATCTAAGAAATCTACTGCCATTTCTGTGTTTCCAACATTCTTAAGTGCATACCAACCTGCACCACCAATTGATGAAGCATTAACTGAATCTTTATTGTTAGCCATTTTAGGGAATGCTGCTACAGCCCATTTACCACTTTGATCTTCAGCTTTTTTAATAGAAGGTCCAATCCAGCAACCTGTAACTACAGATGCGACTTCACCCTTATTGAAGGATCCAACAAATTGATCCCAATCAGCAACTTGTTTTGTAATACCTGATTCTGTTAAATCTTTATATATTTTAATAGCATCTTTTAAAGATTGATTCTTTGCTATATTAACTTTACCATCAGCATCTGTATACCATGAACCTGCACTTTGTAACATCATTCTTATTTGTCCTAAATCACTTGGATCTAATGTACACATAGCAACTCCAGTTTTTTCTTTAACTGCTTTACCTATTTCAATATATTTTTCCCAAGTCAAATTTTCCATATCTGCTTTAGTATAACCTGCTTGCTCAATTAAATCTGTTCTATAGAAGGTAGCTGCAACTCCACTATCAAATGGAATTCCATATAACTTTCCATCTACATAGTTAACCCCTGTCTTATATTCTGCAAAGTCTTCCTTTTTAGCTACAGAAGACAAATCTGCAAATTCATCTTTATAAGCTGTTAAGTATCCTTGTATCTTATAATCTTCTATTAATACAACATTTGGAAGTCCCTCATAGGAACCTGATGATAAGCTTGTATTTAATTTTGCTACGATATCATCTTGTGCCATAGTAACTACTTCAATTTCAGCATCTGGATTATCCTTTAAATATATGTCTTTTGCCTTATTTGCTGCTACAATATTAAAGGCTTCATCCCAAGCCCAAATAGTAATTTTTTTATTGCTTTCATTCCCTTTATTTTCATTTTTACTTTCTGATGATTTTCCACTACAAGATACAAGTCCAAAAGTCAATACCGCTGCCATAATAATTGATGTTAATTTTTTAATTCTCATTTTACCCCTCCACATTAATATATTATAAATATCAAATCATTTTGTAATGCTTTACATTCCCTATGTTTATACTACCATATAACCTTATAAATATTTTAGAAAAAATTTTATTTGAATTTTTAATATTTTTAGATTCATTTTTAGTTTTTACATAATGTTTTTATTATCTTTAGATATTAGGATTTTTTTTAGATATCCTTCCCCTGGGGAACAATATTTGGAAATTTATATATTTCCTGTCCATTCATTCCTATCAAATTCTTTTACTGCAGGTACATGTTCCACAAATTCTCTATACCTTCTCCTATTTACAAAGAAATCTAATATTACTTCAGTACTTATTAATTTACTTTCTTTATTAATTATGTAATTATGATAACTAGACCATATATAATCTTTGGGATTATTACATATTTTAGATCTTACTGGATTTAAATGAATATATCTACTTACCTCTAATAATTGTGCATTGTTTTCTATTATCTGAGAATAATATCTTCCTTGAAATAGATGCCCTACATAATTATATTTCTTATTGTAATATAATGTATACTTAGAGTTTAGTCTTCTCATAAAATCTGATAATGGACAGGTATCTGTTTTTATAAGTAAATGAACATGATTCTTCATTAAACAATATTCAAGTAACTTATAGTTAAATTGACTATAGTATTTAAGATTTTCTTCTATCATTACAAGATATACCTTGTAATCTGATTTGTCATTAAATATATCTTCCTTTCTATTCCCTCTAGTTGTCACATGATAAATAGTTCCTTCTCTCCAAAACCTTCTTGGTGTAGCCATATAAATATCTCCTTCTTACGATTTATTTTGCAATATTTTTATATCTTGATTATTCACATATTCTATGTTTTTATTCTTTAATTGGAAATAAGTGGACCCCAGGGGAAATATCATTCTTCCCCTGGGGTCCACTTATTTACCTAAATTGCACCTCTTCTTTTGATTTTTAATATTATTTTCATTATAAAATAAATTATTTGTTCACTAAATAATTTATATGTCTTATATTAACTTATATATTATTTTATTTAATTAATTTCTTTTAATTTGTTTTTTACAGACTCAGTTAATGTTTTACCATCACTTAAGATTATAGACATACCATTAGCCCCTGCAACTCCTAATATAGCATTGTAAAGTTCTAGTTATGAAATCTACTAGAACTTTACAATGGAGGCTTTATATTTTAATAACTGCTAAAAATTGTATTTATTAAATGCCTATTAAGGCATAAAAAAATATATATTACAAATGTTAAAACTATAAATATTCCTACTGTTTCAGCAAGTCCATTATAGGTAAACGGGATTATCAACACACACAGATAGCTTACTGCTAATAAATAATTTTTCTTATTTATGAAACTTATAGTTGGCTTTATAAATATAAATAAAATTAAAAGTAATGAGGTTAGAATTCCATAATCATAAGAAAACATTAATAGTGGATTTTCAAAATTAACTACTCCAAAAACATACTGACTTACGTAATTTGAATATCCAATTCCTCTTCCTATTAAAAATCTAGGATATTTATTAAAAAATAGCATTTTTCTAATTCCTGCTAGCCTTCCATTAGTTACATCCCCTCCAGAAGCTGTTTCTCTAAATTTTGACCAAATGAATTCATCTACCATTGAAGTAGATAAAAATATTATCATAATAAGTGGTAAAATCAAGTAGGGGATGCTCCTTCTTTTACAGCAAGAAAATGAATAAACTATACTTAGAAAAATTACTGTAATCATAGATATTCTTCCTGAAGCTAGTACAGTTCCTGTTAAAGCTATAATAATATCAATAATAATTGATGTATCAATTTTTTCTTTAAAATACTTATAATAAATAATATTAAAGCTTATAAATATAGCATAATACCAAGCTGATGTTAGTGGATGTCCTACTATTCCACCACTTCTTCCCTCTTTAATTGACATAATTACTTGAATAATAAAGGTAATATAAATATATATATTAAAGGATTTAACTATCTTAGGAAAAATATAATTTACATCTATATCTTCATAATCAATTAATAATATTAATAATGGAAGTATAAATCCAACTATTGTTCTTATAAAATCAGAAATACCATATCTATTAGCTAAATATCCAATAATAATAAGTCCACTTATAGATAAAAAAATAATGAAGCTACTTTTAGTAAATTTATTTTTCTTTTGTAAAAACATTAAAGTTATTAGTGCTATTGGAATCACATGATAATTAAAAATGCTACTTCCAATTAAGTTGTTTAAGTAACTCCTTACTCCTTGGCTCATAATAACTATAATAAAAAATAAGATTATAATCAGATTTTCCTTAAGATATTTTTTTTGAAACATATGCCTCCCTCTATTATTTCCCTTTAAGAATTTTTTTATAAAATTTTAAATGAGAAGAAATATACCTTTCAGATGTAAAGTTTTGAATAAATTTTCTATATGCACCTCTCTTTAAAATCTTATATAATTCTGGATCATAATATATTTCACATATTCTTTTTGCGAAAGCTTTAATATCCTTTGTAGGTACTAAATATCCATTAATACCATTAACAATTTCCTCGCAAGTACCAGGAATATTAGTCGCAATAACAGGTACCCTTTGAGAAAATGCTTCTATTGGAACTAACGGGAGTCCTTCAACATAAGAGCATAATAAAACTAAATCTATATATTTTAAATGTTCAATTACATTGTCTTTACTTCCTAACATAGTAACGTAGACTTCTAAGTTATTATCCTTTATATATTTTTTTAGCTTTTCACTTTCTTCTCCATCTCCAATTAAAAAGAATTTAACATTTTCAATTTTTGAAATAACTTCTTTTGCTATATCTACAAAGTCATAAACTCCCTTATAATCTATAATTCTACTTATATGAGCTATGGTAAAATATCCCGCATTCTTAGCTTCTATTAAAATTTTATCTATGTTTTTATTCTTATTATATATTTCCACAGTATTATAAATTGTTGATATTTTTTCTCTATTTAATTTGCACTTTTTTATCAATATATCTCTTACGGAATTACTTACAGAAATTATATTAGTATTTTTTAAAAATACTCTTGTTAATAAAAATTTATTTTCTAAACAAACATGCTGAGTATGGATTACCTTTACTTTTGTAAAAATAGCAACTATTTTTGAAATAACAGAAGTCATCCTATGATGGCTATGAATTAATTGAATATTTTCTTTATTAACTATTCTTATAAGCTTAAATATGTTCACTATTATAAAAAGTATATTAAATATATTTGCTCTCTTTATGGTATAATGCTTAATTCCCATACTTTCAAATTCTGAAAGCAGCTCTCCTCCAGAACTTGCAACAATAATCTTATTTCTATCCTTAAGCTCCTTACAAAGCTTTAAAATGCATTTAGTATCTCCAGCTAAATGTACTGAATTATTAATATATAAAATATTCAAACTTCAAATCTCCTTTATAAAATTTAATATCAACTAGTCTGCGAATTTGAAATGTTTTCTCGTACTTTATGATATATCCTAAACATAAAATCTCTTATTGGATTTTTTATTATAAGCATTAAAGTTCCATAACATAAGAAACATAGTCCACAACTTAATAAAAATGAAACTATACTAGTCTTTAATACATGCGTAATAAAATTTATAGCTATAAAATTAATTACTCCAAATAATAAATAAATATAACTACCTTTAAAAAGGACTTTTATATTTAGATATTTTCTTACTAACACAATTTTTAAAATTGTAACAGTTAATTCTGTTAATACAACTGTAAATACCGCCCCAATTATTCCCACAATAGGTATTAGTATAAAATTAGAAATTAAACTGACTATATTTCCAGATAACATTGGAATAACATACTCTCTATTCTTACTAGTAGGTATTATGAATTGATTAGTAAATACTAGCCCAGTAGGAATTATTACAGCAATTAAACTCGCTAACATCATAAATGGAATTATTAATCTGAATTCTTCTCCAAAATATAAAGGTACAAATATTCTAGATACTGCTGCCATAGAACTTGCAGCAAAGCTAGATATTAAAATCGTAATTTTTAATGAATTTTTTAAATACTTTTGTATTTTCCTTGTATCCTTTTTTTCATAAAGATTAGCTATAGTTGGCATAAGAACAGTACTTAATGAATTTATAATAGCTAGTGATATACCAGGAATCTTTAAGCTTTGAGAATAATAACCTACTTCAGTTAAGTTAGTTAAATATCCTAATATAATATGATCTGAAACAGTATAAAGTTGGATGCAAATTTGTGGTATAAAATAGACTATTGATTCCTTTAAATAAGGCTTTATATTTACTTCTGAAATAACTAGTTTATTTACATATTTAAATAATGAAAACCAATAAGTGAAGCAACCTAAAAAAACAGCTAAAGAATTGATTAATATATATATATATAAGTCATCATAGCTCTTAACAAATAGAAAAATAGAAATTGCACATGCTATCCTTATCACAGTATTTCTAACTACTATTTTCTTAAAATTTTCTAACCCTCTATAAAACCAGCTAATATCTAAAAAGGCTCCAAGCACTATTGGCAATTGAAGAAAAAAAAGGAATTTCAAAGATTTACCTAACACTATAAAAAATATTATATATATTAAGATTGATATAGATGTAGAGATACCTTGTAAACACCATATATTCCAAAAGGTTTTACTTCTTCTATCTCTAGAGTCTCTTTTATATGCTATATGCTTACTACCATATCTATCTATGCCTAATTTACCGAAAACAGAGAAAATTGCAGCAAATGAAGAAGTATAATCACTTTCACCTATTCCACCAGCTCCTAACACTCTAGATATATATGCAGCTGTTAAAAATGGTACTATTAAAATCAAAACCTCATACGCAGTATTATATAAATAATTTTTAAAAATTCTTTTAGTGCTCATATTTTTTCACTTTTAAATTTTCTAATAAAATTTAATAATCTTTCTTTAAACTTCGATCTTAATATCTGGTGTGGCTTTCTCCATGTTCCTTCATAATGATGTATTGTATAAGTGTTGTCTGTAATTATTGGTTCTTGCCAAGAATGTCTTTTAGGATAAAAATATTCTTTAGGATAAATTGCTACCTTATCTAAAAAATATAAGACTTCATTATAGTTTTCCTTATATCCATTTTTTTTTGCAATATCAGTAATATGAATTGGTATAGCTAGTTTTGGAATATTCTCTTTATAGTCATCATAATTTAAATGATTATAATAATTTAAAACTTCACCTATAAAGTTATCTTCTTTTTTGCAACCCCATATCGCTATATTAATTAAATCATCTTCTAACCCTCCAAAAGAATTATTCTTTAATAAATCATCTAAAGATTTTAGAACTTCCATATCAGTATCTAAATAAATTCCGCCATAATTATAAAGAGCATAAAGCCTACAATAATCAGCTACAAAAGCCCATTTTTTATTTTCATATGCCTTTTTAGCAAAATCAAAGCCTTCTATATTGAAATTTTTTTCATTCCATTCTACTATTTCATAACCTTTTAAATAATGCTTCCATGAATTAATACACTTTTTAACTATTTTTGGTTTTTCTTTTCCACCAAACCAACAGTAATGTATTATCTTTGGAATATCCTCCATTAATTTTCCCTCCCTATTTTTTAAAGATGTATTCTAAATAGGATTATTATATTTTTCTAAATTTATTAATCCTGCCAATTCTAAATCAACCTCTAGAGGATTATATCTATCTGTTCCATTATCTGGTGTAAAAGTTAATTCACTAAAATATAAATTTTCATCAACTCCATTAAAATCAACTCTTATATACTCAAAATCTTCCGCTAACTTTTCTGCAAGCTCAATTAATTTATCTAAATAAATTGGCTTCTCTATATCTCCTGATGAATTTTCTACCTTTCCCCTTGTATTTATCCTTGTCCAATCAGTGAAAAAAAAGTCCTCCCTATATGACTTAAATCTTCCTGTCCGCCTCTCTATAAGCTTTGCTTTTCCAGAAAAACAATGTAAACCATATTCAATTAAAGATCCATTTTTATCTTCTAGATATTCTTCACATATAATTTTCTTTTTAATATTTTTATATTGAGGTTCTTTAGTATATTTATAGTAATCTTCCTTAAATAATTTTTTGAGACGTTTATTGGTCTTTTTTATATCTAGCAAAGTCTTATCTCTACAAATTAAATTTTTATCAGAACCATCATTTAACTTTAAAACAAATTTGTCAGGCAATAAATCATAATTAATTTCACTTACATCATCATATACCCCTATTAGTTTAGGTAAATACATCTCCCCTATTTTATTTTTTATATATTCTCTAACCTTATATTTATCTACTAAATAATTAAATCTTTCAATATTTCCATATACCTTTATCCACTGTAACTTTTCTCCATAAAAAACAGGATTATTTAAATCTAAAAATCGTCCATAAGTCCTTAAGTTATCAATTTGCATTACTAGTTTATCAGGCAAATATACACATATCCGCCTAAAGAATCGTCTCAATATATTACCCCCTTGTAATTTATAATCATATCCCTATAATCCCCTCTAATTAATAGTTTACTTTCCCCCATATTTATATGAATATTTACTTTCAAGCTTTACTCCATTTAAAACTGTTCCTATTACATTAGCATTAACACTTTTAAGTCTTAAATAGGCTTCTTTTATTTCATTTTTCTTAGTCTTATTAATTTTAGCTACTAATATAGTTCCATCAGCTTTTGTAGACAAAACTTGTGCATCACTTACAAATAGTACTGGTGGAGTATCTAAAATAACATAATCATAGTCCTTCTTTAATTCTTCTAAGAAATTACACATTTTATCTGAAGCCAAAGCTTCTACTGGATTAGGTGGCATATGACCTGAAGTCGTAATATCCAAATTTTCATTATAACTTTTAATTGCTGAAGGATCTATTTTTTCACTTACAAGTATTTCTGATAATCCATTACTATTAGATAATCTAAATCTTCTATGAATATTAGGCTTTCTAAAATCACAGTCTATTAACATAACCTTTTTATCCCCTTGAGCTAAAGTAAGTGCTAGATTTGAAGATACAAAGGTCTTACCTTCTCCTGGATTTGCACTAGTTACTACTATAACCTTATATTTTTTATCTGGAGAAGAATATTGAATGTTAGTTTTTAAGGTTCTAAAACTTTCAGAAACAATAGATGTAGATAATTTGTCCATTTCTAGCATTAATTTTTCCTCCTATTTCTATTTATCAACTAAAGGAAGTAGTCCTATTACAGGAATAGCAATTTCCTTTTCTAGTTCCTCTTTACTTCCAATAGTTTTATCAAAAATCTCCATAATAAAAGCTAGAATAATTCCTAAAACAATACCTGAAAATCCTCCAATTAATATATTTATTTTCTTATTTGGGCTAACTGGGTTTTCAGGCAATCTTACCTTTTGTAACACCTTAACATTTCCATTAGGAACTAATTCCTTTGATACTTTAATAAATTCACTTGTAATATTATAAATAAAGCTCCTAGCTTGATTAGGATCCATACTTCTATACTTAACTTCTAAAATTTGAGTATCTGCAATAGCAGTAACACTAAGTTTACTTGCTACATCATCTACACTTGCATCTATATTAGTCTTCTCTAAAGCACTTAATAGAATGTCAGGTGTTCTTATTATTTCTGAATAAGTCTTCATTAAATTTTGATACATTATTACATCATTTTGACTATAATTTTGTTCTTCCCCAATAGCTTCTTTTCCTATAAAGAATTTAGTAGTGGCTTCATACTTTGGCTTCATAATAAAGAAACTTAAAACTATTGATAGCAATAAAAATATAAATAAAGAAATGGCTATTATTTTCCATCTTTTTTTCAAGATTCCTATAAGTTCTTCTATACTTATCAATTGTCCATCCATTTCTCTTCCCCCTTTACATATTATTTCTGAAGGCTAACATTATCCCATTAAAAATAATTTATCCTATAGAGTATATGATTCTTATTAACCTTTATTTACAATTAAGGATTAATTTCTATATAGTCTCCTACTAACTTATTTACTTCTTCAGGCATAAAAATTAATAATCCTGCTCCTGGAGTGAAGGTTAATTCTCCAAAGTAAATATTATTATCTACTGAATATAAATCTACTCGTACAAATTGAAAATTTTCACTTAGCCTTTTTGCTATTTCAACCATCTCATCCATATTTTCAGGTTTTTCTATTTCCCCTTTATATTTATCAAATCCATAACTCCAGTTTAATTCATTCCATTCTAAGTCATAATATTTTTGCTTGTGCTTACCATATCTATCTACATCTATTTGAATATACTTAGGTTCTCCATTGGAGCAAGTAAATTTATAATCCATTAACCCCCCTGATTTATCTTCAAGATATTCTTCACAGATAATTAATGGCTTAATATCCTTGTATTGAATTTCCCTAAATCTATAATAAAAATCTTCCTTTAACCACTTTGTTAAATCCCTTTTAATTTTATTTTTATTAATATTACTTTTGCTCTTACAAATTATATTTCTCCCACAACTATGATTAGTTTTTAAAACAAATTTTTCTGGTAGTGCTTCAAAGTCTATTTCATCAAAGCTGCTATAAACCCCTAGTAATGGAACTAGATTTTTTTCACCTACAACACTTTCTACATATCCTCTAACTCTGTATTTATCTACATATTCACCGTATTTCTCAAAGTAATTATTTATTTTCAAATACTGCATCTTATCATAAAAGGTTATTGGATTCTTTATATTTGGTATTCTCTTGGTTTTTATATAACCAGTTATTAAGATATAAGCCTGGTTAGTAAAAAAATATTTTGATGATTTTATTATTCTATATTCCATATCACCCTCCCACACTTAGCCTCTATTTATAATTTCTTCTCTTCCTATTGAATAATAATCTACTTTAGCCTTTCTAACTTCTTCTAACTTATAGCAGTTTCTGCCATCAAATATTATTGGTGTTTTCATTAATTCTATATATTTCTCTAATTTTATTGATTTTATTTCTTTCCATTCAGTAAATATAAATACCATATCAGCATATTTTAATGCTTCTTCTGGGCTAGTTGCATAACTTATTTCCATACTATTCTTTTCTTTTAATTTATTTATTCCTGTTGGGTCATAAGCTACTATTTCAGCACCTTCCTCCAAAAATCTTCTTATATTAGGAAGAGATGGAGCTTCTCTTAAATCATCTGTTTCAGGTTTAAAAGTTAATCCAAGCACTGCAACTCTTTTCCCCCTTAAGGTTCCAAATATTTGCTTTGCCTTTCTAAATAGTTTAAATTTTTGATTTTCATTTACTTCTATTGCTGCTTTTATAGTTTTAATTTCATATCCATGGTCATTTGCCAGCCAATGAAGAGCTTTTGTATCCTTAGGAAAACATGAACCGCCATATCCAAGACCCGCATTTAAAAACTTATCTCCAATTCTTTTATCATAACTCATACCCTTAGTTACACATTCAATATCTGCTCCAACTATTTCACAAACATTTGCCATCTCATTAATAAAACTTATTTTTAAGGCCAAAAAATCATTAGAAGCGTACTTTATCATTTCTGCACTCCTTCTATTGGTACAAACTATAGGCTTATTAAATCTTTCATATATATCTTTTAAAATATTCTCTGAATTCTTTGACTCCACCCCAATTACTATTCTGCTAGCTTCCATTGTATCTACAATAGCCGTACCTTGTGATAAAAATTCTGGATTAGATACAACTTCAACCTTTACATCATTAACTAAGTTTTCCCTTAGAAATTCTTCTATTTTATCATTAGTCCCTATTGGTACTGTAGATTTAACTACTACTACTAAATCATTTTCTATATTCTTAGCAATTTCACTACATACATTAAATACATAATCTAAGTTTGCTGATCCATCTTCTCTCTCTGGAGTTCCAACCCCAATAAAAATTACTTTTGAATTTTTATATGCACTTTTAAAGTCAGTAGTGAACTCTAACCTTCCATCTTCTATATTTTTTCTAATCATTTCATCTAATCCAGGTTCATATATAGGTGATTTTCCCTTTTTCAAAAGACTAATTTTTTCCTCATCTATATCAACACAGGTTACACTATGACCAACTTCAGAAAAGCATACTCCTGTTACCAAACCAACATATCCTGTTCCTGCTACTACAATCTCCATATTTCCCCCCACTATTTTCTTATCTGTATTGCTAAAAAGCATTTTTATCCCCAAATAATAATAAAATTGTTTTTAAAATTAGTTTTATATCTACCATATTGCTCATTTCATTTACATATTTAATATCAAGCTCCATCCATTCTTGAAAACCAATATTACTTCTTCCTGATACTTGCCAGTAACAGGTAAGTCCTGGTTTTACTTCTAGTCGCTTTAACATCCAAGGTTCAAAATTAATTACTTCACTTGGAAGACTTGGTCTAGGACCTACTAAACTCATATCTCCTTTTAAGACATTTATTAATTGTGGTAATTCATCTATACTTGTGTTTCTTATAAATCTTCCGACCTTAGTTACTCTAGGATCCTTCTTTATCTTAAACATTGGTCCAGATACTTCATTTTTATCTTCTAATTTTATTCTAAGGTCTTCAGCATTTTCTACCATAGACCTAAATTTATAAATCTTAAATTCCTTTCTATTTAATCCAACTCTCGTTTGAGAAAAAATCACTTTCCCTTTAGATTCTAACCTTATTAGAATTGCTATCACTAATAGTAATGGACTTAGCAAAACAATACCTATCATTGATCCCAATATATCTATAATTCTTTTAAAGATTGAATAACTAACATTCCCCATTATTACACCCCTAATCTTTAGTTAATTTATCTAACTTTATAATACTTAACATACCATTCAACAAATTTTTGAAGTCCTTCTTGTATTGTTGTAGTGGGCATATATCCCGTTACTTTCTTAATTTTATCTGTTGAAGCATAAGTTATTGGAACGTCCTCTGACTTTAAAGGTTTAAAATTTTTTTTAATTCAACCTTTCTTCCCAAAGAATTACTTAAAGCCTCTTCTAATGTTGCAATAAAATCCATCAGTTTTTCCGGCTTATTATTTCCAATATTAAATATTCTATGGTAAGTATTAATTTCATCATTATCAGGAGGAAAATTAATTAGTTTCTCTATTCCCTTAACCACATCATCTATATAAGTAAAATCCCTATATAAATCTTTATTAAAATCACCATTGTTAAATATTTTAATGGCTTCTCCTTTAAAATATTTATCTATAAAACTAAAATATGCCATATCTGGTCTTCCCATTGGACCATAGACTGTAAAAAATCTAAGTCCTGTAGTTGGAATATTATAAAGATGACTATAAGTATGAGCCATTAGCTCATTGGATTTTTTTGTTGCCGCATAAAGAGAAACTGGATTATCCACAAAATCTGTTTCTTCAAATGGAACCTTTTTATTTGTTCCATAAACTGAACTTGAAGATGCATATATAAGGTGATCTACAGGATTATATCTACACCCTTCTAATATATTAAAAAATCCAATGATATTACTTTGAATATATACATCTGGATTTTCAATAGAATATCTGACTCCAGCTTGTGCTGCTAAATTTACCACAATATTAGGCTTGTACCTCTCAAAGGCTTCTATAACCTTCTCTTTTTGGCATATATCTAATCTAATAAAAATAAACTTTTCAAAAGCTCTAAGCTCCTTTAGCCTTTCATATTTAAGATTTACATCATAATAATTATTTATATTATCAATTCCAATTACTCTACATCCTTTGTTAAGAAGACTTTTAGCTAAATGAAATCCAATAAATCCTATTGATCCAGTAATTAAATATAATTTCTCTTTATCTGTAAGTTTACTCTCCATAAATTCTCCTCCTAAAAATATCTTTATATGTTAATGTATAATAAGATATTTAAAAGCTTTATTTATTATTCCAATTTTCTTTAATAAACTCATCAATAATTTTTATTATTGACATTGGGTCATTATTTCTCCAAGGCATAATATCACAAGTTCCATTATTATATTGTTTAATTGCCTCCTCTAAGTCTTCCATCTCATATACAGCCAAAACATACTTATTAGAAGCAAAAGCTTCATTATTTTGTATTTGATGATCATTAATGTGTTCTCCATACTTTTTAAGCCTTGTTACTGCAATAACTTTTTTACCTAAATTTAAAGCCTTCATAATTGATCCAGATGCTCCATGACTTATTACTATATCTGCATTTTTTATTTTTTCTTCAAACTCTTCAGGTGATATAAAGTCCTTATATTGAAAATATTTTGGTTTATAAGTGGATGTTCCAATTTGAGCAAAAACTTCCTCTTTAATTACTCCCTCTTCACATAATTTATCTAGTTCAATAAATAGACGATTAAATTGATAATTTCTTGAACCAACACATACAAAAATCAATATAAGCACCCCCCATATATAGCTTTTTTATAAAACTTCTTTTGACTTTCCCATTGAACAATAAAAAGATCTGAATGTTTCTCCATCATTCTACCTGCAACAGTTGGCATATTTGCTCTTCCAAATGTTTCAATAAAAACAAATTTTTTTCTAAAAATAATTGCTAAAATATAAAATGGATATGCAACAATTGTTCCAGTAGTAATAACAAAGTCAGGTCTTTCTCTTATCCAAATAAAAATTGCATACAAAGTGTTATATATCATTTTTAATATCATTAGCTTATCTTTTAAATCTGTTTGCAAAAATAAATATCTAGCTTTATCAGCTTTAAATTTCGTATTTTCAGTAGCAAAAAAAACTTCGTGTTTATCAACTAATGGCTCTAATCTTTGAAGTTGCTCCCAATGTCCACCAGAAGATGATACTAAACATATTTTAGCCTTACTCCTTTTTTGCATTATTTCACCTCATAATTTATATATAATTCCTATAATATTATTTATTTAAAATCTTACTCTTTCATATAACATTGATTTTCCCAGTATATTATATGTCCTAAATAATCTTCTGTTACTATAAAATCTTATTATTATATATTTCTAAAACCTTCTCTATATTCCTATTTGATAATAATAATTTATTAATAGAACTTATTATTATCAAATTTAATAGTATTATTTTTTGTTTTTTAGCAACATAAAAATGAGCCTACATACAGTAAGCTCACTAAATTTATCTTCTTATTTAGTTTAATTTAATTTTACAACTATCCTTTTAATTTTTTCCTTTTTAAATATAAGTATAATGCTATTGGAATTGTTATAATTTTAAAAGATTTAAATTCTTGAAAAATTAATTTATATTTATATTTAGCTAAAAAACCATATGACACTGCATTAGCTGCATTTTTAAGATTACTTAATATTTTTTCTTCACCTTTTATTAATTCCGTATAATAATGAAACGCCCCTTTTGGATTATTTGCCATTATCTTACGAATGTTATTAGTATAACCATCTCTTTGATATTCAAAAATTGTTATATTTTCTGGAAAAAAAATATATTTACCTATTTTATCAAGTAAATCATATACTGTTTTTTCTTGTATAAATTTTTCTCCTTCATAAATAATAAATGGATAATTTTTAATTATTTCTGTCTTAAAAACTAAAGTTGTTTCTCCAGAATAATTATTCTTATAAAGCTCCTGTAAAGTCAATTGATTCAAGTTTTCAAATTGTATATTTTCCTCTTCCATTAGCCTTTTTTTATTTGTGCTTTTATAAGCTAGTATTCCTATAATTTTTTTATCATCAACTCTTTTTTTACTCATAACTTTTAATATAATTTCTACTGAATTTTCCACTAAATAATCATCTGAGTCTACACATAAAAATAATGGAGTTCCACATATTTCAACCCCTTTATTATGTGCCTTCATTTTTCCACTATTCTTTTGAAAATGATATTCTATTAATATATTGCCTTTTTCAATAAATGAATCTATTAATTTCTTAGTACCATCTGTTGAACCATCATCAATTATTAGCCACTTAAATTCTTTATTTATTTGATTACATAAACTATTGTATAATCTAGTAAGTTTATCTTTTCTATTGTATGTTGGTGTAAATATAGTTAGTAATACACTCAATAATTTCACCTCCAAATAAATTAATTTATACTAATTGTTAACATGATATCTATCTTTATTTTCATTTAATTATTTTTCTTTTTATTGATCTACAAACATCATATATAAAACTTAATATAGTTTTTATAGGATGAATTACAAACAATATTCTCATTTCTTCTATAGCATTCTTAGTTAATTTTCTTTCAAAATAATATTTCATTAATCTACTCGAAAATGCATATTCAACTTCTAATATATTTTTAGTTGATAATCTATCATATAATCTTCTCCCAGATCTTCTTAAAACTATTTCTCCATCCAAGGCTTTACCACTATTACTTATTTTAATTCCATCATGTATATAATACCTAGATAAAGGCTTATCAATAAAATCAATTTCATAATTAAATTCAAATAGCTTTAACATTAACATTGAATCTTGCTTTGCAGGAATATTTGAAAACATCCCTATATTTATCAATGCATCTTTTTTACATGCCCATTGACTAGTTGCAGAAATGCAATCTATTATTAACAACTCATATAGACAATTTCCTCTAAACTTATTGCCAAATAATATTTTTTTATAATCTGTCATTACCATTTCACACATACCATATACAAGTGCTAATTTATCATTATTACTTTCAGAAAAGAATTTTACCTTTTCTTCTATACAGCTATATAAATATTCATCATCATCATCTATAAAGCATATTATTTCTCCTCTTGCTGCTAAAATCCCTTCATTTCTTGCTAATGCTCCACCTAAATTATCCTTATTTTTAATATATCTTATATTTGAATAGCCGCTATATTTTTTCATTATATTTTCTGTACTTATTCTATATTCTGACTTAGGATAATTATCATCAATTATTATAATTTCAATATTCTTATAACTCTGGTTTAATACACTATTAATTGCTCTTTCAAGCATTTCATTTCTAGAGAATGTTGGAATAACTACACTAACTAATGTAGAATATTCTACTTGTTTCATTTATATCAACCTCCTTATCACTTGATTTTATAAATAAAAGAAATATATATTATCTTCCTCTAAATGGAACTCTTTCTATAAAATCTTAATTAATTATATTAATTACTATTAATATGTATTCATCTCTCACTTATTCATTTATTATTATTCATTAATTTTTATTTTTCTTCTTATAAATAAGCAAATCTATTCTTTACTGAAAATTAGGAAATAAAAAAAGTAGCATATTAGCTACTTTTTCTTATTTTAACATTCTAATTATATCCACTTTACTTACATCTTTTCTATTTAACATATCTATTAAACTTTCATTTTCAATTAGCTTCATTATTTGAGTTATAAGTTCAATATGATCTTCATTATTTGTACTTGCTATAGTTATAAATATATTTATATTATTATGGCTTCCTATAGTAATAGGCTTACTATAGGTATTAATAGTAATACCGAAGTTTTTAACATAATTATCTGGTCTTGCGTGAGGGATTGCAATTCCATCATCCACTACTATATAGGCACCTAAATTATTTATATTCTCTATCATTGCATCTATATATTCTTCAGTTATATCCTTATTTTTTAATAAAGGCATAGCACTAAGTCTTATGGCTTCTTCCCAGTTATCTGCTACTAGATTCAATTGAATATTATCTTCAAAAATATATTTTCTTAATTCAATAGTCTTATTGTCATTAATTTTATTAAAATAAGAACTCAAGTCATTTTTTAGTTTATTTTCATTTATAATATTTGTACTTTTTTCTATAATTCCTATAATTTCTTCTATATTAACTTCTTTGTTATTTATATTTTTTAGCTTGTCTATTTTTTCACTATTCTTTTGAATTGTTACCTTATCATTTATATTTTTCAAAGATAAATATTTCCCTAATTCCTGTCTATCATCATTACTTAAAATTGGAGATACTTTAATCACTGGAACCCTATAGTTTTTATCTATATTTACTGGTGAAATTATATAATCTATTTTCTCTTTTCCCTCCAATAATCTACTTATATTATGTATAGAAGTAACTCCTACTACATTAACTTCAAAGCTTCCCTTTATCTTAGCTTCAAGTAATCTTCCTGTGGCAAAACCAGCAGAACATGCTATTATTACATTTTTACTTCTTCCTCTTTCATCCTTTTTATTTTTTTCTATAGTGGCTTCAATATACATAACTATATATCCTATTTCATCATCACTTAATATATATCCAAATTTATCTTCAATAAAATTAGTTCCTTCCTTTACTAATGTAAATTCATTTTTATAATTACTTATAATAGTATCTAAAATTGGATTTTTGCTTATAATATTATATTTTAATCTAAATATTAAGCTTTTTAAGTGATTAATAAAACTTTCAAATAAGTTATTATCCATTCTAAAACTTTTCCCATAAGTTAATCTTAAATTATCCATTATAGCCCCAGCTATATAACAAGCATCAAAATAATCCTTTGATTCAAATAAATCTCCTTCATTTTTACTTCCAGATAATATTTTACTAGCAATAATATCAACTTCTTCTTTTCCTAAGTCAATAGAGAACTTTTCTTTAATCTTATGAGAAATTTCTAGAGCTGCTTCATATTCTTTTTTATAATTTGAGCTTAAGCTTTTATTTTCCTTATTAATTGGTAACTTTCCAGCCCTATTTATAATTACAAATAATGCAATTACTAAGCTTAGAAAGTCCTCTTCAGAAAATACTCCAAAATCCTTTTCTAACTCTTTAACTAATTCCTTTATATATTCCATATTCTTTTTATTTATATCTAACTTCTTAATGCTACCTAAGATGCTATTATTTTCATTGTTATAAATTTTCTCTAAGGTTTCAATAATGTTATAGTTACTTTTATCAATAAGTAAACTTATCATTGCTTTTCTAATATCATTTTCATCTCCACTAATTTTAAAGCCTTTATTAGAAACCTTAATGATTTCTATATTATATTCACTAAGCCATTCCTTAACCTTCTTTATATCATTAACTAAAGTAGTTTTGCTTATGGATAACTTTTCTTGAAATTCGCTATAAATAAATACTCTATTTGAATTTAATAATTCATAAAGTAATATTCCAACTCTCTCCTCTGTAGAAAATATATAGTTCTTTATATTAATATTATTTATAAGATTTTCTACTTTTGCTTCTTCTTCCTTAGATAAATTAAACTTTAATGGAGAATTAGGTTTTTTATCTATTTCTGTAATTTGATTTTCTCTTAGATATCTATTAATTTCATCAATATCATATCTAATCATTCTTTTTGAAACTCCAAGTCTATTTGCTAAATCTTCTACATTTAAATCAGTACCAGAATTAATTAGTAAATTTAATATTTCTATATACCTTATGTTCAATCCTCTTCCTCCTATCTTTTCTCTACTCAATTTAATTTTGTATTTATTATACACCTTAATATATGTCATTCCATAAATAAAGGCTAGATAATATTATCTAGCCTAAATGGAAATTTTCTGGTCCCCTGGGGTCCAATTTTTTTACATTGCTTCTCCATCATCATAGTTATTATTAATAACCTTTGACTTTGTTTTCATAAAGCTTGGAACTAATACTGCAATTACTAGTAAAGCTAATAATATAATTACTCCTATAGATCCTAAGAATTCATAAAGCTTTCCTATTGCTAGACCTATAACACCAAAGTCAAAATCACCAAAGGTTGTATTTTGGAAACCTAAATTACCAAGTACAGGAAGTAATAATGCTGGAACAAAGGTAATTAATAATCCATTTACAAAAGCTCCAATTGCAGCTCCTTTTTTACCACCTGTTGCATTTCCATATATACCTGCTGTTGCTCCACAGAAGAAATGTGGTACAAGTCCTGGTATAATTAAAACTCCACCAGCTACTCCAAGTAATAACATTCCAATAACTCCACCTATAAAGCTAGAAACAAACCCTATAACAACTGCTGTTGGTGCATATGTGAAAAATACTGCACAGTCTACTGCTGGAATTGCATCTGGAATAACCTTTGTAGCTATACCTTGGAATGCTGGAAGTAAATCTCCAAGTATCATTCTAACACCTGCATAAACTATAGTAACACCTACAGCAAATTTCATTGCTGACATTAAAGCAAATAACACCATGTTTTGTCCACCAGATAATTCAGTAACAAATTCATTTCCTGCAGCTATAGCAGCTATTAAATAAAATACCATCATTGTTAAAGCTGTTGAAATTGTTGTATCTCTTAAGAAACTCCATTGTTCTGGTATTTCCATCTTTTCTGTACTATCTTCTGCTTTACCAACTTTTCCACCTATCCATGCTGAAACATAATAAGCTAAGCTACCAAAGTGTCCCATAGCAACTTCATCACCATCAGTAACTTTTAAAGTATATTTTTGACCTATTGCTGGTAATATTGCACTAATTAATCCTAAGAAGGCTCCACCAATTCCAATTAAAGCTGCTCCTTCAAAGCCTGCTGTTTGTAAAACTGCTGATAATAAACATGCCATAAAGAAACTATGATGTCCTGTTAAGAATATATATTTAAATTTAGTAAATCTTGCTATAAGAAGATTTGCTATATAACCTACTACTAATATAGACATAGTTTCAACACCAAGAACTTTTTGTGCAACTGAAACTATTGCTTCATTATTTGGAATAACTCCAGTAATGTGGAATCCCTTTTGAATCATTTCTCCTAAAGGATTCAAATTAGAAACGATAAAATCTGCACCTGCTCCTAACATTAAATAACCAAGTATAGGTTTTAAAGTTCCTGTGAAAACCTTATGCGTTGGTTTTCTCAAAGCAACTAATCCTATAAAGGCCATTAAACCCATTAATAATGCAGGTTCTTTTAAGAAATCTCTAAAAAACGCTAAAATACCTTCCATAATACCATTCTCCTTTATAAATAATAATTAAAATAAATGCTAATTTAACTCTAAATTCTTTTCTTTAAGTTTTTCTAATATATCTTCTTTTATTTTCTTCTTGTTTATATAACTTCTAACAATTAAAGTTTTATCCTTATTAAAGTGTGGAGCTAGTTCTTTAACAGTTACAAAAAGATCACAGCCCTTTCCTACAGCTGCACTAACATCACAAGATTCTACATCTGCCTTTATCCCCTCCTCATCACATATTTCTTGTATTTTCATAGCTAACATTAAACTGCTTCCTATTCCATTTCCACATACAGTTATAATTTTCATAACTAATTCCCCCTTAATTTCTTGTATTTCTTTTATAAACTTCTAAAATAACATTTAATAAATCCTTTTTTGAATTACAGTTCTCTGCTTCCTTTAGTAAATCCTCATCATCCAAGATATAAGATAAGTCTTGCAAAAGCTCAATATGTGATTTATTTTCTTTAGCACAAATTGCAAATATAAGCTTAACAGGATCAAATTCACTACTTCCAAAATTTATTCCTTTTTCTAAAGATATTACTGAAATTCCCAATTCCAAAGCTCCAGAGTCAGGTCTTCCATGAGGCATTGCTATTCCAGGAGCCATTACTATATATGGCCCCATTTCCTTAACTGTGTCTATCATAGCTTCTATATATTTTTCCTCAATTTTTTCATTTTTTAATAGTAATTTCCCTGCTACAGCCACTGCTTCTTCCCAATTCTCAGCCTTGATATTTACATCAATAGCTTCCTCAGTTAATAATTTTTCTATCATAGTCATACCTCTCTTAAATCAAACCCTATTCCATAATTGAAAATCCCAAACTATTTGCATCTTTAAAGAAATCTTTTACTGTTTCTATAGAATACTCATTTAAATCTTTACCTAATAAATTCATCTTCTTTAATATGCTATTTGGAACAGTAATAATATCACAGTCTATTTTATCAGCATCAATAATACTATAAAGTTCTCTACAGCTTGCCCATAAAATCTCTACCTTATGATATTCTCTTGCGATTTCAATAGCTTCTTTCATTATTCCTATTGGATCCACTCCTGCATCTGCTATTCTTCCAGCAAATATTGAAATAATAGCTGGAGTATCTTTATTTAATACACTTAGGACATCCTTTACTTGTTGATAAGTAAATATTGCAGTTATATTAAGCTTAACATTTTCATCTGCCAAGGTTTTAATTACATTACCATTAAATTCTCCTTTAGTATTTACTACTGGAACTTTTACATAAACGTTTTCAGACCAAGTAAAAAGTTCTCTTCCTTCTTTAAGAATTGTTTCTTCATCATCTCCAAAAACTTCAAAAGAAATTGGCATATCCTTTATTTCCTTTAATACATTCTTCCCAAAATCCCTATAATTCTTTATTCCAGCAGCTTTCATTAATGAAGGGTTTGTAGTAAATCCACTAACAATTCCTTTATTGTATTCTTCAAGCATTGATTTTAAATCAGCACCATCTGCATATATTTTTACCTTTAAATCTCTTACCATTTGCCTCTCTCCTTCGCTTTATTATTGTTAGTATTATAATACAATAATAATATTCATTTAAGAATATCATTTTATTTCCCTTTTAATAGGAAATAAAAAAGTACCTATAAGCAAAATTGGAAAATAAATGGGCCCCAGGGGACCAAATTTCTGGTCCCCTGGGGTCCTATTATATTACTTATAGTATTTCTCCATTTGATTCTATAACTTTTTTATACCAATCAAAGGATTTCTTTTTATATCTCTTAAGAGATCCACTTCCATCATTTTCTCTATCTACATAAATAAAACCATAACGTTTTTTCATTTCTCCAGTAGTAAAGGATATTGGGTCAATACATCCCCATGTTGTATATCCCATAACATCTACTCCATCTATTTCTATAGCCTTTTTCATTTCAACTATATGATTAGCTAAATATTCTATTCTATTATCATCTTCCACTATAAAATCTTCTTTAAGTACATCTACAGCTCCAAATCCATTTTCTACTATAAATATTGGAATTTCATATTTATCATATAATTGATTTAAATAAAATCTAAGCCCTACTGGGTCAATTGTCCAACCCCATTCAGATGTTTTTAAATATGGATTTTCCACTACATCTGCCTTACCAGCTGAATCATTTCCAGTTCTCTTCATATCCTTGTTAGATGTAACTACTGTAGTTAAATAATAGCTACATCCAATAAAGTCTACAGTTCCTTCTTCTAAGATTTCCTCATCTTCTTTAGTTATATCTAATTTATAATTATTTCTTTCCCATAACTTTAAAGTATGCTTTGGATATCTTCCTCTAACATGAACATCTGTAAACATTAGTTGCTCTCTATTAGCCTCTTCTGCCTTCATTATATCTTCAGGATTACATGAATAAGGATAACTTGGCATTGCTGCAACCATACATCCAATCATAAAGTTTGGATTAATTTCATGACCCATCTTCACAACTTTTGCACTAGCTACAAACTCATAGTGAGCTGCTTGAAACATTACCTCTTCTTTATTTTCATAATCTTTATATATAATACCAGAGTTAGTAAAAGCATAAATTGGATTAGTAGTTATTGTTTGATTGTTTATTTCATTAAAAGTCATCCAATATTTAACTTTATGCTTATATCTTTTCATAACTACTTCACAAAATCTTACAAAGAAATCAATTAACTTACGATTACGCCATCCACCATAATTTTTAACTAAATTATATGGCATTTCAAAATGACTTAATGTTACTACAGGCTCAATATTATACTTTAATAATTCATCAAATAAATCGTCATAAAACTTAAGTCCTTCTTCATTTGGCTCTAGCTCATCACCATTTGGAAATATTCTTGTCCAAGCTATACTAGTTCTAAAACATTTAAATCCCATTTCAGCAAATAATTTTATATCATCTTTATATTTCTCATAAAAATTAATACCTTCATGGTTTGGATAATAATTACCTTCAATAATTCCATCAGTTATTTTCCTAGGAATAGTATGAGTACCTGCTGTCATTACATCTGCAATACTTATTCCTTTTCCGTCCTTATTATAACAACCTTCTACTTGATGGGCTGCTACCGCCCCACCCCATAAAAAGTCTTTTGATAATCCCATACTAAATACCTCCTATTCTTTAGTAAACAACTCCCATAATTACATCATCTTCCTTAACTCTCTTATTATTCATAACAATTACGTCTTCTAAATCATTTGAATTAGTAACTAAAACTGGAGTAACTGTGCTATATCCTTCACTTTTAATTCCTTCAATATCAAAGGATACAAGTTTTTGTCCTATCTTAACCTTATCACCAGCATTTATATGCAAATCATAGTATTTCCCATCTAAAGCAACAGTATCTATTCCTACATGTATTAAAATTTCAGTTCCCTTTTCTGATACAATTCCTATAGCATGTTTTGTTGGAAATACAGTTGATACAACCCCATTAACTGGTGATGTAACTTCACCTTTTTCTGGAACTATTGCTATGCCAACTCCTACAGCACCTGATGAAAAAACTTCATCTTCAACTTCAGATAAATTAATTTGTTTTCCTTTAATTGGTGATAATAACTCTTCAAGTTTACTTTCATTTCTATTTTCTACTTTAATAGTTTCAGATTCAATTTCTTTAATTTCCTCTGGTCTTAAACCAAAGAAGAATGATAATGATGCTCCAAGAACTAATGCTACTCCAACTCCTAATACATAACCGAAGAATGGAGTATAAACTGGTGCTGAGAAAATATTGTGGAATACATATGCATTACAAGTAACTCCAAAAGCACCACATATAGCACCACCAATACCACCAGCAATAGCTAATATTGGAATAGTTCTTTTATATCTTAAAATAATACCATAAATAATTGGTTCAGTTACACCTGCTAATATACCAGTAATAGCTGTTGATCCTGCTAAAGATTTAAGTTCTGAATGCTTCTTTGCTCTTAAGAATAAACCAATAGCTATACCAACTTGTGCAAATACTGCTGCAACTGCTGCTCCTTCAATTGGATCTCCTCCAGTTGTTGAAAGGTTTTGCAAAGTAATAGGTGTGAATCCCCAATGTAATCCAAATACAGCCATGAAAGGCATTCCTGCACCTAAAACTATTCCTGCTAATATATGACTCTTATCAATTAACCACATTACTGAATTAGAAATAACATCACCAACAGTAGTTCCAAATGGACCAAATAAAATAACTGTTAAAGGAACCATAAATAATAATGAAAACATTGGTACTAAAAATAATTGTAAGTCTTTTAAAATTATCTTCTTTAATAACTTATCAACCCAATAGTAAATAAACATAGCAATGAAAATTGGGAATACAGTTGATGCATAATCAATAGGTGTTACACTTAAGCCTAAAAAGTCTACACTTCCTTCTGCTCCAATTAATCCAGTATAGCTTGGATCTAAAAGCGCAGCACCAATAGCACCACCTACAAACATATTTCCACCTAGCTTCTTAGATAAAGTTATACCTAAAAATATAGGTAATAAGTAGAATACTCCATTTCCAGCAGCTGATAATATAGCATAAGTAGTAGTTGAATCAGACATCCATCCAAATGATGTTAATACAGTTAATAAAGCTTTTACCATACCTGCTCCTGCTAAAGCTGGTATTAATGGTGAAAAAGCACCTGATATAATTTCAAAAACCATAGATATCATAGAAACCTTCTCACCTTTTTCTTCAGATGAAGTTTCTTTTAATCCTAACTTTTTAGTAATAGTATCATAATAATCACTAACCTTATTACCAATTACTACTTGGTATTGTCCACCACTATTAACAACTGATAATACATCTTTCATTTTTTCTAATTCAGCTTTATTTGCAGCTGAAGTTTTCTTCAATTTGAAACGTAATCTTGTAGCACAATGTACTAAACTAACTACATTTTCTTTTCCACCAATTAACTTTATAATTTCTTCAGATTCTCTTTCGAATTTCATTGTAAAACTCCTCTCAAAGTATTTAGATATTTATATAAAAAGTTATGAATATAAATAATAATGATATGAACTTGGCCAAGATTTAAATATATTAATATTATTTTTCATACTTTATTTAAAACTAAAAAAGACCTAAGCTTATTAAGATAGCCACAAATATAATCTATAGATGCAATTATAATTTCATATATAATTACATAATAATAACAGTGTTATATCTTTCTATAGTTATATGACTAATCTTTTAAACTTAGGTCACGCCTGCTAAACAGTAACGATCCTACAATATTTATTTTTTATTACTAATACTTGATAATCTATTTAAGTGTAATGTTAAATAAAGTAGTTCATTTTCACTTACATCCCACTTATAAGTAACTTCAAGAAATATTTTAATTTTCTTAGCACATTTATAATCTTCAGGATACTTAATCTTTACTATTTCTAATAAAGATGTATCAACATTTACGCTTTCATTTTTAAATTGTCTTTGAATAAAGCAACGCAAATGTGCTATAAACCTTGTATAATCAAAGGAATATTCATTCATATCTATTCCATAATTATATTTAACAATATGTAATATACTGTCTATTATTTTTGTTAATAATACCGTTTCCTCCATATTAGCTGTCTCAAGATGAGCATTTGCAAAATGTAATGCTATAAAAGCTGCCTCTGAGTCTGCAATATTCTTCTTTGTTTTTAATTTTAAATACTCAACAGCTTCTTTAGAAAACTTATATTCTTCAGGATATATTTGCTTTATTTCCCATTGGAGTGGATTTTTAAATACTAACCCCTCATCTATCCTTTTAAGCATATAACTTATATGATCTGATAGAGTAATTAAAATATTATCATTTAATTTATATCCTAAATATTCTTCTCCCATTTTAATAATTTCACTTGCAAGCTCTACATCTTTCAAAGGTATTCTAGATAATAATGTATTAAGCTCATTTAGTGAATATTCATTATTAAATATAAATCTCTTTTCTATTTTATTAGTATCTATTAAATCTTTAGGAAACTTTTGATATCCAACTCCTTTTCCCATAACAATTAATTCTTCATTAAGGTCATTAACAACAAGTACAACATTGTTGTTAAATACTTTCTTAATACGCATATATACCTCCGAAACAATAAAAAATGACCCAAAATAGTGATATGCAATATACATACCATTATCTTCGGTCACGCCTGATCAAATAAATACGTCAGTAACGATCCATATAAAATACTTTTTAAATAATTTCTTTTCAATGTATTGAAAATTTAATTTAATTAAATTATAAGTGAAAACTTATTCATTGTCAATATAATAATATACTGATAATTGTATTATTTATTTTTATCATGGTATTAATTGGTAAAAATTTTCTCATTTATATACGTCATTTTCTTTTCAATATCCATTAAAAATTCCTTTATATCTTTATCTTCCTTAAAGACACGATAAGGTAATAAAATTACTCCATTTCCCTTATATAAGATAACAAACATATTATTTATAGGAATTATTTTTGATACATCCTTATAATTTATCTCTATATTGTTTCCTCTATCCTTAATAACAATATTCTTATCCCTAAATTCAGCTGTAATATTTTCAAAGGCCTTTATATTAACCCTTTCAAAAATACTTTCATTAAATTGTTTTCCTAAAATCCACTTCCAAATCTTAGGTACAGCAATAAATATCCAAAGAGAAATTAATAAAACTGATAAAAGAATATATTGCCACTTATTATATAACTTAAAGAAAATATCACTTACAATTATTAATGTTGGTATAGAAGTGGCTATCCACAGCTTTCTATTTTTACTTTCCTTAGAAAGTCCATATCTAAACCTTAAAAACTCTAAATACTCCTCTTTATTTATTGCAAACTGAAATACACCGTTCATACTATTCACCTTTATATACCTCTCTGCCCTTACAATATGTCCACATAACTTTAAAATCTGAATTTGTTATTACTAAGTCTGCATCTTTATTTATCTCAATAGATCCCTTATTATTATTTATACCTAACATTTTAGCTGGGTTAATAGTTGCAGAATTAATTGCTGTTACTAAAGGAAGCTTAGCTTTTTTAATTAAATTATTTATCCCCTCATTTATCTTTAATGACGATCCACAAAGATTACCTTCACTATTTACAAATTGGCCATCATCCGTTCTTGTAATTCCTAGAGGTAATTCCCCCATATAACCCTTTAATGGAAAAGCATCACTAACTAATATAAGCTTCTCTTTTCCCTTTAGCCTTCCTAGTATTCTAACAGCCTCAAAGGATACATGTCTTCCATCACCAATAACCTCTGTATAAAGATCATCTATATCCATAGCCGCTCCTATTACACCAACTTCTCTATGATGAAATCTAGGACACCCATTATAAGTATGAGTTATAGATATAGCTCCATGATTCATAGCATTTTTTACAATCTTATAGGTAGCATTACTATGTCCAACACTTACCCTTATACCTTTGCTACTTGCATATTCACATACTTTAAAACCTTCATCCTCTTCTGGTGCAATACATATAAGCTTTAAATTATTATCAGCAGCATCTATATATCTTTTAAGAACATCTATAGAAGGCTTTACTATAAAATCCTTACATTGAGCCCCTCTAGTCTTTTCTGAAATAAAATTACCCTCCATATATATTCCTAAAATTTCTGCTCCATCATTATTACTCATAGTAGTAACTATATTTTTATATGCTTTTATATTATCAGCTTCAGATTGAGTTTCAACTGCAGGTAAAAATGAAGTAACCCCTTCTTCTGGTAAATATCTTTTCCACTTCACTAATTCCTCTGATGATGATTTTGATGCACTTATTCCTCCATAACCATGACTATGTATATCAATAAAGCCTGGAAGAATATAATTTTCTCCATAATCAACATCTGGAGTTTCTTTATTATATTCTTGAATCTTAATGATTTTATCTCCTTCAATTGTTAATTGAGCTGCTACAAAATCCTCATGTAACCATACATTTTTACTTTGTATTATCATAGATTTCACCCCAATATTAATAATGTAAAATGTAAAATGTAAAATGTAGAATGTAGAATTGAGGTGGGAACTCCTTTCGGAGTTCCATTTTTAATTATCAATTAATTAATTAATTAATTAATAATTGCCTCAATATCTTATACTCTGCATTCTACTTTAAATTTCTCCATTAATACTTTTAATATTCTAATTCCCTTATTTATGTTTTTGATATTCTAAGTTGAACTTTACGAACCTATTAGTTATTAGATGTGGTCTCGTTACTGCTGTTCCTATTGTTACCATATCTGCTCCTGCATCAAGAGCATTTTTTAGATCTGATAACTCCCATATCCTTCCTTCACAATTAATAGGTAAATCCACTTTTTCCTTTAATGATTTCAAAAGATCCAGGTCTGGACCCTCCTTATGACTTCCTAAAGATTCTAAAGTGTAACCTGATAGAGTTGTAGATATTATATCTACAAGTCCTGTTTCAGCTACTTTAACACCTTCATTTAAAGTAGCTAAATCAGCCATTATTGCAATTTCAGGATATCTATCTCTAATTTTATTTAGTAAATTACAAAGTTCATCAAAACCACGACTCTCACGAATTGTGCAATCTATACCTAGTATATCTGCTCCTGCCTCTATTACTTCAGCAGCGGATTCAAAAGTTGGAGTGATAAACACATTAGTTAATGGACTCTTATCACTTATAACTTTATTTATTCCAATTATAGGTAAATCCGTTATACTTCTTATTGCTTTAATATCTTGTGGCCAACATGCTCTTATCCCATTTGCTCCTCCCAGAATTGCAGATTCGGCCATTTTCTTCATATAATCCGCACCATAAAGAGGCGTGTCCTCATAAGCCTGACAAGAAATAATAATTCCATTTTGTAACTTTCTTACTGATTCTTTCATTTTAGACTCCTCTCACAATTAACCAATATTTATAAACATTACTTTTATAATATTTTTATAAGATAAGTATCTTAGTAAAGTAACCAACTATAGATATAATTAAGAATAATAGCATCATTTTACCAACTGACCATTTCTTATTAACCATTAAATGATATGTTAAAAATGCCATAATCAACACTGGAAGTTTAGGGAATAATGATTCAAGAATTTCCCCAACATTTACTGTCATTTCACCTGAACTATAAACTAATCCAACTTTAACACTTGCATAAGATGCTGTAATAGCACCAACTGTAACTAATCCAACAATTCCTGCTGCATTTGTTACTTTGTCTTTAATACCACTATCTAGTACTGCTTGAGCTGCATTTGCACCAGCCTTAGCACCATAAGAGAATAAGAACCAAGTAAGAGGGAACATAATTCCTAAAAATGCTATAATATAGAACAATGGTCCTATAATTTCACCATTTTTACATAATCCCATTCCTATGGAAAGTAATATTGGTATTAATGTACCTGGAAGAAGAGAGTCTCCTATTCCAGCGAAAGGTCCCATAAGTGCTGTTTTAATAGAGTTAATAAATTCTTCATCTACATCTCCACCAGCAGCCTTTTCAGCTTCCATACCAAGAACTATACCTGGTACAATACTACCAAGATATGGTTCTGTATTGAAGAATATTGTATGTCTTTGTAACATTTCTTGTTGAGCCTTTGGATCATTAGGATATAGCTCATCTTTAACTTGTCCAAGCATCCTAACCATACCAGGACCTTGCATTCTTTCAAAGTTTTGAACTGAAAGATTAAAGAACATCCAATCCCAATAAGCCTTTTTTATTACTTTTTTTGATAATTTACTTTTTTGCTCAGCCATTATAAGGACACCTCCTTATTATTGTTCTTATTATATAATACATAAGCTAATAATCCGCCTATAATAACTATTGATATCATATCTAGATTCATAACTGCTACTAAGAAGAAGCCAAATACGAAGTAGATTAAATCGAATTTCTTCTTTACTATCATCTTTAATAAAAGAGTGAAACCTATTAATGGTAGCATTGGTGCAAACATTTGAAGTATACCTGTAAGCCAATCTGGCATTATGCTAATCATTTTAGTAGCAAAATCTGCTCCAAAATAATTTATAAGGAAGATTGGGAAAAATCTAATAACAAAGTTTGTAATTTGTCCAACTACAGGTATGTTTATTGCTTTTTCCAACTTTCCAGCATCTATTAATGCATCTTGTTTATGAACAAAGTATAAGTTGATAGCAACAGTTGTATATACTGCAGCTACTCCTAAAAGACTTAGTGGCACTGAAATTGCAAGAGCATATTCTGTTCCTGCTCCAGCTACTAATGCTAATGGAATACCTATCCATGCAGCAAAGTTAACATCTGATGGCATTGATCCACCTGGAGTAACAAGTCCAATATATAAAGATTGTATTGCTGCTCCTAAAATAATACCGGTTTTAACATCTCCTAAAATAAGTCCTATAACCATACCAGAAACTAAAGGTCTTCCTAGTGTGTACCATCCACCTAGTCCTCCAACAAGAACAGGAGAATATATAGAACTCATCCATCCTAATAATCCAATTATTAAAGCTTGAACTAAGGTCATTTTTATTCCTCCCTTTTTTGTCTAAAATTTAGTCTAAAATTTATCTTTAACTTCATCCCATTCAACGGTTTTTTGTGAAGGTACTTGTCTAAAATAAACATGTACACCTTCTTCTGTCAATTCCTTAATTGCATCCGCCTCTTGAGGAAGCAAATGGGCTGTTGGTGTAGCAGAAGTTGTTCCTCTTCTATTACTCATAGGTCCAATATTAAGCTCCAATGGAAGATTAGCAACTTCTTTTCTCAAATCTCTATAAACTATAGGGCTCTTCATAAGTAATAAAGTTCTTTCATTATTATTCATTGCCTCTGTAATTTCTGGCACTGAATCCTTTATAGTATAAACATTGCCCTTTAATTCTGATGGCATTGCCTTTTGAAATACTGTTTTTAAAATTGAATTTTTAGCAGTGAAATCATCAACAACTAATATTCTTTCAATATCGTACTCCTTAATAATTACTGTCATACATTGTCCATGAATTAATCTATCATCACAACGAACTAGTGTTAACATATGTCTCTCCCCCTATTCAAACATTTCTCTCATTCCCACGATTTTCATATTATCTTTAGATTTTTCAAGGCATTCTTTTAAAAGCAAGTCATAATCTTCTGAAAAATCTCTTGCTACTACTAGTTCTAATAATAGCCCTAGATTTACACCTGCTATAATCTTTGTATCAAAATTTGCTAAAGCTGCTGCCGATGCATTAAATGGAGTAGCCCCATATAGGTCTACAAGAAAAACATATTCTTCTCCCTTTTCCTCGTACTCTTCAGCAATTTCTTTTAATTTATTGCTATATTCCATCATGTCATCTCCCTCAAGAAATGGCATAACATAAAGATCCTTTGGCTCATTTCCTAAAATCATTGTAAGGGAATCCTTTAACCCCATAGCCAAATTTGAATGAGTACAAATAATAATTTTAAGCAAATTCTCACGTCCCTTCTTGTAACAATCTAAATTGTAAGTTTATATTTTAAATTTCTAGGAATATGTTTACACCTCCTTAAAAAAAATCAAAATTATTGTAAAAAGATACTTTTTTATACCATTTTTACAATTAATTCAATATTTATACTATTATGATACTCCTATTTTTTATAATATTCAAACTATTTCTAAACATTTTTAAATTATATTATAATCATTTTTTATACCAATTTTAAACCAAAACAAATAATATAAGGAGCTCTAATAAAAAAGCTCCTTATATTATTTAATCTATTAATCTTTTATTATAATGTCTTCATCCAATCAGCTAAATATGGAGAAATAACATCATAACCCTTTCCCCCTATATGGACTTCTCCCAAATCACAATCATATAAACATTCAGATGTATCCATTTTTAAAATGTCATAACTATAGGATAAAAGCTTTCCATTTACCTCAACTTTACCATCAAATAAATCTATATATGGAATCTTCCACTTTTCACAGATTTTTTTTGCCATATTAAAATAAGAACTCATATCCTTTGTTTCTCCACCCCAATTAGAATTTGGAGTAGCATAATTTACAATATATCCAATTTTTGCTCCATAGAAGCATTTATATGCATAACAAAACAATTCCTCTAGCCCTCCTGCAAAGGTGCTATTATTAAATTCTGCTATATTAAATGAACTAGTAATATTCCCAATTGGTGCACTATCCATAGCATCATTAACTCCACCATGTAAGATAACATAATCATATTTATGACTTCTGCTATTAATAATTTGAGTTACAATTTGATTACTTCCTCTTATATTTGATACTGAAGCAGCACTAATGCCTGCATTTTTCCATATCATCTTGTTTTCTCTTCCTATTCGTCCTGCCCACCCAGACTTTTTATAGGTATCCTTAGCACCATTTGTTATGCTATCACCAACAAATAAAACATGCTGTCCTTCTAAAGGATTTTTTAATTCTATAGATTCATTACTATCATATAACCTCATTATATAACCTCCTTTATATTGGAAAAAAGACCAAAGCCAATTAGACCTTGATCTTTTCGGGGAATTTATGGTTTACCATAACGTTCTACAAAAATATTATCATAAATAGTCAGAATTTTCAATTATTTATACCGTGTTTTATATCAATTTTCAGGAAAAAGGTACTATTATCTCATTGAAAATAGTACCTTTGTGATTTTAAACTATAATAAATCTTTAAAGTAATCTTACTCTACTAAGCTTTCCCCGTTAGTTCTTATAACTTCCTTATACCAGTTGAAACTTTTTTTCTTGTAACGGTCTAAAGTCCCTGAACCATCATTTTGTCTGTCAACATATATAAATCCATATCTTTTCTTTAATTCTGCTGTAGAAGCACTTACTAAATCTATACATCCCCAACTTGTATATCCCATTATTTCAACCCCATCTTCTATAGCTTTTCCAACTTCTACTAAATGATCATTTAAATATTTTATACGATAATCATCTATTACTGTTTTTTCTCCATGGACTTCCACTAATTCATCAACAGCACCTAAGCCATTTTCAACAATAAATAATGGTTTTTCATAACGATTATAAAAATAATTACATATATATCTTAAGCCTTGAGGGTCTATTTGCCATCCCCATTCTGATTCCTCTAAGTATGGATTCTTAACTCCTGAAGTAAGATTTCCTCTTCCCTTCTCATACTTTGATAAATCCTTAGCTGTACATTTACTCATATAATAACTAAAGGATATGAAATCTACTGTATTTTTTAGTATTTCTTCGTCTTCTGGTTCCATTTGAATATTAATACCTAAGTCTTTAAATAACTTCTTTGTATATCTTGGATACTTACCTCTTACATGAATATCTGTAAAGAACATAAGATCTCTATCACGTTCCATTGAAGCAATCATATCATCTGGATGTGGAGTCATTGGATAATTACATACTCCAAGAACCATGCATCCAACCTTTGCATCTGGCATAATTTCATGAGCAAGTTTTACAGCTAGTGCACTTGCAACTAATTCATGATGAGCTGCTTGATAAACATCTTGCTTAGTTAGCTCTTCTTTAGGCGTTAATATACCAGCTCCCATTAATGGAAAATGTATTACTGAATTAATTTCATTAAATGTCAACCAATATTTTACCTTACCCTTATAACGTTCAAAAACTACTCTACAATAATTTTCAAAGAACTTTATTAGTTTTCTACTTCTCCATCCGTCATAAGTTTTAGCTAAATGAAGTGGTGTTTCATAATGAGATAAGGTTACTAATGGTTCAATGCCATATTTAAGACACTCATCTATAACATTATCATAAAATTGTAATCCTAATTCATTTGGAGTTTCTTCATCTCCATTAGGAAATATTCTAGACCAAGCAATAGAAAATCTTAATGTCTTAAATCCCATTTCTGCAAATAACTTAATATCTTCTTTATATCTATGATAAAAATCTATTCCAATTAGTTTTAAGTTTTCCTCTACAGGTCCATGAGAAATTGGTCCTACTACTCCATTTGGCATTATATCTTGAATAGATAATCCTTTTCCATCTTCATTATAAGCACCTTCACATTGGTTAGCTGCTATAGCACCTCCCCATAGAAATCCTTCATTAAATCTTGTTGACATTAAAATTCTCCTTTCCTAGCTAAGAACTCTTATTAAGGTATCATTTTTCTTAACATAAGTTTTTTCTGTTCCTAATACATCCATATAATTATTAGTATTAGTTACAATAACTGATGTAGTTATATCATATCCAGCATCCTTAATAGCATCTTTATCAAACTCTATTAATAAATCTCCAGCCTTAACTTCATCACCTTGTTTTATATGAGATTTGAAAAATTTACCCCCTAATTTCACTGTGTCTATTCCAATATGAGTTAATAATTCCACACCATTTTTATCTTTTAATCCAATAGCATGATTTGTTTTAAATAAAGACTCAACTTTACAATTAAATGGAGCAAATATTTTCCCTTCAGTTGGTATAATAGCTGCACCTTTACCCATAAGCTCTTGTGCAAATACATCATCATTAACTTCTGATAGTGGAATAACTTCTCCTTCAACTGGAGATGCTACAGTTATTTCACCAACTATTGATTTACCTTTATTTAATCCTTCTACTTTATCTGTAGATGTTTCTTCATTTTCTTCCTTAATATCATCAAATCCTAGTATTAAAGTAACTATTGCAGTAGCAACTATTGAAATAACTATTGTAATACATGCATTAATAACATTTGACATATCATCACTAATATAAACTGGAATTGCAGCAAGTCCTGCTGTTGCAGATGCATAAGTTCTTATTCCTGTTATACCTGCATAAAGACCAGCTATACCTCCACCTATCATAGAAGCATATAAAGGCTTTTTAAGTTTAAAGTTTACACCATATAAAGCTGGCTCTGTAATTCCCATAAATGCAGTAGCACTACTTGAAAGACTTAATTGCTTTAATGACTTATTCTTAGTTTTTAATCCAACTACTAAGCTTGATGTTGCTTGTGCTATGTTAGATGATAACATACCAGGTCCTAAAATTGTACCATATCCTAAAGTTGAATATTGAATTTGTTGGATAGGTGCAAAGCAGTAATGCATACCAGTCATTATAAATAATGGAGTAAAAGCACCCATAATTACAGGAATTAACCATCCAGCTCTATCATTTATAAAGTTCATTCCAACAGCAAGACCTTGACCAATATAGTTTCCTAAAGGTCCTAAAGCAGTAAATCCTACTAAAGAAGTTAGTACTAAAGTAATAAGTGGTACTAAAAATACTTTAACTGATGCAGGTGATATTTTCTTTGCAAACTTTTCAATATATGATTGTGCAAATACTATTAAAAGTATAGGAACAACACTTGAACCATAAGAAATCATTCTTACAGGTATTCCAAAGAAAGCAACTGGATCACCAGTATTTAAAGCTGTAAAACTTGGATGTAATAACGCTGCTCCAAGTACAGCAGCTAAATAAGGACTACATTTAAATCTCTTAGCAGCTGAATAAGCCAATATAACTGGTAAGAAATAGAATACTGTGTCACTTAAAAATGTTAAATAAGCATAGGTTTGAGTACCAGCATCTACCCATCCAAAAAGCTTTAATACTGCTAATAAAGCCTTTATCATACCTGATCCTGCTAGTGCTGGAATAACAGGAGTAAATATTGCTGTAATAGTACCTAAAACTTTATTTATAATTCCTGTTTCATTATTTTCTGAATCTGAAGATGAACTTTCAGCAAAGTTACCTAACTTATGTATTTCATCACAAACCTTACTTACATTAGTTCCTATTATTATCTGGAATTGTCCATTTTTATTTACTACACCTTGAACTCCTTCAAGTTTCTTTATAGCAGCTGTATCAGCCTTACTAACGTCATTTAAATTAAATCTTAATCTAGTCATACAATTTGTAACGCTAGCTACATTTTTTTCTCCGCCAACTAATTTTAATATTTCAGTGGCTGTCTTCTTAAAATCCATATTTTATCTCTCCTTACAAATTTTTATTAAAATTTATTAAAAAAACCTAGAGTATTAAAAATAGCCTTTAAATGTAAACTAAATTTATAAAAATTCAATTTACAAATAAATTATTCTTAATACTCTAGGTCTTGCCTGCACTATCAGTAACAATCCTAGTAAATAAATCTCCTTCGATTTTTACTAATTTGTTATAATTCTTTTAATGTGAACAGTTAAATAAACTAACTCATCTGAATTTAATTCTTTTTTGTATTTTTCTCCAATTAATTGTGCAATCTTTAAAGCACATTCATAGGATTCAGGATATTTATGTTTAACAACTTCTTCAAAATCTTCATCCCCTAATTCACTAAAGGTACTATTTAAAATCCTATAAGCAAAAAACTTTAAATGAGTTAAAAATCTACTATAATATAGTGAGTTTTCATCTATATCAATTTTAAAATGATATCTTATTACATTTAATACATTTTGAATAACCTCAGTAACTTGTATAGTATCTCTTATTCCTCCACCAAGTTCAGCATTTACAATATGCATTGCAATTGAAGCTGCTTCATCTTCTGGCAATTCTATATTAAACTCTTCATTTAGAAACTCTAAGGCCTTTAATCCTATAGAAAATTCTTTAGGATAGAACCTTTTTATTTCCCACAATAATGCATTACTAAAAGGTAATCCCTTTTCTTGCCTTGCCATAGAAAAACTTATATGATCTGTTAAAGTCAAATAAATATTTTCACTTAGCTCTTCATTAAGGGTTTCTTTTGCATATTTTATAATGCTCTCTGTAACCCTCATATATTCCATAGGAATCTGAGTTAATATAGAGAAAAGTTTTCCAGAAACGGATTTTGATTTCAAGAAAAATTCTTTTTCTATTCTACTTTTTTCAACTTTTTCACCTTTTTTCTTTTGAAATCCAATCCCTGCTCCTAAAAGAATTCTCTCCTGATTCCTTTCATTTACTGCACATATTACATTATTATTTATTATGCGTGTAATTCTCATAGATGACTCTCCTAGCATATATGAATTTTTGCCTAAAAAAACCTAAGATGTATATATATAGTTATTCCCAAATATATATATACATCTTAGGTCTCGCCTGCTTACCAGTAACAATCCTAATTACTAACATTATTAACTTGCTTAAATATTATCATACATATATAACGTTGTCAATAAATAATTTGTAACGTTATCATTATATAATATTAAATTACCCTTAGTAGAATCAATAATAACTCTACTAAGGGCTATATATAAAGTGGAGATTTATATATTTTTATTTACATACTAAAATTTAACTTCAGTTGTGTCCTTAACAACTATTTGAGCTCCTTGCTTTTCAACTAAGTCACCAGCTTCTGTTTTAATAAGCTTCTTATTAATAACAGTATCCATAAGAGATACTATAGATAAATTATCAACATTTTCTTTTATATCCTTAACTGATAAAGTGTGCTTTTTACCAGCTACATCTTTAAAACTCATACTTGCAGTTCTTTGAATCATTGCATGTCCTCCTTTCCTCGAAAATAATGTCCTTATTAACTTACTAATAAACTACAGATAATCCTATCCTCTAGTTACTATATAAGTTTGCTCCTTTTTTATAGTTGTAACCCTATGTTCTAGGATTCCTTCTATAGCATCAGATAATGCAACTAACTCTTCATCTGTTGCAGTAGCTGAAATGTTCTTAAAGCTTTGTCCCTTAAAAACATCATTTCCCTTAGAATCAACTCCTACTAAGTAGCTTAATCCTATAGAATTTCCAACTAATACTGAACTTGCTGCCATCATTATCACCTCCTCATATCTTATATACGCAGGTGATAAAAGATTTTTAAAAAATATAAAAAAAGTGCTCAATTATTTTTCTGAACACTTATCCTTTATTAATTATAATTTTGTATATATAACTTTCCCATAATCATCTATATGTTTTTTAAGATTAACATTGCTTATATTATCATAATGTACTATATCAAAAAAATATGGTATTGGATAAACCTCATTTAGATAGTCACTTACATCATACAAAATATTATTTGTTATGTTTTTCCCTATTAAAGCTAAATCTATATCTGATCCTTTTTTGTAATTCCCAATTGCTCTACTTCCAAAGATAATTCCCTTTTCTATTTCTGGAAATTTACTTAAAGTATCTATTATATATTTAATATCTTTTTCTAATAATCCAAACATATTTTTATAATTCCTTTTCTAACTTGTCATGTAATAACTTTAACTCAGGAAAATAAACATTTATTATATCATTAACTAATTTGTTCACTAACTTTTCATCATAAGTATGTGTAGTTAAATTTCTAATTGTTAAAGCTTCCATCCAAATATGTCCATCATTAATCAATTCAATTTGGAAAGCTTGTTTTATAGTTTCTCTAGGACTCTTAACAATATATCCTTCAGATTCTAAATAATCCTTCAGTACCTTCCACGCCAACTCAAAAGTCATCTCAAAAAATTGTATCAGCCCAGCTTGTTCAAGCTCTGATAAATCTTCTTTTTTTGAATACTTATCTAATAATACATATGATTTATTAAAATTCTCAAACCTTTGCTTCCATCTTATCTCTTTTAATTTATCCATAGCTGAACCTCCTTAAATAATTACTAATCTTTATATTATTATATCCTATATTTATTTATTTAAAAATAGATATGAAAACATTATAGTTAAACTAACAAAAAGAGGTTGTTTTCACAACCTCTAATTATTATTTTTACATTGCGTCTAAACACCTTTTATTCTTTTTCATAATTCCTTTTTTATAGTTAAAATGCTTCCAGTACCCAATAATGAAAATCCAGCAAGTAAAGCAAATATGGGGTTAGTTCCACCTGTTTTTGGTAGATCCTTATTTATATTTTCAATATTTCCTCCTTCTTGGTTAGCAGAATTTTGATTCACTTCTGTACTATTATTAGAAGCTTGTCCTTGATTATCTTGATTATTTTCAGTTTCCTCTGTACCTAGTAAATTTGCATTTGCAGATAAGAAGTAATCACTGCAATGATCTATTTCCAAGATAGCATATCCATCTTTATCTATAAATATATTATCACTAATCTTTTCTACTTCCTTAGTTTCTGGATTATAATAATATAAGGTTAATTTCTTACCTAAAAGTTCTTCATTATTCATTTTTACTTTAACTAAAGCTCTTCCTGGTAAATACCCATGATGATTAAATTTTATAAATATCGCATCATCGGTTAAACTTTCAATTTCCTTTTTAGCCTCTTCTGTTGGAATATTACTAATAGAAAGTTTTATTGTAGCTACATTTTCATTATTTATATCTTTTCCCTTAAAGGTCCATACAGTTCCATCCTCTAGTATAAAAGAAACTATTTTATCAGTTCCAGCAATAGCATTAAAAATCTCCTTATCAACTACTTTCTCCTTATTATTTAAAAGTATATTAATTTGATTTTCTCCTGAAGCTTTAATTTCTTCAATAATAGTATTTATATCTGTATAATCATCAATTATTCTAGATTCATTTGTAACTGTAATAAATTTATTAACTTCTATTTTATTTACATTTCCAGCATAATCAACAGCTTCTATATATTCAATATTTAAATCCTTAAAATACATATAATCTTCTGTCTTAATTACTAAAATATATTTATCACTACTTGAATCATATTTAGAAAAACTATATATAAAACTCTTATCTGATACATTTATTTTAGCCTTAATTTCGTCTATTCCAGAAATGTTATCTGTTGCATTTAAAGTGATTTCTAATTTATCATTTAAATTAAGCTTGTCCTTATTAAATTCAATTGATGTTACTACTGGAGCTTCCTTATCAAGTTGTCCATCATTATCTAAAATATATGCTGATACATCTTCATTAAAATCAGCATAATTATATGCATTATCAGCAACTCTTAAATTTGCTAAGGTAATTTTACTTCCTATCATATCTTCACTTAGATATATTTCACCAACATATTTATTTAAATCTTCATTATATTGTAGTGATACAAGCTTTGTATATATTCCTATTTTAATATAGGCTTCAATAAACTGAATTCCAGTTTCATTATCATAAGCATCTACATAAAGTTTAAGAGTATCTCCAAACTTATAATATTCTTTATCAAATTCAACTGATTTAATTACTGGCTTTATATCATCTTTATTTCCCTTTTCATCAAGTATACTAACATTTATCAAATCTGATGAGTAGCTACTTTTATCAGAGTTATCAATAACTGTAATATTAGTTATACTTATTGTTTTATACTTTAACTCCTCTGGTATTTTGAAATAGCTCTTATATGTCTTATTAACATCATCATATGAAAATTTTAATTCTTTATATTGTCCATTAATTCCCAATGAGCCAAGTACTTCTGAAATTCCTGAAACATCATCAGTTGCATCTACTGATACTTCTAGAGTTTCACCAACTGCAATTTCATTCTTGTTAACCTTTACTGAATTAATTACAGGAGCTACTTTATCTGTTACACCATTTTCATCTGCTACAGTTACAAATAGTTTTGATTGATATTGCATATTACTTTCATTATCATTACGAATATCTATTCCAAGCAAATTAATGGTTTTATATCTAAAGTTTTCTTCAATTTTTATATTTGTAGTATATAATTTTAATTCCTCACTATATTTTAATTCATATTCTAAATTATTTTGTGGGAACCATATATTAGCATATACTTTGCTGCCTTCATGTAGATTTTCTATATCAGCAAATATTTCCAATGTCTCTCCAACACTCACTTCACTCTTATTAAAGTAAACATTTTTCACCTTTGTTTCTTCCTTAGCTATAACTTTTTCATCATTAGTTGTTCCTATATTGTGGGCATTAACATCTGCATATGTAATTATAGGATTAATACATAATTGCATTACCAAAAGCACTGATGTTAATAAAGAAATAATTGATTTTTTATTTTTCATCATAATACCTCCTAATACCTATATATTATTTAATTAATTTATTAAAGTTATAAATAATAATGTAACTTTTATTTGCACTTTTATATTATACCATATTTAACCTTAATTAGTAAAATTATAATAATAATTTTATTTAAATTTAAGTTTAAATTATAATCATAATTCCAATGCTAATAATTGTTTTTCTAACTTAACATAATCATATCTCCTTACATTCTCCTTATCATTAACAAGATAACTAGATCTATTAAGCACATCCTATAGCTATTAAGAATAATTTATATTATATATATAATTCTCTTAGGAGGTATAATTATTAACTTCTTCTCAATTACTGGTACTATAGAAACCATAGAGGATTTTTTGATTAATGAATCCCAGGAAAACTTGGGCTGCTATAAACTAATATCCCTTCGGGATGATAATGGAAATCCAACTAATTTTGTGGTGTCACCAGAAGCCTATATTTTGAATAATGAAATACTTCTTCCAGGTGATATGGTAGCAGGCTATTATGATGGCAATGCTCCTGTTCCATTAATTTACCCTCCACAGTACAGAGCTCTTGTAATGCACAAAACCAGTTCCTTTCCTAATATAAAGGTAAGTTATTTCAATTCTAACCTCATTAGCAGTGATAATGAGCTAAAGCTTAATTTATCTTCTTCTACACTTGTAGTTATTAGAAATGGACAGCTATTTTCTCATAATCTAGCTAATCACAATCTTATTGTTATTTATGGAGCAACCACCAGAAGTATACCAGCTCAAACTACCCCTTTTAAAGTTATTGTACTATGTTAATACAATAGGCGATGGAATTTTAGCTATCGCCTATTATATTTTTTCTTATTCAATAATAAAATAAAAAAACAGATGATTTTTTACTTTCACCTGCTTTATATAATCACCTTATGTGCTTGTGTGATACAAAGTTACCCCACTTGCTGATCTACCTTCTAGTGTACAATGCCCATTCGCTAAAACATTTTTTCATTTTCTTTTATAAAATCCTTTTGCATTTCTATATAATCAACTAACGGTTTTATATTATCAAATGTTGATTCTTCTAATGCTCTTTTATATTCATCTGAAGATTCACCATTCATATATTTTAAATCTAATCTATTATCTAATAATTGCTTTAAATATATAAATCTACCTATTCTACCATTTCCATCTTGAAATGGATGTATACATTCAAATTCGAAATGGAATTTTGCTATATCATAAATTGTAACTTCCTTTAGGCTATAAAATTTTTCTATAATTGCATTTAACTTATCTTCTACTTCCCAAGGATTCGCAGTATCAAATTTAGCTCCAAGTATTCTATTTTGATATTTTTTAAATACTCCTGCTAACCCCATATCATACAATCTTGTTCTATACATTAAACTAGCATGCCATTCTTTTATCATTTCTAAAGTGAGCTTTTCATCTATTTTATCTAATACCATATCAAAAGTATAGAAAGAATTAACAGTTTCTTGAACATCATCTAAAGTATGAACTCCCATTACTATATTTTTTTCAAATAAAAGTTGAAGTGCTTCTATTGTAAATGTACTTCCCTCTATTTTATTTGAATTATATATAAAATCGTATTTTAAAATTTCATTTAAAGAATTGTGAACTCCCTTTGTTTCTTTTAACACCTTTAAAAACCTATGATAATTCTCATTCTTCATTATCTTCTCTACACCTCATTAATACATTTCATTATATATTCTATATTAAACTTAATTACTTATCTTCCCTTAAATATTAATTATTATACCCTATTTAAATTTTTTATAAAATAAAAAGTTCCCTTATTTAATTTATTTAATTACTGCATTTATATCATTTTTATTGCCATTTTCATCTTCCAAGTGATAGTTATTAGATTTAAATATAAGTTAGTATTCAATTAATTCTTTCTGATGTTATAAGGCTAATTGCATTTACTATCATAGAACTATCTGTCATAGTACTATTAAATCTATGAATATATATTTCTATTAATTATTATTGCTAATCCCATCCTAATAATTTCTTTTCTAGCTCATCATAATCATATTCACGGCCTTTAAAATTATCGAACTTCAATTTTCTATTACTGGAATAACTTATTTTATTCCCATAAGAATTATTATTTTTACTTTCATCTGACTTTACTATTTTTTGATTTAAATAAACTTCAAACTTCTCTCCAAATAAGGTAAATGGAGTTAAGTACTGCTCAAAGCTAGTTCCCTTCCAAGCTTTAACCTTCTTGTCTATAACAGTTTTAAAATCCTCAATAGTAAATCCATCTTTTAATCTAGCCTTCACTAAATTAATAGTTTTACTGTTACTTGCCTTATACATAACACCAACCTTAGAATTTAAATAATTAATTATACTACTGACCTTTTCTTTTATATTATTATATATATTAGTTAATATAGTAGATGAATTATTTAATAGATGAGTATTTGTTGAACATTTCTCTGCATAACCCCTATTATTATTTAGGAATACCCTCTCTTCTTTTTTATAATTAGACTCTTCAAAATCCTTTAAATAATCTCTTCCTTGTATATTATTTTGAATATCCTCTTCATTATTATTCACTGACTTATTAAAGGTCTCTTCATTATTTTCTTCCTTATAATAAGAAGTAGCTTCTCCATCCCCGCAATCTTTAATAGTATCAAGGCAATTAGCATCTTTCTCATCTCTAGAAGCATTAATAGTATCAATACAAGCAGTATAACCTGTAGCTTGTCCATCACTACAACCATTAATAGCATCATGATCTCCAAAAGTTTGTCCACCTCTAGAATCACTATCATTATTACTATCTTTAATATATACTAACTCCTTATATCTCTCCCCTAAAGCATAATAAGAAAAAGTTCCCCCCTCTTTTTTAGTATAATGAGATAAAACTCCTAGGTCTCTTAGTTTTAACATTCTCATCATAATAGTTCTCTTTCCTAAACCTAAGAAAGGTAAACCATTTTCGATATTTTGATAGCTTATCCAATAGTACTTAACTCCTTCTATTATTTCATAATTCATTTTGCCACTTTCCCTAAAATCATCAAAATACCTAAGAATTGTTACATCCTTAACATCTAAACCTAACTCCATAATCTTTTTAACTGAATAACCTAAAAATGAATATTGCATATTTAATACCCTCCATAATTCTTAATCTTGAATAGCCTGTCATTAAATAAGTACCCAGTTTAGAATAAAATTGAGAAAAATATTTATAAAAAAATATAATGCTAGTTATTTAGCCATAGAACTAAAATAATCTTAGCATTATATTTTACTATTTTTATAAAATTAAGTTATCTTAAAATATTAATTAAGTCATAGAAATAATATTTTTTATTTCTAATTCTTCCATCTGAATAAATTACTCTCTCTTCTTCTAACTTATTCAAATAATTTCCTAAAGTACTATTAGGTATTTCTACTCTTTCTAAAATTGTCTTCTTTGTAAATATTGGTTTTTCAAACATTACATTTACTATATCAATAATCTTATTATTACTTATTAATTTAGTACTAATTCCTATAGTTGTTTTATATAGTCCTTCAATATCATCTATTAATTTTATATTTTTATTTGCTTGGTTTATTATTGCATTAACAAAAAAACTTATCCATTCATTCCATCTCTGAGATGCTATATCCACATTTTCTATACTTACTCTCGTATCATTTAATAATTTATAATATTTGTATTTATCCTTCTCTAGACTCTCACTAATAAAAAAGTTTGGTGAACTTATTAATCCTTTATCATATAAATAAAGTGGAATAAGTATTCTACCTATTCTTCCATTACCATCTAAAAATGGATGTATTGTTTCAAACTGTGCATGTATAATTGCTATTCTAACTAAATCATTTAATTTATCTGTAGGTTCATTTATATACTTCTCTAAATTACTCATATATTCTGGAACTAGCTGTGGTTCTGGAGGTATATATGAAGCATTTTCAATTGTACATCCTTGTGGTCCTATAAAATTTTGAATTGATCTAAACTCTCCTGGATTTCGATTATTTCCTCTTACATCACCAGACAATAAAATCTTATGCATTTCTCTTATCAATCTTGTAGATATAGGAATCCTTTGTAAAAATCTTTCTCCACTCCTTAAAGCCATAGAGTAATTTACAACTTCTTCGATATCAGTATTTTTTTTACTCTCATCAACAGCATACTCAAGCATCTCATCTAAAGTTACCTGTGTTCCCTCTATTCTTGTTGATTGTATTGCTTCATGCAGTGTTATTGGTGTTAGTAATAAATTAGGATTTACTTTTGATTTCTGAAGTAGTACATCATATATACCTAAAAGCTTATTTGCCTCAAGAAGTTCATTAATAAATTTATTTACATCAATTATATTATCTATTGGAAGTTTAAATGGTTCATATGCCTTATTCATATATAATCACTCCTATATAAAAGTTATAATTTTTGTTACTATTATATATAATTATATCATTTATTACAAAAAATATTCAATTTTTGTTTTAAATTTTATAAATGATTAGTAATATATCTTCCATCTTAAACTATTTATACTCTAAAATTATTTTTATTATATCTTCTCCATACTTTTCAACTTTAACATTACCGAAGCCTGAAACTCTTTTTAATTCATTATTATTTGTAGGCATCTTATTAATTAACTCCATCATCTGCTTATCATTAAAAATAAAATAAGGCTTATTCCCCTCTTCTTTACTCTTTTTGAGTCTAAATGACTTTAAGCTTTTAATTATCTCTTCATTTATATTAGTGTTATTTATAGAACTTATATTACTAACTTCAGTTCTTATTTCTTCACTTTTCTTAGTATTAATATAAGTACTAAATTCCTCTAATAATCTTTCATATTTATTAACATAACTCATTTTGTCGATCTTATGCCAACTTAGTATTTTATCTGCCTTACTCTTTAAATCTTCATCATTTAAAGCTATAGAGTTACTCTTTAAATTAGTTTCCTTAATAAAATCAATTAATTGATCAGCTTTTATAACTTTATCTTTAATTTCCTTTTTGGAAAACTTATAATTTAAATAAGTTTTAGGATTTGCTAAAACAACTATGGACTTATAGTTATCATCAAAGACTTTTTCAAATAATTTCTTCATAATTATATTACTTTTACTTTCTTTTGCTAACTTCTTTAATACTTCTAAATGCCTTTGATTTTGAGTTATTGGAGAATAAATCCCTTCTTTTATATATCTAGTATTCATTTTATATGTTCTAATAAAATTCCCATTAGAATCTATCTCTATATTTCCAATTAAATTCTTGCACTCAATTATAAAGGTAACTTTCCTAGTTATTACTATATAATCAATTTGAGCTGTTAATCCATCTATTTCTAAATTAATATCATGAAGAACATACATTGGAATATTACTATTCTTAAGTTCAAAGGCTATATTTTTTTCCCCAATTTCCCCTAAAGTAGCTATCTTTATTTCTTTCTCAATTTTATTTTTTTATTCTCCATCAGCCCTATTATAAAGCTCATTAAGTTTTAATATATAGTATCTTAATTCGCTTTCTTCCTTTAAAAATATAGGCTTTTCTAATTTGTTGAATAAAGCCATATTATACCTCCCATAAAAAAACTTCAAAAGTAATTAACCTTTGAAGTTTTTAATATAATTATTATGAACATTTTTATTTATCATTAAATATATAATCTTTCATTGAAGCCTTAACATTCTGAATATCAAAAGTTAAAAAATAAGTTCCATTTATCATTTGCCCTTCAGCCTGTTCATCTCTTGGAAATCTATCCTGCTCTAAGCCCTTCATTGCAAGTCCACTAAATTCAGTACCTAATCCTAATAAAGCACTTTTAGACATATTAGTTTGAATATATGGTAAAAACTCATTAACTAATTGTGGATATTCAGTTAAAGATGTATTTTTCAACTTATTAAATATTGCATTTATAACTGTTCTTTGTCTTTCAGTTCTCTTATAATCTCCACCAGTTGCATATCTAATTCTAGAATAGGCTAAAGCTTGATTACCATTTAATAAGTGTTCCCCTGGGGATGATATTCCTGAAATATGAGAAACTTCCTCATCAGTTATATCAATATTAACTCCACCTATTTTATCAATTATATTTACTAGAGAATTAAAATTAACTACCATAACTTCACTTATGTTTAAATCAAAGTTTTCATTTAAGGTTTTTAATGCTAATTCTGCTCCACCAAAGGCATAGGCATGATTTATCTTATCCCTTCCATGTCCATCTATATTAACATAAGAATCTCTCATTATAGATGAAAGTTTTATCTTATTATGAACACTATCTAAAGTAAGAATCATAATAGAATCGGATCTTCCTACTAAGTCATCATCTCTTGAATCTATACCAAGTAAAGCTATATTCTTTATTTCCTTAAATTCTTCTTTTGTTTCAGTATTTATTCCAATATTATCAGTATTAACTTCTATACTTTCTACTTTATCAAGGGTTTTATTTATATAAATATACCCTCCAGCAATTACTGCAAGTATAATACCTAAAATAATACTTATAGATAATATTATTATTTTTTTCTTTTTTGATTTATTCTTTTTATAACTATTCATAAGTTAACTCCATACCAATTCAATTTTTTATTTTACCTTGTAGTAATTAACATAACAATCCATAAAGTTTTAAAGTAGTTATTCTATAGATCCATATAGTTTAATAATTTCTTTATAAACTATTGCGTAAATTAATCAATATAATTATTACAATAATTCTACTACTATATACCTATTTTAGATTTTGAAAATACTTAATTCTTAAATTATTAATTTGGTTATAAAAAACTTATGAATTTCTTTGCTTACGATATTCAACTATTCTATTATAGTCTTCAATAAAATCTATCTCTGACCAAAACATATTGCTTACATCTTTTACATTAATCTCAAATTCATCTATGAAAGAATACAAAACATTTTCCCACCATAAATTATGCTGTTGTCTTTCAATAAAAATTTCTAATCTTCCTAAAAATTTATTCAGAAAATCTTGTCTAATTTTAGCAATACCAACATATTCTCCAGTAAAATCATCAAGTTCTTTTCCATGATTTGTAAGTATTGATCCTTCACATTTAAATAGATAATCCATTCCCCTACTAGTATCCATTAGCATAACCTGTTCTTGGTTATCTTCTAGAACAACATCCAAAATATCTTGTTCCCAAAAAACATCAGCATTTGCAATAATAACATCATCATTACATAATTCTTTTTTTGCAAACCATAATGATGCAATACTGTTAGTAATATCATAAAAAGGATTATAAAAATATTTAACATTTAATCCTTGTAAAGAATTAACAATCATCTCCTTTTTATATCCTATAGCAACTATTACTTCTATATTGTTTTTTAATAATAATTCTACAGTGTACCTAATCAACGGTATCCCACCTATATCTAATGTTGATTTTGGACTTTCTCCTATATATCTACTGATCCTTGTACCACGTCCCCCAGCAAGTAAAATAGCCTTCATTTAAATATCCTCCAATTTAGGTTTATTCTTAAAATAAAATCTTTTTATTAATTTTTTAATGTTAATTTCCCATAACTTGAATGTATCTTAGCACCTAAATTTAAATACATCTTAAGAACATTCTCTTCGTGACAAAATAAAACAGCTTCTCTTCCCTCTTCGATAAGTATATTAGAAAGATAAGTATGTAATAATCGTGCATATCCTCTGCCTCTATATCCTTCAGAAACAATTAATCCCCCCATAACAGCTATTCCTTCAGCTTCTGCATAAGTAGCGTAATGTGCAATTATATTTCCATTATCTTTAATAATGTAATTTCTTCCTGTTCTATCTTCATATCTATTTATAAATTGATTCATTAAATCTATAGGATTATAATGACCTCCTATTCCTTTATCAGTACAGACAAGTTTTGCGCTTTCCTCTAAATCTTCTTTCTCCGCTAATTTAGGATATATATTACTTTTAGTTATTTTTACATACGGTTGCGTTAAAACAACTCCATAAGTATCTTCATATAATTCATTTGTTCTACTATACAATTTTTCAATTATATCCTTTTTCCCTGAAACCATCGCAGGTTTATACTCTAAAATAAGTGATATAATATCTGTATAGTCCTGCTCACCTTCTACAACATAAATCTGAAAACTATTATAATATTTTAGAACTATCTTTTTTATTTTGTTATTGTCTCTACATATCCAAACTTTCATAAAGTCCTTATTTAATCCATATGTTAATATATCTATATACATATAAACATTATTTAAAATATCCTTTTTCAGTTCTTTAATAATATCAATCTTATCAGATTCTGAAGCTATATTTATCATAAAATCCCCTTCTCACTCATATCCCTTAATGCATTAATTAAAGTTTCATTGTCAAATGTTTTAATATTACCAATATGCCCTACCCTAAATAATTTTTTACTTAAATCTCCTCCATTTGGACATATAAAAATATCATAATTGTCTTTTAAATATTCAAAAATTTCATTAGCTGCCATTTTACCTTTAGGTCTTAACGGTGTGAGTGCATTAGACATAGAAGATGATACTATCTCTAATGGTAGTCCACTTATTTTATTTCTAAAGTCATCTGCTATATATGCTACTTCAGAAATAACCTTTTCTATACCAACCTCATTAATTTTCTTTAATCTTTTGTTTAATTGAATTAATGTACTCACTGCTGGTGTAAATGGTGTTTGTCCCCTTTTGCCATCTTCCAAATAATTTTTAAAGCCAAAATAAACGCTCTTTACTCTATTATCTAATGCCCTTTTTTGTGCTTTATCATCTATTATTATAAATGCTAATCCTGGTGGAAGTGCTAATGCTTTTTGTGAACTAATTATAACTGCATTAACACCTTGCATATCAAATTTATCTGCTAAAAATGAACTTATTGCATCTACTACTAAAAAAAGATTATTTCTTTTACAAAAGTCCTTAACTAAATCCATGTCATATAGAACTCCTGTTGATGTTTCATGTACATTGATTAGGAATCCTGTAAACCCCTTATTTTCATATGGATCTAGCTTTTCTTTAGTTAATATTTCACCATAATTAAGATTTATTTCTTTTGAGTTAATTTCATGTATATCACAAATTTCTTTAAATCTTTTTCCAAAGCTTCCGCCATTCACTACTAAAACTTTATCATTTTTAGTAAAGAAATTCATTACCGATGCTTCCATAGCTGCTGTACCGGAAGCAGTTAAAAATATTACTCTTGAATCACTGGATGCATTAACAAACTTTTTTAATAACTTCTCATTTTCTAACATTATTTCAGAAAATTCATTAGTTCTAAAATAAGGTATTTGCTGACTACCTATATCTAATATTTCTTTCTCCATAAGTACTGGACCTACTGCAAAATTTAACATTATCATTCTCCTAACTCTCAATTAATTAGATTACACTATATAAAATAATTATTATATTAACTTCAAATTACTTTATTTCTTATATGCTTTATATTTGTGATGAGTAACTTGCTTTTCTTTTGGTGGCATTTTCATATAATCTCCATAAATACTTAATAACCATTCATCATAAAACTTACTTACATTAAATTTTTCATTTTCAAAAGCATATTCAATATACTCTTCTAAATATTTTCTAGGTATGGGTTTATTAGCCATAAGGCCTGTTGAAATATTACAACAATAATCTTGATTTTCAAAAGAGTATGTCTTCGAGTTATCAATCATCTTAGCATTGATTGTTTTTAAAGGTAGCCATAATAAAAGTATTTTCCCTAATAATAAAAATATATTTTTAAATATGCTTCTACTATAGCTTAACTTAACATTTTTAAAATTAGCTAGATTTCTATACAAATTTTGTTTTTTCATTACTTCTTTATTATCGTCAATTGGTAGTCCATCTATTGGAAAAATATCTATATTAATACCCATATCATATTTTATATTGCTGTCTTCAATAAGTATGGACTTATCATATGACACTTTTGCAAAAGTATATAAATAATTTGAATCTATTTCTGCTGCATGTACAGAATAATCCTTTAAATATCCATTAAAGTTTCTAATAAACTTATCATAGTCAGGTCTAGGCATTACAATATCAATATCATCATCCCACGGTATATACCCCTTATGCCTTATTGAACCTATTAATGTACCATATGCAAGGGAATACCTAATATTATTACCATTGCAGTATTTTACTACATTTCTTAATATTTCAAGCTGTATAGCTTTTATTTCATCAATATTCAGTTCTGTCAAAATCCCATCTCCCAATTTTTATTTCTATTATATAAAACTTCTTTAACCCAGAAAAATCTTATATATTTTCCTTAACTTTGTTATGCCTAATAAATTTAAAACTATTTTTATTAGTAAATTCATCAAAAAATATATAACAATACCTAGCTCTTAACACTAACATTAACAATTCAGTAATGCATCGTAAAATTGCAATATTAATCAATGTAAATCTATTTATTAACATAAGAATAAAAAGCCCTAAAATTTGAACAACAGCCGTTATTGTTGTTGTAATTGTTGTTTCCTTTGCTTTCCCGATTGCCCCAAGGGTTGGCCATCCTAAAACCATTCCCGGAAATGATATAAATAATACTGGTATCAAGTAACGTATTACTGTTGCAGAATATAAATATTGTTCTCCACTTATAATCAAGACTATATATTTTGCAGTTACAAAGAATATTATGCATCCTACTAATACAATTGGCATAAAAATATATATAATTTTTTTTATTAATAAAAGAGATTTTTCTCTCACCATTTGTGGATATATTCCATTAACAATTGGTGAATACATAGTATTCACAGCAGAAATCAATTGAAGAGAAACACTCCAATAAGCTACTTGAGTACTATCCATTACAACTCCTATTAACAATGTATTTAGTGCTCCAAAAGCTGTTGTTGCAATATTAGATAAGAAGTATACAGATGATTCTTTAATCATTTGAATACTTTTCTTTATTGCTATTATTTTTATCTTAATTCCATATTTAGCTACTTCTTTCCACGTAAATATTATTGCAATAATGGAACTTAAAATATCAAGGACTGGTATCCATAATATATCCATATCTGACTTCACTAAAACTAGTGTAAGGCCAGTAGATATTAATTTCATTATTACAAAGGAAATAGTAATTACATGCATCTTTTCAATTCCACGAAATAAAAAATCCATCAAAAAACTAGATAAAGCTACAACTATAAATGAAAGCAAAGTATATATAATATTTTCTCTTAATAATTGAATCATACTGCAAAATATTAATGTAATAATTAAGCTTGCACCAGATAATAATAGCTTTGCTAAAATTGTTTGACCAGCAATAACACCTATTTTCTCCTTATCATTATTTGCTTCTACTATATCCTTAACTGATGATAAAATAAATCCAAAATCAATTACTAGTTGGATATATACCATATATGATTTAACAAAAGTAACTGCCCCATAACTTTCTACTGATAAAACTCTCGTTAAATATGGTAGAGTTATTAATGGAAATATAATTTTTGCTGCAGTCATTAAATAAAGCATGACTGTGTTCTTTATAACCCGACTATTAATTATACTTTTCATAACCGCTATATCTCCTATTATTTAATTCTAAGCTTTTATTAATAATCAATAATATTATTAATAATACTTTTTTAATTATAAATCATTATTATTTTCTACATAAATATATTTTGTACTATTAACACTCTATGTAGTTATTATTTTCTATACCATTAATTTTTAAAATTAAAACATCATCTGCATATACATAGCATATTAAAACAAAGTATATTTTTATTAATAATCATCAGTCACTTCATTGTTATTAGCAAATAATGCTATAAAAAACCATTGTACAACCCCTAAACTATTTGCTGAAAAAAATGTCATCTCTCCAAATGATATTAATATTATTGATATCATAAAGATTAACTTATATGAAAACTCCTTTGTATAATTATCTTTTTTAGCATAATAGAATAAATATAATACCAACACTCCAAATATTATCATACCTATTATTCCTGTCTCAGATAATATGGCTAAAACTATATTTCCCCTTTCAACAGGATATGATAGTTTTAATTCAAAACTCTGCAATCTACCATTAGCACCATCTACACCAAATCCAACTCCCAATAATTTGTTTGAATAAAAATCATTCTTAAATTTATCAATTTGCCCTTCTCTACTATATAGAATTGCATCTGTTGTTTGCCCTTTCAATAATTTGGCAGCAAATAAATTTTTAAAATTATTTTTGTAAATTAGTGCTGATATCATCAGTATACTTACTATTAAACATCCTAATCCTAAATTTTTAAATAAAACTCTACTATTATACTGAAATGTTATAGGTTTTAAAATTAAAAAATAATACAATAAAATCAACAATAATGTTATTATACTAGTTCTAGAGTTACTCATAAAAATCTCAATGATTGAAATAATTGCAAATACTATATTATATTTGCTAATATCTTTTATATTAGAATATAAAAATATTGAGCAACCTAAAACCATCACAATTCCAAAGCCATTAGGATTTGTAAATATTCCATTTAAAGCAACTTTATTTGTACTATAACCTTGTGGAAAAAACATTAATATTAAATTTATAATAGCAATAACTTTAAAATATATATTTATCCAATATGCTAAATTCTTTTTTCTATTTATTCTTACAGAAGTAAATATCGCTAAAAACCCACTTGAAAAATATATTGCTTTAAATATAGAAACTAATGGTAACCAACTTACAAAAATTGAACTTAATATTATATAAATACAAAATATGATTATAATTAGTGCTACTTTATTTCTTTTAAAATTATTAAGTATTTGTTTATTCAATAAGATATTTATTATTAAAAATAAATTTAATAGAGTTCTCAATCCACCTATATTACTGCTAAATATACTTGTATTTAACTGTGATATTAGAAATGAATACATAATAGCTTTTAAACTTCGCTCTATATTTCTTTTCCCATAAAAAAAAAGTATAATAATAGATAATATAGATGTAATTCTATTTAAATTTAAAATCAATATAAATATTATAAATAATACCTCATTTTTCATTGCACTACTTTTATATATATATCTATTCATATTACCAATTCTCACATTCGCTAATAATTCTAATAAATTCATCCCAAGAATTCCCTTTATTATTTATAAAATATTTGTACTTTTTTTCATTGTTTAATTGTTCTAATATAATTTGTGACCATTCTTTTTCATTATTAAATTGAACAAATTTTACACCATCATATCCATCTAATGCTTCTCTTGAGTATTCAAAATCTGAAACAATAATTGGTTTTCCATATTGAGCAGCCTCTATTAGAGGTAATCCTATCGTCTCTACATAACTTGGGAAAACTACTATGCTACATTTTTGATAATATTCCATAACTTCTTCATACGATAAAACCCCTAAAAATATGACATTACTCTCTATATTATATTTTTTTATTAATTTACATAAGTATTTACTATTATTCTTCTCTAAAGTCAAATATAATTTAATATCTTTTAAATTTCTTTCTTGCTTTATATTTTTTATAGACTTAAATAAAACTTCATGATTTTTATAAATTTCACTACTTGCTGGATAAAACAAACTTATTGTATCTTTTTCTATATATTTATTAGTACTCACTTCATTAAAATTTGGTTTTATAACAAAAATATTTCTTTTATTAATTTTATGTTGATGACTAACTTTTTGTTTCATCCATTCACATTGTACTACTAGATATTTATTTCTGATAGTTTTATCTATAAGCAATTTATATATATATCTATAAAACCAATATTTTCTTTCTCTCTTAATAAAAGGGTTCCATTTTATATCTTCATAATAAGGTAAAGATTGATGTAAATATACTATTTGGTTTATATCACTAAATGACCCTACGCCTGTATTTTGCAAAGATATTACTAAATTGGGAATTATATATTTTTTTTCACTCCACTTTCTTAGTCCAATAGTATCCCAATATATTCTATCTTTCCATTTTTTTGCCTTAATATCAGTTATAATCTTAATATTATTACATTCAAACTCCTTTAAGTCTGCTGTACAAAAAATATAAAAATTATAATCATGACTGCATTTTTGAGCAACATTAACTATAAATTGTTTTAATATGGTTAATGCTCCTCCATTTATAGCTGCTGGATTATTTACAAATATAACTTTTTTCTCTGTTAATTTCATAATTATTTTCTCCATATAAACCTGTTAATTATATCAGTATATCCTTGAATTATATTAATCACCTTATTAGAAACATTTATATCAGTATAATCTTGAACTTTTACAAGTTCATCTCCATTTTGCTTTTGCTTAGTTATTATTTCAATAGCTTGAGTTATACTATTAAAAGTAATTCCGCCTAAAATAACAGATCCCTTATCTATAGCTTCTGGTCTTTCAGTGCTTGTTCTTATTGATACTGCTGGAAATCCCATTATATTTGATTCTTCTGCTAGTGAACCTGAATCAGAAAGTACACAAAAGGCTTCTTTTTGTAATTTATTATAGTCATAGAATCCAAATGGCTTTAATTGCTTAATATTTTCATGGAACCTTACTCCCATTTCATCAATCCTCTTCCAACTTCTTGGATGAGTTGAATATATAACTGGCATATCATATTTTTCTGCAATTGCATTTAAAGCATCTGTTAAACTCTTGAAATTCTCATCATTATCTATGTTTTCTTCTCTATGTGCACTTACTAATATAAACTTACCTTTTTCAAGTTCTAATCTTTCAAGAACATCAGATTTATTAATCTTAGTGAAATACCTATAAAATACTTCTGGAAGTGGAGAACCTGTTACAAAAGTATATTCTTTTCTCATACCTTCAGATAATAAATACCTTCTAGCATGTTCTGTATAAGCTAAATTAATATCTGAAGTAACATCAACTATTCTTCTATTAATTTCTTCTGGAACATTTTGATCAAAGCATCTATTTCCTGCTTCCATATGGAATACTGGGATTTTTAGTCTCTTTGCAGAAATAGCACTTAAGCAAGAGTTAGTATCACCTAATATCAATAAAGCATCTGGTTTTTCTTTAGATAAAATCTTATAGCTTTCTGCTATTATATTTCCCATTGTTTCTCCAAGATCATTTCCTACAACCCCCAAAAAATGATCTGGTTTTCGTAACTCTAATTCTTCAAAGAAAACATCATTTAATGTATAGTCCCAATTTTGACCAGTATGTACTAATACATGCTCAAAATATTCATCACATTTTTTTAAAACTTCTGCTAATCTTATAATTTCAGGTCTTGTTCCAACTATTGACATTACCTTAAGTTTTTTCATATAACTAAACCTCCATAAAAATTGTATCTGGTTTCTCTGGATTAAATACTTCATTAACCCACATTACAGTAACCATATCACTTGTTCCAGTATTTATTATGTTATGTGTATATCCTACTGGAATATCTATTACTTCAAGTTTTTCTCCAGTTACTTTATATTCAATAATTTCTTCACTATCAATTTTTCTAAATTGAATAAGTCCTTCACCACTTACAACTAAGAACTTTTCATTTTTTGTATGATGATAATGATTCCCCTTAGTTATTCCTGGTTTTGAAATATTAATGGAAACTTGTCCTCTATCTGAGCTCTTCAAAAATTCTGTAAATGATCCTCTATTATCAACATTCATTTTTAATGGGTAACTGAATTTATCTTCTGGTAAATAGCTTAAATATGTGCTATAAAGCTTTTTAGTAAATTCATCTTCCATATTAGTAATCATTAAATTTTTTCTACTTTCAACAAAGCTATTTAATAGTTCTACTATTTTCCCTAATGTAGCTTTATGTTCTATATCAACCTTTGTATAACCACTTAATGAGCTTTTATCTTCCATAGATGAAATTAAACACCTAACAACATCATCTATATATACTAAAGTTAATTCTATATTAGGGTCTGAAATCCAAACTTCTTCTTCCCTAGAAATTTTATTACAAAATGTAGCTACAGCTGAATTATAGTTAGGTCTACACCATTTTCCAAAAACATTTGGTAATCTATATATATATACCTTTGCATTTGATGAAGTACTATACATTAATAATTCTTCTTCTGCCAACTTCTTGCTTTTTCCATATGCATTATCTAATTCTGCTTGAATAGAAGATGTTATTGCTATTGGAGTGTTTTTATTATTATCCTTTAATATTTTTACTATTTCACCCGTTAACCCAGAATTACCTTCAAAAAATTCCTTTTCATCTTTTGGTCTATTTATACCTGCTAAATGAAAAATAAAATTTGCTTCTAATAAGGCATCTTTCAATTCTTCTTTTGTATTATCTTTATCTATAGAAATAACTTTATATTTCTTTAACTCATTTAATCTAGCTATAAGATTTTTCCCAATAAACCCATTTGCTCCTGTTACTAATACCTTCATAACTTTCTCCTATCAAATGCTTTCAGAAAACATTTCTATCTCTTTTTCTTTAATAACTTTAAAATTCTTTAATTCCTTTTGAATATAAGGAAGTTTTAATAACATTTCTTTTACTTGCATAATATTTATTCTATTTGTATTATCTGAATTATACTCTTCTTGATTTCTTCTTGAGCCTTCACCTTCTGTAAAGTACTTAGCATAATTTAAATCTCTATTATCTGATGGTATTCTGAAATAATTTTCACAGTCTTCTGATTTAACAAATTCTTCTTTAGTTAGTAGTGTTTCATAAGCCTTTTCTCCATGCCTTGCACCAATTATTTTAATTCCAACCTCTGAATCAAATAATTCCTTTAAAGCTGTTGCTAATTCTAGTATTGTGCAAGCTGGAGCTTTTTGAACAAATATATCTCCTTGTTCTCCATGTTCAAAAGCATATAAAACTAAATCTACTGATTCTTCTAGAGACATCATATATCTTGTCATATTTGGATCTGTAACTGTCAAATCCTTGCCTTGCTTCATTAATTCTATAAATAGAGGAATTACTGAACCTCTTGATGCCATAACATTACCATATCTAGTTCCACAAAATACAGTTTCTCCTTCTTCAGCTGATCTTGCTCTAGCTATCATAGTTTTTTCAGCCATTGCTTTAGATATCCCCATAGCATTTACAGGATATACAGCTTTATCTGTACTTAATAAAATACATTTTTTAACTCCATTAGCTAAACAGGACTTAAATACATTATCTGAGCCTTCTATATTAGTTTGAACTGCTTGCATTGGATAGAATTCACATGAAGGTACTTGCTTTAAAGCTGCTGCATGAAATACATAGTCTACGCCTTTCATAGCATAATTAATGCTATCCAAATCTCTAACATCTCCAATATAATATTTCACCTTATCACTTTTAATAATTCTTCTCATATCATCTTGCTTTTTTTCATCTCTTGAAAAAACTCTAACTTCTTTAATATCTGTATTAATAAATCTCTTTAATACTGCATTACCAAATGAGCCTGTACCGCCTGTTATTAATAAAACCTTATCTTTAAACATAAATAAGTTCCTCCTAATCAATTTTACAAGATCTATTAATAGTATTTAATATTACATCAGCTGATTTTTCAGCAGTATAATTTTCTATTAAATATTTTCTTGAATTGGCTCCCATCCTACTAAGGATATCTCTATCCTTATCTAATTTTTCTACTATATTATTAAACTCTTTTAAATTGCCACTCTCACACCAATATCCAAACCTGCCATCTACTATAACTTTGCCTATATCAGTATTTATATCTGTTGCTGCTACTACTGGCAAACTATAATCCATATATCCCAATAATCTTGAAGGAAAATTAGGAATAGTGAATCTGCTATCTAAAAGTATTAATCCTACATCTGATAGCATTACATAATTATCATATTCTTCCTTAGGTAAAAATGAATATAACTTTGTATTAATAGGATCCTCCCTTTTAATAAAGTTTTCTAGCTTTTTATATTCAGTTCCAGTTCCTATAATCAAGAAAAATATATTGTTTTTATTTTTATATTCATTAATTATCTCTATTAAAAAATCTATTCCTTGAGGCCTACCTAAATTCCCACCATATATAAAAACAAGTGCTTCCTTAGGAATTCCAATTTCTTTTTTTAATCTTATCTTTTCTTCATATTCTAAAAGGTTAACTTTACTTGGCTTAATAGAATTAGAACATACTTCTACTATATCTTTATTAATATAATTATTTTTTTCTAATAAATATTGTTTATTTTTTTCTGACATACATCCTATATGATCTGATATAAAATAAAGTCTTTTCTCTTTTTTTGAAAAAAACTTATGTAAAAAACTATTTTCCTTAATCATACCTATATCTACTGCATTCTGTGGAAATATATCTTTTAGTAGTAAATAAGACTTTGCTCCATCTCTCTTCTTTATCATTTTTATAACCTTTTCAAAGGTTATTGGTGGAGTTGAATATATTATTAAATCAAATTTAATATCATTAAAATATTTTTTTATATCATTTATAAATTGATACTCAATTAATAATGTTGACATTCCCTTTTCAATAATATTTGTTTTTTGAATATTTCCAGTCTTCACTCTTAATACAGTTATATTTTTTTCTTTTTTTAAGAAAGTTTTTCTTTTATTTCTTCTTTCTAAACAAGTTGTCACATATACATTGTTTCCTTTGGATTCTAGTTCCATCATTAAGTCAGTATATATATTTCTGTCATTATTACCTTCTGGATAACCTAAAGTTAAAAATAATATATTCAAGCTTTCTTCCTCCACCGCTTTTATTTAATTACTTTTGCAGGAATTCCAACTGCAGTTTTATTGCTATCAATATCTTTTACTACAACGGAACCGGCTCCAATTATACTATTACTTCCAATTCTTTTTCCTTGAATTATCTGAGTACCAGTGCCTAATTCAGCACATTCTCCAATATCACAATTTCCAGATATATTAACACTTGGATATATAGTAGCATAATTATTTATAATAACATCATGACCAACTGTACAATCAATATTTATTATTATATGACTAGCTATTTGAACATTCACAGTCATAATACTACCTGCACATATAATGCATCCTTCTCCAATTTCATTATATTTTTTAGACATAATAACTGAAGGATGTATTAAAGTAGCTGGTTTGATATTATACTTAATGCATTTATTTTCTATAATGTCTCTTTTAACTTTTGAGTTTCCTATCGCACACACATAATAAATATCTTTTTTATCCTCTAAATATTCAAATCCACCTAGAATTCTATAACCATTTAAATCTTTACCATGCTTTTCTTTATCTTCATCAATAAATCCAAGTAGATTCCATTCCGTACCAACTTCATTTATTTCATCAATAAGCCATGCAACTTCTCTGCCAAAGCCACCAGCTCCAATAATAACTAAATCCTTCATAATTATTCACCCTTTTTTTCTTAATATTTAACTATAAAACAACAATATACCTACTATCTAACTGAAACTATAAAATTATTCTCATTTTATATGTATATTTTTAATTTGTTCCGTTAAAATACTCTGTAGTTGCTTGTCCATCCTTATTTATATCTTCTCTTTTTATTACCTTATATATAGTTAAAAATATAATTTTCAAATCAAGTTTAAAACTCCAATTTTTTACATACCATATATCTAAATCAAATTTTTCATTCCAGCTTAAATTATTCCTTCCATTAATTTGAGCCCATCCAGTTAGTCCTGGTAAAACATCATGTCTTTTAATCTGTTCCTCATTATATAGTGATAAATATTGAACTAATAATGGCCTTGGCCCCACTATACTCATATCTCCCTTTAGTATATTAATTAACTCTGGCAATTCATCTATACTTAAGCTTCTAATCATTTTCCCAAATGAAGTCATTCTCTCTTCATCTGATAATAAATTACCATCCTTATCTCTACTGTCTATCATTGTTCTAAATTTAATTATTTTAAATAACTTATTATCTTTACCTACCCTTTCTTGAAGGAAGAAAATAGGACTTCCAAGTTTAACCCTTATTAATATTGCTATTATAATTAAAATAGGAAATAATAATATTAAAGCAATTAATGCACATATAAAATCAAAACTTCTTTTTAAAAACATTCTAATACTCCTTATGTAGCATTTTATATTTAATTATTTATAAATAAACTTCTTATAATTGCAATTACTCTCTTCATATCATCCATACTATTTTTAGTATCACTTGGTAAGCATAAACCTCTTTTAAATATATCTTTTGCTACTGAATCTGAATCGTAATGTGAATAAAAATCAAACTTCATATAATATGGTTGCATATGCATCGGCTTCCATATATATCTTGCTTCTATTTCCTGGCTTTCTAAAGCTAAAATTATATCTATTGGTTTTATTTTGCTATTTTTCTTTATTGTAATACAGCTTAACCAATAATTAGGATTGCCATATTCACAAATTGGCATCATTTCAATATCATCTATATCCTTAAAAGCTTCCATATAGGTTTCATATATTTTTTTCTTTTTTTCTATTCTTTTATCTAATACCCTTAATTGTCCTCTTCCAATACCTGCTACAATATTAGACATTCTATAGTTATAACCTAACTCTATATGCTCATAATATCTTTCATTTTCCCTTGATTGAGTTGCCCAAAATCTAGCTTTTTTTATTTTTTCATCACTGTTAGATACTAGCATTCCTCCACCAGAAGTTGTGATTATTTTATTTCCATTGAATGAAAATATGCCAAATTCACCAATACTACCTGTTTGTACTCCTTTATAAGTTGCACCTAAGGATTCAGCTGCATCTTCTATAATTGGAGTTTTATATCTATCACATACTTCTTTTATTTTATCCATATCACAACTTTGTCCATATAAATGAACTACTATAACGGCCTTAGGCATTTTATTATTTTTGTTAGCATTAATAAACGCTTTTTCTAAAGCTACTGGTGACATATTCCAGCTTTCTGGCTCCGAATCTATAAATACTGGTTCACCATTTTCATACATTATAGGATTACAACTAGCAGCAAATGTTAAGCTTGAACAAAATACAACATCGCCTTCCTTTATTCCTATAGATTTTAATGCTAAATGTATTGCTGACGTTCCTGAAACCAGAGCTACTGATGATTTTATTCCTACATAATCTGCAATTTCTCTTTCAAAAGCATTTACATTTTCCCCCAAAGGTGCTATCCAATTACTTTCAAATGCTTCTTCTATAAATTTTTCTTCTAAACCACCCATATGTGGTGATGCTAAATATAACTTTGCCACTTTTATCCACCCCTTATTTAGTTGTTGCTATTTCTTCAATAATTTTATTTTTCATATTTTTTTTGTAAGTTGGTACTATTTCTTCAATTTTAGAAATTAATTCATCAATATCATCCTTTTCTATGATTTCCATAAGGTCCTCTAGCTTTTCCTTTAAGATATTTATGTCAGTAAAGGTTGGTTTACCTATAAATATTTTTTTATGTTTAGTATTTTTAAGACCTTCTTCACTCATTAATAGTTCTTCATAAAGCTTTTCTCCTGGTCTAAGGCCTGTTATTTCTATATTTATATCTTTATTGGGCTCATAACCTGAAAGCTTTATTAAATCATATGCTAAATCATATATTTTAACTGGCTTACCCATATCTAAAACAAATATTTCTCCACCATTTGCAAAAGCTCCAGCTTGAAGTACTAATTGTGAAGCCTCTGGTATTGTCATAAAATACCTAATTATATTCTTATCTGTAACTGTTATTGGGCCTCCCCTTGAAATTTGTTTTTTAAACAAAGGAATTACTGAACCATTACTACCTAATACATTTCCAAATCTAACTGCTACGAATTTAGTTTTGCTAACTTTATCATAGGATTGTATTATCATTTCACATATTCTCTTAGTTGCGCCCATTACATTAGTAGGATTAACTGCTTTATCTGTGGATATTAATACAAATCTTTCACTTTTATACTTATCCGAACATTCAACTACATTTAATGTTCCAAAAGCATTATTCTTTATTGCCTCCATAGGACTATCTTCCATAAGTGGAACATGTTTATGGGCTGCTGCATGGAAAACTATATTGGGATTGTATGTGTTAAAAACTTGTTCTAATCTCTTTTTATCTCTAACTGAACCTATTAAAACTAATAAATTCAAATTAGGATATTTATACTTAAGTTCATTTTGTATATCATAAGCATTGTTTTCATATATATCGAAAATTATTAATCTATGTGGATTGAATTTTGAAATTTGCCTACAAAGTTCTGACCCAATAGAGCCTCCTCCACCTGTAACTAGTACTGTTTTATTTTTTATATAACGAGAAATACCTTTCATTTCTAACTCAATAGGATCTCTTCCTAATAAATCTTCAATATCAACATCTTTAATTTGACTTAAAGATACTTTTCCATCTATTACTGAATAAATACTTGGTATCATCTGAACCCTACAATCTGTCTGTTTACAAATATCAAGTATTTCTTTTTTATCTTCTTCACTCATAGAAGGTGCTGCAAATATAATATTTTCTATTTCCCTTTCTTTGCATACCTTAGCTATGTCTTCTCTAGTCCCCTCTATCTTTATACCTAAAATACTCTTTCCAACTTTATATTCGTTATCGTCAATTAATGCTATTGGATTATATTCACTATTTTTATTATTCTTCATTTCTTTAATTACTAAAATTGCTGCTTCACCAGCACCTATAATTAATGTTCTTTTTAAATTACATCCATTAGATTTAATATCTAGAATGTTTGTAAACCTACTATATATCCTAAAGGAAACTCTAAAGCCAACTACTGAAAGGATTACAAATATTCCTGATAATATACTCACTGAATATGAAAAGTCAGTTTTTAGTAAGCTTGAAGATATACTAGCTAATATATTTCCTGTAATACATCCTCCTATAACTAACATAAATTCATCTATACTTGCATAATTCCATATACTTTCATATAGTTTGAAGAAATAAAAACTTGTTAAATATATAATTGTAAAAATTATAGCTATCTTCTCATAATTATTTACCACATCTAGAAATACGTAATATTCATATCTAAAGTAAATAGCAAGTATATAAGATAAGTTAACAAGTATTCCATCTATAAGCACCAAAATATATTTTCTATATTTACCCAATTCCTTCATTTATTCACCTACTCTTATTGAAAGAACTTTATTTTTTTAAAAATTCCTAAGAGTCCTTTTTTCTCTTTTATTAGATTTCCTACAAATTTAATTTCTCTATTATCTAAAAGCTCTTCTCCTGACTTTTTTAAGTATTGTAAGTAATTACTATCCATAGCCTTTAAAATATCAATTCCATCTTTCATATTAGGATTTCTTTTTTCATCCCTATGAGCATCAGAACCAAAAAAGCTATATATTCTATTTTTCAAGAAAAGTTCTGCTGTTTTCTTAACTTCTTTTCCAAAATCTCCAGTTATACTTCCTATATTTAATTGAAATAAAAATCCTTCATTAATAAATTCATTTACTAAAGAAGGAGTTTTTATAAACTTAATATATCTTTCTGGATGTGCAATAACAGGCACAATTCCTTTAATTTGTAGCTCATATAAAATCTCAGTAACTTCTTTAATAGAAAAGCTCTTCATATTAAATTCAATTAACATATATCTTGATTCATTAATAGTTCCAATAAGCTTATTTTCAAAGTTTTCTAATATCTTTTCATTAAAATAAACTTCTTGTCCGCAATAAATCTCTATATCTAAATTAAATTCTTTAGCTAAAAGCTCTATATCATTCCTTCTTTCTTTAACCTTAACCTTAGGCACTTCATAGTACCCTGGCAGATAATGGGGTGTAAGTACCAACTTTTTAGTACCACCCTCAACTGCCTGCTTTAACATATTTATTGTCATCTCCCTAGACTTTGAGCCATCATCAATGTCCCAAATTAAGTGAGAGTGCAGATCAACCATAGTACACCTCAATCTTCCTATAATTTTTATATAATTTCCATGTAATTTAAACATTTTTAATTACAATTCACTTAAAAATAATGCACTTCAAACGAATGCATAATTGATTCTTCATTCTTTCATTCTTTCTAAATTCTGACGAAGGAAGAATTTATTCCTCAATTCTACATTTTACATTTTTCATTCTTCATTAATAACTTAGCTTGCTAAGTTATTTTTCCCCGTAATAATAGTAGTATTTGTTTCTGCTTACATCTATTCCATTTAAAACTGTTCCAATAATATTTGCATTTACCTTTTTTAAAAGATTAATTGCATTTTGAACTGATTCTTTTTTTGTTCTTTCAGCCTTAACTACTAATATAGTTCCATCTGACTTAGTAGATAGAATTTGTGAATCTGTAACTGCTTGTACTGGTGGAGTATCTAAAATTATATAATCAAAGGTATCCTTTAAGGATTCTAATAATTTCCCCATTGTTTTTGATGAAAGCATTTCAGATGGATTTGGTGGTATTTTACCTGAAGTTAATAAAACTAAATCTTTATTATACCTATGGGCAGCAGTTGCTAAATCTGCTTTACCTATAATTACATCTGACAAACCAACTAGATTTGAAATCTTAAACTTTTTATGTAAGCTTGGCTTTCTTAAATCACAATCTATTAATATAACTTTTTTATCTCCTTGAGCCATACATAAAGCTAAATTTCCTGCTGTAGTAGACTTACCTTCTCCTGGCTCTGAGCTTGTTACGACTATTACTCTATATTCTTTATCAAAAGATGAATATTGTATATTTGTTCTTAATGTTCTATAGCTTTCTGCTGCTATAGACTTAGGTTCCTTTTCAACTATAAACATAACTCCTCCTAAGACTCCTTTACTGTAGGTATTGATCCAATTACAGGAATTTCGAATTCTCTTTCTAATTGGTCCTTATTTTTAAAGGTATTATCTAAGAATTCTAATAAAAATGCTAATCCAACTCCAATCATTAATCCTAATAAAAAGGCTATTGCTATATTCATCTTTTTATTTGGACTAACTGCATTTTCTGGAAGTTCTACTGCTTCTATAACTTTTATATTTCCATTAGGAACTAACTCCTTAGAAGTTTTTATAAATTCATCAGAAATCCCTTCAATAATCGCCTTAGCTTCTTGAGGATTTTTACTCTTATATTTAATTTGTAATATTTGAGTATCTGCTACTGTAACTACTGTTAAATTACTTAATACATCTTTAGGTTCTATATTTATACTAGTACCCTTTAATCCTCTAGAAATTAAATCTTTAGTTTTTATAGCTTCAGAGTATGTCTTCATAAGTTTTTGATACATAAGTACATCATTTTGGCTATAACTTTGATTTTCACTTTCATCTTTTCCAATGAAAACCTTTGTACTTGCTTCATATTGAGGTTTTATAACAAAAAAACTTAAAGCTGCTGATACTATAGTTGCTACCAATGTAATAGAAATTATCATTAACCATCTTTTTTTGAGAGCTTCAAATAACTCATCTAATCTTATCACTTGCTCTTCCAACTTTTTTCCTCCTAACAAAATACGGATAATATCAAGAATATGCATTAAATAACAAAACATTAAAATAAATGCATCTCAATGTTCATATGTACATTTACTATGAACATTTTGGATTATACTAGTTTTAGTATTACTTTTAATTATATAAAACATTATATCATAATTTTTTGGAATTATTTTAAAAATTTTCTGCACATTCCGACATTTTAGTATTATATGACAATTAAAATTACCCATTTTTGCATAAATAAAGTGATCTTTACATAGTTATTTAACTGAATTAAATTTTATTACTGAATTTCAATTAAATTTAATTTATTTTTTAACTTTTTCATAGTTTGTAATTTGTAATAAATTTCGATACCTTCCACTAAATTTTTCCAAATAACTTCTTTTTAGCCTTTATTCTTTTGTTTATCTCACTATTTTTTGTCAATATAAATAATCCTTTTTTCCCTATTCCTTCAATATCTTTATTTATATATTCTTTTTTTAAGTCATCTTCGAAACCTATAAAGTTATAAACATCTTTTTTCTTTAGAGCCTTAGCTGTTTTTAAAACTTTTTTCCCATACTCACCATTTATACTCCCTATATCTAGCTGTAATAAACAATTTTCTTTTATTAGCTTAGTTATATTTTTATTATCATCTGTTATTTCTTTAATTTTTTCAGGACCAAATATAATTGGAGTATAATCCCTTAAGTTAAATTCATATATGATTTCTATTAATTCTTTTATTGTGTTGCTTTCATCTGGACTTAATAAAACGTATTTACTATTATTTATACTAGCTATTTTTTCATCAAGAAAATCTTTAATATTATCAAAGTTGTCTCTAATTATATTTGCAGGATATATTTTTAAATTTAAACCTTTCCCACTTAAATATAAATTTAAATCTTCTACAACTGATTTAACTTCTTCTATAGAACTTTTCGACTCTTCATCATAATAAAATGGAGCAATTATTAATCTTGTAATTCCATAATTACTTATCTTTTCAACTTTATCTAATAAATTTATTGTATTAAATTCATTCTCTACAATTAATTCCTTTAAAATTAGGCTTGCAAACATAATATAACCACCCCCGTCTTTAATTTTTTCAGCAAAATTAATTATAGGACTTTTTTCCTACTTGTACCATAACTTTCGTGCTACATAATTTTACAAAAAAAATTCATTTTTTACCATTTTCTAATCTTATAAAAATAATCAAGGACAATCTCTAAAATTTAAGTTGAATTTTACTTATTTTAAAGTAACCTTTAATGATAAATATATTCAGTTTAAATATTTTCTTTGAAATAGCTAATATTTTTTTTGCATTTTGTATAAATATTTATAAATAAATTCTCAATTTTTATTCTTAATGGGTATTTACTTTATGAATAATATTTGAGGAGGATAACTTATGGATGATTTAATAAGAAATGCAAAAAATAATGATAATGCTGCTAAAGAAGAAATAATTAAAATGTACTACCCTTTAATAATTAAAGAAAGTAAAAGAGTATTTTTAAAAAATAGAAGCTTTGAGGATTTAATACAAATAGGAATTGTACATTTGTTAAAAGCCATAAATCTATTTGATTTATCTAGAGGGAGTAAAAGTTTTAGTTCCTATGCCCTTTGGAGTATAAAGAATGGATATATAACTCTTATAAGAAGTGAAGCAAAGTATAATGATGAAATTAGTTTGAATTTACCTCTTTATAATGCTCCTGACATTGAGGTGGCTGACAGTATAATAGATGAAAGTATAGATATTGAAAAGAAGGTTACTGATTCTATTATTTATAATGAAATTAATTCTGCCTTAGATAAACTTGATTATGAGGAAAGGGATATTATTAATTTTTTATATATTGAAAATGAAACTTCAAACCTTTCACGGTATTCAAAGCTTAGAAATAAAGATTATTATTATTGTTCTTGTTTAAAGAAAAGAGCACTGGTTAAGCTTAAGCTTATGCTTAAGCATGTAGAATGAAGAAGGTAGAATGTAAAATTGATGTAGAAACTCCTTAGGGAGTTTCCAAAATCCATATATATATTTAAATGGGAGCTGTTTTATTACAGCTCCCATTTAAATAAGATAAGTTAAAATTACAATTTAAAAATTAGGTAAACTATCTTTTAACTTTTTCATAATTTTATCTTTAATATATCTGGATTTATAATACTCTAAGTTATTTTCTTCCGAGTAATCTTTTAATGTTTTTCTTTCAATATAAAGTGCTTTTAGTAAATCTCTTTCGTCTTCTTTCAATAAGCTTATAGCCTTTTCTAAATCTTTTCTTCCTTCTTTTTTTATATAATCTTCTTGTATATTTGTATCTTCATCTACTATTTCTTTAACATCAATAAAAATTGCAATTTCCTTGGATATTTTGTCTTTAAAATACACTTTTGTAGCTTTATCTATTTCCTTATAAATTGTATTTCTTACAGTTTCTTTCACATAACTAGGAAATGAGTCACTTAAAGTTATATCAAATTTATCTACAGCTTTTATTATTGCAAGTATGGCCAATTGCTTTATATCCTCATCTTCATAGCCATAAATATAGAAGCTCATAGCTGTATTATTGATAAGAGGTTTAAAGTTTTTTAATATTTCTTCTAAGGCATTTTTGTCTCCTTGCTTTGCTTTAATGATTAAATTTTTCATAAATTTATTAGTAAGGTAATCCTTACTATTCCTCCTTTCCATATTTTACATATTAATTATAACAAACAGGTGTTCATCTTACTATTATTTTTCATCGCATTTTTTTACATTTAATGGATTCTTTAATTTAATTATAGTTTTTATTTTTGAATTTTTTCATTATATTATTTATACTGACTAATTATGACTTCTTTAGGTATATTTTTAAAATAAAATATAAAATATTTTGTAGCTTTATCTTTTTCTTTATAAAGTCTATTTCTTACTGTTGCCTTTACACACCTAAGAAATTATTTACTTAAAGCTATCTCAACTTCATCTATATATGTTTATTATGCAGTTATCTGCACACCTTTCTCCTTTCTATATTTTTCATTTAAATTATACCAAACATACGTTCTCATTTCTATTGTTTTTTATCGCAATTTTTGACATCAAAATGATATTTAGAATCAATAGAGGTTTTTATTTTTGTGTTTTTAGATTATACTATTTATATTGATAATTATTTTCATTAGGAGGGATAATTTTGGAAAATAATATAAAATTAATATGTATAGATATGGACGGTACATTGTTAGATAGTAACAATGAAGTAACTGAAAGAAATAAGAAGGCCTTAAGAAAGGCAAAAGAGCTTGGTGTTAATATATCAATAACTACAGGAAGATTATATTGCTCCGCAAAATATTATTCTGATTTGATAGGCATAGATACTGCTGTTCTTGCTTCAAATGGTGCTTATATAAAGATTGGTTCTACAGATGATGTTATAGAAACACCTTTATCTAAAGACATAGTTCTTCAAATATATAATATCGTTAAAAAGTATGGGTTATCTGCAAACTTTAATAGCTGGGATACACTTATTAGAGAAAATGAAGTTTCTAAAACTCATACTTATAATATTATGAATAAAGATTTACCAGATGAAAAGAAGGTTAAATTCCTAATTGATAAAAAGGATTTTCCTAATACTCTTAAAAATTATAAAGGCAACATATTAAAGAGTATAGTTATTGAAGAAGGAGACAATAAGGATAACCTTTGGGCAGCTAAAAAGGAAATAAAAGAAACCTTTAAGGATACCTTACATGTTGTTAGTTCTGGCAATGATAACTTTGAAATAATAGCTAACACTACATCAAAAGGAAAATCAGTAGCATATTTAGCTGAACGCTTAAAAATAAAACAATCTGAGGTTATGTGTATAGGTGATTCTGAAAATGACCTATCTATGATTGAGTATGCAGGAATTGGTGTTGCTATGGGCAACGGACTTGACATAGTTAAAGAACATGCTGATTATGTAACTGACACTAATAACAACTCTGGTGTTGCTAAAGCAATAGAACACTTCATCCTTCAAAAAGGCTGCTAAGGCATCCTTTTTGTAATGTAAAATGTAGAATGTAAAATGTAAAATTATTGATGTAATTTGTTCCAAATTACTAAAATTAAAATTAGAAAAACTCCCCTTTTGGGGGAGTTTTATCTTTAATTCTACATTTTTCATTCTTCATTCTTCATTGTGCTTTGCACACTAAAGTTTGTATATCTTTTCTCTATTGTTTACAACATTCTTAGTAGCATTTCTTGTATCATAAACTACTTTTGATCTATTTACTATTTCTTCATAGTCATAAACTGTATGACCAGTAGTTATAACTACTATGTCAGATTCGTCTATTACTTCTTTCCAATCTACTGAGTAATAAGTTTTACCTTTATACTTAGCTGTAGCACAGAAAGGATCATTAACTATAACTTCTGCACCATTCTTTTCTAATAATTCTATTACTTTAAATGATGGTGATTCTCTATAATCATCTATATCGTTTTTGTATGCTAATCCCATAACTAAAACTTTTGATCCATTTAAAGCTTTCTTTTGCTTATTTAATATCTTCATGATATTTTCTAAAACAAAATCTGGCATAGAATCATTTATCATACCTGAAGTTTCAATAAGTTGTGTATGATAATCATATTCCTTAGCCTTCCATTCTAAGTAGAAAGGATCTAGAGGAATACAGTGTCCACCAAGTCCTGGACCTGGATAAAATGGCATAAATCCATATGGTTTAGTTTTAGCAGCATCTATAACTTCCCATACATCTATTCCCATTCTGTTACAAAGAATAGCCATTTCATTTGCTAAACCTATGTTTATATTTCTAAAAGTATTTTCTAATATTTTTTCCATTTCAGCTACTGCTGGTGAAGAAACTTTATGAATTTCTCCTTCTAATACATTTTCATATAAAGCTGCAGCAACTTCAGTACATTCTTCAGTGCATCCACCTACTACCTTTGGAGTGTTTTTAGTATTGTAGTGCTTGTTACCTGGATCCACTCTTTCAGGAGAGAAGGCTAAGAAGAAATCTTCTCCACATTTTAATCCACTCTTTTCAAGGATTGGTTTTAATACTTCTTCAGTAGTTCCTGGATAAGTAGTACTTTCAAGTATTACTATCATACCCTTATGAAGGTACTTAGCAACATTTTCTGTTGATTTTACAACATAAGATAAATCTGGTTGCTTATATAAATCAAGTGGTGTTGGAACGCAAATACATACTGTATCTACATCATTTATAAAGCTAAAATCAGTTGTTGCTCTTAATGTTCCATTTTTAGTTAATTCAGCTAATTCTGAATCCACAACATCACCAATATAGTTTTGTCCTTTATTAACCATATCTACTTTTTGATCTTGAACATCGAAACCTATAGTTTCATATCCAGCCTTTGCCTTTTCCACAGCTAAAGGTAATCCAACATAACCTAAACCTACTACGCCAACTTTTGCCGTTTTATTATTAATTTTTTGTAATAATTCTTCCTTTAAAACTGACATTATTTTTTCCTCCTAAACTTAATGGAATCAATTATTTTATTTTATTTTATTTTACTTATAATATATTTAACTTGTTCTTCATTTAATTCTGGATATACAGGAATAGCAAAAGTTCTATGTGATAGGTATTCTGCTACTGGCATATCACCTTCTTTATATCCTAAGTTCTTATAAACCTTTTGAAGATGTAATGGCACTGGATAGTAAACTCCTGTTGCAATTCCAGCTTCTTTTAATTTTTCTATTACTTCTTCTCTATTTTCAGATTGTAATATATACATATGATAAACGTGCTCATTATAATCTTTAGCTACTGGAGTTACTAAATCATTATTTTGTAAAGCTTCATTATAAGATTTAACTATTTCTCTTCTCTTAGCATTCCATTTATCAATTTCTTTTATTTTAACATCTAAGATTGCTGCTTGAATAGCATCTAATCTAGTATTATATCCAATTAAATAATTGTAGTACTTAAGTGGATTATAAACTGTGTCATTAGCTCCTTCAGCTTTTTGAACTTCTTCTTCTATATTGTTAAGTAAGTTATAAGCCTTTTGACCATTTTCTCCACTTCCATGAGTTCTAAGTGCTCTTGCGATAGTTGCAATTTCATCATTATCTGTAACTATCATTCCACCATCACCAGCACAACCTAAGTTCTTTGTTGGGAAAAATGAAAAACATGCTACATCTCCTAATGTACCTATTTTTCTTCCTTTATACTTTCCACCTATAGCTTGGCAAGCATCTTCTATAACCATTAAGTTATGCTTTTTAGCTATTTCATTTATTTCATCCATATCTGCACTTTGTCCAAATATGTGTACAGGCATTATAGCCTTAGTCTTTGAAGTTATCTTTTCTTCAATTTTTGTTGTATCTATATTAAAAGTCTCTTTATCTACATCTACAAATACTGGAGTTCCTCCAACTGCTGATATTGCTTCAGCTGTTGCAAAGAAAGTAAATGGAGTCGTTATAACTTCATCTCCTTCGCCTATTCCAATAGACTTTAAAGCAAGTACTAATTCATCAGTTCCATTTCCAACAGATATTGCATGCTTTACTCCCATGTAATTTGCAAATTCTTTTTCAAAGTCTAATACTGTTTTGCCCATTATGTAATTAGCTGATGATAATATTCCTAAAGTAGCTTCGTTTAATTTATCAGCTAATGATTCATATTGAGCCTTTAAATCTATTAAAGGTATATTCATAGTTATACGCTCCTTTATATTCTATTTAATATAAAACTAACATTAATATTTTACCACAATTATTCATAGATACAAACTTTTTTAGTTGAAATTCTTAGACTAATTCATATATAGATGCTAAAATAATACTTATGAAACTATAATTATCTATAAGGAGTTGTGCGTAATTATGAATTATTTTAAAAATGCCTATAAGGTTATTTCAAATAGTTTTTATTTAAAACTATTGTATTTATTTGTTAGTTTATCATTTGTGACTATACTTTCTAATATACCCATATTTAAAATACTTAATAAAATCTGTTTAGCTTGGGTTTTGGTATTATTTTTAATTAATTTTATCGATATAATAAAAAGAAAAAGAAAAATATATATTTATAATATCTTTTTATATTTATTTTTATTGGTAACTTTATTTTTTACTATTTATAAATATCCTACTACAGAAAATTATAAAGTTTGGTTAATGAATGTAATAATTTTCACAGTTCTTTTCTCTATTGATAATTATAAAAGCAAAAAAGTATTATTAAAGGAAATAGACATATATTCTTATTTCTTTGTTGCTTTTTCCTTTATAGCTTCTGCAATATCTTTAGTTTTAATATTTATAAAACATACTATTGAATTTAATATTATTAACTCAGATGGAGTTGAGGAAATAATAACCTTTGTAGGAGTATATAAAAATGAAAATTCTCTTGGAATTGCTGCTGCATTGTCATTAGTAATAGGAGCTTATCTCCTTTCAAAGTCAAATAATAAAAAAATAAATATATTTTTAATTATTAGCTCAATTCTTCAAGGAATAACCTTATTTATATCAGGTGGAAGAAGTGGTTTTCTTTTACTTATATCCGTAATGTTTATGTTTATTTTTGTTTATGTAAAAAATAATTATATAAGAGCTCTTATGATAATTCTTCCAATAGTAGCTATATTTTTTATCTTTAAATTAGATGCTGATACTTTACACTATATTTTTACTGGTAGGGAGTATATATGGATAGCTGCTATAAGAATAATTAAGTTCGCATTCTTCAGCGGTATTGGTACTTCTAATACAATTCCTACTCTTATTCAAAATCAGCCTGCTGATCTAATAGGTGTTACAAAGGGTGGAATTCATAATATATATATGGAAATAACAACTACCAATGGTTTTATCGCTACATTTATGTTATTACTTTTTATAATTTGTAGTTTATTATATGGAACTTACAAGGTGTCAAAAATGAATAGCAAAGATAAAATAACTAACTGCATATTATTAGGATTACTATTAGGAATACCTGTAATTAATCTTATGGAAAGTAATTTAGTATATATAATTAGTTTTATTTCTTTAATATATTGGTTTTATGTTGGTCACTTTATAGCCTTTTTAGATAATAATAAAAATACATTTAATAAATAATAAAAGCCACCCTAGGGTGGCTTTTATTATTTATTATTTATTATTTATTTTTTTAACTTCTTTAACTAACTCTTCAGCAACGTATTTTGCATCTTCCATAGCTAAAGTAGTATATACTGGAAGTGAAATTTCATTTTCATATTGGGCAAATGCATTTGGATAATCTTCCATCTTATATCCTAAGTTCTTATATAATGTAAGCATTGGTAATGGCTTATAATGAACGTTAGTTGATATTCCCTTTTCAGCTAATCTTTCAATAAGTAAATTTCTCTTTTCTTCATTAAAGCCTTTGATTCTTAATGCATATATATGATATGAAGTTTCTGTTCCTTCACCATATTCAGTAGTTGGTATTATAGCAAAGTCTTCCTTACCTATTATGCTTGTGTAGGTTTCAAATATTTTTTTTCTGTATTTTAGCATACCTTCATATCTTGTTAATTGCGCTCTACCAATGGAAGCATTAATATCTGTCATATTACATTTGAATCCATCTGTAACTATATCATACTCCCAAGCTCCAGCCTTCATTTTTGATAAGGCATCCTTTGATTGTCCATGTAATGAAGTGAACTTAAAGTCTTGGTATAAGTTTTCTTTTCCGCCAAAGTTATTATTATTAAATGTTATAGCCCCACCTTCAGCAGTTGTAAAGTTCTTAACTGCATGGAAAGAAAAACTATGAAAATCGCATTGTGCTCCAACTCTATGTCCTTTATATTTTGCTCCAAAGGAATGTGCTGAATCTACTAAAATAATTATATCTTCTCTATTTTTTTCTTTTAATATTTCTTTAATTTTATCGTAATCACAAGGTAGTCCTGCATAATCTACTGGCATTATAACCTTTGTTTTTTCTGTTATTAACTCTCCCATTTTATCGTAATCCATAAAGAATGAATCTTTAGCTACATCACAAAAAATAGGCTTTATTCCTCTATGTACTGCTACGCTTGAAGTTGCTGTATATGTGTAAGGAGTAGTTATTATTTCATCTCCTTCCTTAATATCAAGCACTTTAAGTACAAGTTCCATTGCTGCTGTAGCACTATTTAAAGCTACTGCCTTATTAGCTTCACAATACTCTGCAATTTCTGCTTCAAACTTAGCTAATGTAGGTCCTGAAGTAATCCATCCTGATTTTAAGACTTCAACTACTGCATTAATTTCTGCTTCAGATATATCTGGAGGAGAAAATGGTATTTTCTTTGTATTATCCATTGTTTTCAATCCTTTCACAATTGTATCAGTATATTTTCAATTATATATTTATCTATACTAAAGTTCAAGTTTATTAAATATAAGCAATAAAATAAGATATGACCATATAGATCATATCTTATTATCTTTATCTAGTTCTACTTAGTAGTTCTCTTAAATTGTTAATTACATTTTTAGATACTTTTCCACCAACTTGTACTATCTTGTTTGTAGTCTTATTATTTAAAACAGCCTTCTGACCGCTTGTTAATGAACTTTCTGATATTATTACTGGTGAATTATTAATAGAAGAAACTGGTCCTGATGATAATGCGTCTACAAGCTCTATACCTTCTGTTACATATACATTTTCTAACACATTTCCATAGAATCTCTCTATTACCTTTGCATTAGTTTCGTATCTGTTAGCTCCGCCTAATCTATTACCAGAAATATTTTGACTAGTTATTGCATTTATTATATTTAACACATTATCAGTTATAGCAGTTGCTCCACCTACAATAAACGCATTATTTAAATCTTCTGATTTAAGCCAAGTATATACTTCACTTGGTACAACATTATTTTCTACAAGTATTATTGGCATTTTATCTCTTCCAGAAACAGGGGCAATTGAAAGAGCATCTGCTTCTCCATAACCATTAGCTAATACTACATTCTCTACATCATATAAGTTTGCATCAATATATTTTGCAACTTCTAAAGCAGTTTCATATCTTGTTTCCCCACCTAATCTAGTAGTTTTTGTTATCCCTAGATTCTTTAATTGAGCTTCAACACTAGAGTTTACTACAGAAGTTCCTCCTATAATAATTACATTTTTTGCTCCAAGTCTTCTTATTTCATTTTGTGTTGAAGAAGGAATTGAATCTTTTTCAACTAATAATAATGGTGCTTTATAATATGAAGCAACTGGCGTAGCTGTTAATCCATCAGGAATAGCATATCCATTAGATATTACTATTGTTTCTGCAGATGAAAAATTACTTCTACTTAACTCAACTGCTGTATCATATCTATTAGCTCCATACTTAGCTTCAACTGGAGGAGTAAATATATTAATTAATGAAACATTATTAGCTAATATATACCCTCTACTATTCCAATTATAGTCTCCACTAAATTTATTATCTTCTCCACCACTTCCAACTGGTGTGTTTCTTTCAGGATATATTTGATAATAACTATTACCATTCATTGTAATCTTTTCAAGGTTTGATATTACAAATGGAGTATATGTGTTTCTATCATTAGTTATATTATATAATAGAACTCCATTACCGTTAATTACACTATTATTAGATGTAGCCATTCCTATTTGCTTTGAATTAGTATCTTTTAAATTTGAATTTCCACCTGAAAGATACTTATCTATTTCATATGCAAAGGATGCAGCTTTCTCTCCCCAAAATGGATCTGATGCATATTTAACATTTGCACCTCTATTTTTATTTCCTAAAAATCCTCCAAAGTATCTCCAGTCGGCTGGATCAGAATACCCTCTAGAAATATAATTTTTAGTAAAATCTATAACAGAATCTTTTGGAGTTGCAAAATTTGATGCTGATTCTCCTGGTGCTGAATCATAAGCCTTTAATCCAAATAGATTATTTTTACTTTGAGCTATTTGTGAGTTTCCGTAGTTAGATTCATTAATAGCTACAGCTAAGGCTATTACAGCATTAACACCATATTGACTTTCTGCATCCTTAAATGCTTGTCCTAAATTGTATAGCTTTGAAGTTGTTCCTATTCTAGAATTATTATTAATAAAATTATTTAAATCTGCTGCTGAATAGATAGTTTGACTTCTAAAAGGTAAATTTAAATAATATAAATAATAAGGATTTCCATTATTAATAGAATTAGTTCTAACTCCTGATTTATAATCATTTATAAGTACATCTAAAGCATTTGAAATACTAGTTTGATTTGTATGATCATATTTATAAAAATATTGACCATCGTAGCTTAAGTATCTTACACCTTCTTGTAAAATACTAGGTGACTTTCCTAATAATTTTTCATAACCAGTAGTACCTTCTAAATCATAGCTTATAAAATGAATTAGTTCTCCATTTCTTACTGTATAATAGCTTGGATTCTTAGCTTGATTAAGTGGAACAACTCTCATATCATATGTTCCAGAAGCACTATTATTATTTATCCAACCTACTACGCCATTTATCATAACCTTTGCTGAAATGCTAGTCATATCTAAAATTGGTGCATCATCCATATATCCTTGGTTAACATATGTAATAGCACTATTGCTGTTTAAGCTTGAATCCGAATAAATATTAACATTTCCTGTAGTATATGTGTAATCTACATACCTTAATACTCTAGCCATTTGATTAGTAGAATAAACAACTTGTCCTGCTGAGTTTATTACTGCTGGTTGCTGAGATTCATCTAACCTATATCCACTAATATTATTAGCAGCATTTACAGCTTCATTAATATCTTCATAGGAATCTAGAAACTCAAAGCTTCCATCTGAATTAGCTATTGTTAACTCATATTCATTATCTGTCATAGGAACTAATACTTCTAAGTTAGCAACCGCTTCTTTCTTTAATTTAAATTCTTCTCTTTCTTCTTCAGCAGAAAATAATGAAACAGATCGCATGGCATTACTATTAACTTCTTTTACTTTTTGGTAAACCTTACCCTTTAAGTTATCTGTTGAATCATTAATATTATTAGTATTTTCTTCTTCCTTAATGCTGTCATTATTAATTAAAGATTCATCTTTATCTTCTGATTTTATAGACTCTTCTTTAACATTAGGATTATTTTCTGGCGAATTAGAAGTACTGTTGTTTATTAATTCATCTGAAGTTTCATTTTCTTTAGTTGCTTCAACACTTTCACTAGTATTTAAATTTGTCTCTTTAGAATCTTCATTTTGTTGCTTAAGGGCATTATCAATAACTATATCTGCCGTTATTGTTTCTGCCATTACACTTAAATTTGGACTCATAAGAGCTACGATTAATACTTGTGCCAATATTTTTTTTACTTTTTTAAATTTCAAACTCCTCCCCTCCCTTTACAATATATAGATTACCAATTTAAGCATATTATTTCAACAATATTTAATTAAAATTAATATTTTTATACATAATTCATTGAAAATCATTACCTTATTATGTAATATTTATTAAGAGGTGATAGTTTTGAATAACAATAGAATAGTCTATGCTGATACTATGAGAATTATATCAATTTTTCTTGTTGTAATGCTCCATGTATCTGGAGTTTTATGGACATTACTTGATGTAACTACTTTAGATTGGTCAATTATTAATATATATAATTCTTTGTCTAGGTGTTGCGTTCAAATTTTTGTAATGCTTAGTGGAATGTTTTTATTAAATCCTAAAAAAAATATATCTGATAAAAGTATATATACCAAATACTTACCTAGAATAATTGTGTCTCTATTATTTTGGAGTGCAGTGTATTTAGTAACTTTCCCTATTAATATTGAAGAAATTAAATATATAATTGTTTCAATATTAAAAGGTAACACAAATTATCATTTATGGTTTTTATATATGTTAATAGGTCTTTATGTAGTTACTCCAATTTTAAGAATAATAACCAAAAATGCTACAAAGGCTCAAATAGAATACTTTTTAATTATTGGAATAATAATTTCATTTTTAGTTCCATCTTTATCTAGCTATTTTCCATTTACATTTATATCAATAAATATAGATAAAATGTATTTGTTTATGACTAGATCCTATTTAATTTTTTACTTATTAGGCTATTATTTAACTAACTTCCCTATTAAGAAAAATACTAAAATAATATTATATATTTTAGGGATTCTAGGTGCCCTATTTACTATTCTAGCTACTCAATATTTATCAATAAAGAGCTTAGCACCTAAGGATTCATGGCAAGGTATATTTTCTATGAATACTTTATTTTATAGTATTGCTATATTTATCTTTTTAAAAGATTGTTTGAATAAAATTAAGTACTCAAATAAAAGCATCAAATTTATAAATACTTTATCAACCTGCTCCTTCGGAGTTTTTTTAACACATGATTTATTTATAAAGTATTTAATTAGACATGGAATATTAACAGAAGAATTAAGAAGCCCAATTATAATGGTACCAATAATAGCACTATGTATTTTTATCGCTTCAAACATTCTTTCTTATATAATAAATAAGATTCCAATCTTTAATAAATATATAGTTTAAAAATAAAAAGATGACTCCTTAAAATGGTACCTATGAACAGGACACTTTGAAAAAAAGTGTTTCGTTTATAGGTATTTTTTTATGTATAATATTAA
>CAKVEW010000002.1 GCA_934746015.1 uncultured Clostridium sp.
CAAGTGATTTAACTACAAAATTAACAAAAAGGATATTTTCATTTTTGAAAATATCCTTTTTGTCTACAGTCTGAGAATTAGCAAATGCTAATCCTCTATTTAAATAAATCTTTTAATCCTTTTTTATGTGTTGTTGTTTCAGAAACACTTTCTCCACTAGCTTCCATAAATGCCTTTAATGCTTCCTTTTGTTTTTCATTTAAGCTCTTAGGAATATCTACTATTACTTTAACGTATTGATCTCCTCTGCCAGATGAGTTAACCCTAGGTACTCCCTTTCCTTTTAATCTAAATAATGTTCCTGATTGAGTACCTGAAGGAATAGTATATTTAACATCTCCATCTACAGTTGCCACAGTTATTTCTGTACCTAAAGCAGCTTTCCCCATAGAAATATGAGTATCTATATATATATCATTTCCTTTTCTAACAAACTTCTTTGAAGGGGCTACATTAATTCTTATATATAAATCTCCTGGAGGTCCATCATTAGTACCATGATTTCCTTGACCTCTTAAAGGCATAACATTTCCAGTATCAACCCCTGCAGGAATATTAACCTTAATTTTTCTAGTTTTTCTTACATGACCTCTTCCATGACAAGATGTACATGGTTCTTCTATAATTGTTCCAGTTCCACCACAAGTATTACAAGTTGAAGTACTTACAAAACTTCCTAAAGGAGTTTGTCTTTGTACTCTTACTTGTCCTTGCCCATTACAAGTTGGACATGTCTTCTTAGAAGTACCTGCCTTTGCACCTGTTCCCTTACAAGCTTCACAAGCTTCACTTCTATCTACTGATATTTCTTTTTCAACACCAAAAACAGCTTCTTCAAAAGATAAATTAATTGTATATTCTAAATCAGAACCTCTTTGAGGTCCATTTTTTCTTCTTCCTCCGCCGCCTCCGCCGCCAAAGAAACTATCAAATATATCTCCAAATCCACCCATATCTGAAAAGTCAAAGCCACCGAATCCACCTGATCCAAAACCACTACCATCAAAGTCAACTGTTCCATACATATCATATTTTGCTTTCTTATCAGGATCTGAAAGCACTTGATAAGCTTCATTTATTTCTTTAAATTTATTTTCAGCTTCCTTATTACCTTGATTTTTGTCAGGATGATATTTTATAGCTAACTTTCTAAAGGCCTTTTTAATCTCTTCATCTGAAGCTCCTTTTTCAAGTCCAAGGGCTGCATAATAGTCCTTATTTGCCATCTATTTTCACCACCATTTTTAAACTTTATAAAAGGGAAGACGACTTTTGCCTTCCCTCATATATTATATACACAAGACTAATAGGTTACAACTATTTATCGTCTTTTACTTCAAAATCTGCATCTACTACATTATCATCATGTGGAGTGCTGTTATCTTGAGCTCCTCCCATGTTGTTTGGATCAAATCCTGCTCCTTCTGCTCCATTTGGATTAGCTTCTGAATACATCTTAGATGAAATAGCATAGAATTCTTTATTTAATTCTTCCATTGCATTCTTTATAGCATCAAGATCTTCTCCATCTTTTACTTTATTTAATTCATCTAATTTAGTTTGAACCTTAGCCTTATCATCAGCAGATACCTTATCACCTAATTCTTCTAAAGCCTTAGCTGTTTGGTATGATACTTGATCAGCGTTATTCTTAACTTCTATTTTTTCTTTTCTCTTTCTATCTTCTTCAGCAAATTTTTCTGCTTCCTTAACTGCCTTTTCAACTTCGTCTTCACTTAAGTTAGTTGATGCTGTAATAGTAATATTAGCTTCTTTATTAGTTGCCTTATCTACAGCTGAAACCTTAACTAATCCATTAGCATCTATGTCAAATGTAACTTCAATTTGAGGAATTCCTCTTGGTGCTGGTGCTATACCTGATAATGTAAATCTTCCTAGAGTCTTATTATCAGCAGCCATTTGTCTTTCACCTTGAACTACGTGAATTTCAACTGATGTTTGACCATCTGCTGCAGTTGAGAATGTTTGACTCTTCTTAGTAGGAATTGTAGTATTTCTTTCTATAAGAGGTGTAGCAACTCCACCTAATGTTTCAATTCCTAATGTTAATGGTGTAACATCTAATAATAATACATCTTTAACTTCTCCAGTTAATACACCTGCTTGAATAGCAGCACCAATTGCTACACATTCATCTGGGTTAATTCCCTTTGAAGGTTCTTTTCCAGTGAAATTCTTAACAGCTTCAACTACTGCTGGAATTCTTGTAGATCCTCCAACTAATATTATCTTATCTATGTCGCTTAATGAAAGATTTGCATCTGTTAATGCTTTCTTCATTGGTTCAATTGTTCTTTGAACTAGGTCATGAGTAATTTCATTGAATTTAGCTCTTGTTAAGTTCATATCAATATGCTTTGGACCTGTTGCATCTGCTGTTATAAATGGTAAGTTTATATTAGTTTGCATTGATGAAGATAATTCAATCTTAGCTTTTTCAGCTGCTTCTTTTAATCTTTGAAGTGCCATCTTGTCATTTCTTAAATCTATTCCATTTTCAGCTTTAAAAGCATCAGCTATAAAGTTCATTATTCTTTCATCGAAGTCATCTCCACCTAACTTAGTATCACCATTAGTTGATAGAACTTCAAATACTCCATCACCAAGTTCTAGTATAGATACGTCGAAAGTACCACCACCTAAGTCATAAACGAATATTTTTTGATTAGTATCCATTTTATCTAATCCATAAGCTAAAGCAGCTGCTGTTGGTTCATTTATAATTCTTAAAACTTCTAATCCTGCAATTCTTCCTGCATCTTTAGTTGCTTGTCTTTGAGAATCATTAAAGTAAGCAGGTACAGTGATAACTGCTTGATTTACACTTTCTCCTAAATAGCTTTCAGCATCAGCTTTAAGTTTTTGAAGAATCATTGCTGATATTTCTTGTGGTGAATGATCTTTACCATCTATATTAACCTTGTAACTTGTTCCCATATGTCTCTTAATTGATATTACTGTTCTATCTGGATTAGTAATTGCTTGTCTTTTTGCAATTTGTCCTACTAATCTTTCACCATTTGCTTGGAATGAAACTACTGAAGGAGTAGTTCTTGCACCTTCTGCGTTAGCAATTACAACTGGCTCTCCACCTTCCATAACAGCTACACATGAGTTTGTTGTTCCTAAATCAATTCCTATTATTTTTCCCATAATATAATTCCTCCTAAAAATATATCTATATATTAAAATTTAGTTAATATGTCTTAACTTTAATTAGCTACCTTTACTACGGTATATCTAATTATTTTATCGCCTTTTTTATATCCCTTTTGGAATACCTCTGCTATTGAATTTGGTTTTAAATTTTCATCTTGTATATGCATTACTGCTTGATGATAATTTGGATCAAATTCACCAGTAGAATCTATTTCTTCTACACCTAATTTTTCAAATGATGTTTTGAAGCCTTTTATAGTCATTTCTATTCCTTTTTTAATGTCATCAACACTTCCATCTACTGAAACAGCTCTTTCTAAATTGTCAAGAACAGGAATCATTTCCTTTAAAACATCTGTACAAGCGTCTGTATATATTCCTTCCTTTTCCTTGGAAGTTCTTTTTCTATAATTATCATATTCTGCTGTTAATCTAAGTAGTCTGTCTTTTAAGGCATCTAATTCATTGTTTAGCTTTTTGTTTTCATCCTTTAACTTACGCATAATGTCTAATTCATTTTCCTTATCATTATTTTCTTCTACTATCTCTTCTGAAGAGTCTTCAGCTAAATCATTTGAAGAATTGGTTGAATCTGATTCCATATCTAAATTTGATTCTTCATTTATTTCAGCATCAGCATTAGTATTAACATTAGTATTTTCTTCTGAACTATTTTGGTTATCTAATGTCTCCTTAATATCCTCCACAAAAACACCTCATCTCTTATTCTATAATTTGATTTTTTAAACTTTTATTAAGTTCTTTCATAACTTCATTCATAATTGCAATTACTTTGGAATAATTAATTCTCTTAGGTCCAATTAATCCAATCTTTCCTATTGGTCTACCATCTAAAGAATATTCAGCTGATATAATAGAGCAATCTTTTGCTTCTGGGAAGAAATTCTCTTCTCCAATTCTAATGGTAATATCATTTCCAGGTTCAATTAAATCCAGCAAATTATCTTTATCATTTATTAATGATAAAATTTCCTTTGCCTTTTCAATATTATTGTACTCAGGATAATTAAAAATATTAGTTGTTCCTTCAACAAAGACTTCTGTATTATTAGATTCCTTTAAGGTTTCATATAAAGCTGGAAGAATTCCATTAAACACTTCATCAAAGCCTTGCAATTCATGTTTAAGATTGTTAATAACTTCTAAATTAATTTCTTCAATAGTCAAATTTCTAAGCCTAGCATTTAAAGCATTGTTAATCATTTGAATAGTTTCAGGCTTTAGCATATTATTAACTCTTATTCTATGATTTTTAATAACTCCACTATCTGCAACTATTACAGAGACCAAATTATGATTATCGATAGGAAGTAATTGAATAGATTTAATATAACTACTTCTTACTGAAGGAGTCTGCACTACTGTAGTTAAGTTTGTAAGTTCTGAAAGAAGAGAACAAGCTTCCTTTACTATCCTATCTACTTCGTACATCGCAGAATTAATTAAATATTCTTTAATCTTTAATTCCTCATCCTTAGTTAGCCTTCCAGTCTCCATTAATTTATCTACATATAATCTATAACCTTTATTGGAAGGTACTCTACCTGCTGAAGTATGAGGTTGTTCTAAATACCCCATTTCTTCTAAATCAGCCATTTCATTTCTAATAGTAGCTGATCCTACTCCTAAATCATATCTTTTAGCTATTGTCCTTGATCCTACTGGCTCACCAGTCATAATATAGTCATTAATGATAGCTTGAAGTATTTTTATTTTTCTTTCATCAATAGCCATTATATCACCTCTATCTGTTAGCACTCAATATAGTCGAGTGCTAATGACTACAATATCAATATATTCCTTATTAAGTTTTTTGTCAATTCAAATTAGGCACGAAATAAATAATATAATTTAATTTTATTAAATTATTTTTACTTTTCTTTATTTTTCTAATAAATTCTCTACTTTTTTATGGAGTTTAAGTTAATATAAAATCACTCATTACTGAATTAGATAACTCTATTCCCTTTTCAGTTAATTTCAATTTATCATTTTCCAAAATTAATAATTTATTATTTATATTTTTATCAATAACCTCTTTATATATACTTTCAATATTTACCCCAAACCTTCTTTTAAATTCAGATAAACTTATTCCACTAAGCATTCTTAAACCCATAAACACAAATTCTTCCATACTATCTTCTATTGTATTTACTGTTATCTCTTCTATTATTTCTTCTCCATAATTAATTCTATCTATGTAATTTTTAACATTTTCTATATTTTTAATTCTTCTTCCATCTATAAATGAAGTAGATGCTGATCCAAGTCCTAAGTACTCATCACATTGCCAATAAATCTTATTATGATAACATTCAAAACCTTCTTTTGAATAATTAGATATTTCATATTGATGATATCCATATTTAATTAATATATCTTTAGTTATCTCATACATTAATCTTTCATCATCTTCTGAAGGTAATATTAGTTTATTTCTTTCCCAAAGCTTATAAAAGGCTGTTCCTTCTTCAATTATTAAACTATAAGCTGAAATATGCTCTGGATTTAAATTAGCAATAACTTCTAAGGATTCCTTCCATTCATCAACACTTTGATTAGGTAGACCAAACATTAAATCTACATTTATATTTTTAAACCCAACTTTTCTTGCTAAATTAAAATTTTCTTCAAATTGTTTAAAACTATGAATTCTTCCTATATCTTTAAGTAATGAATTTTGGACTGCTTGAAGCCCCATACTTATTCTATTTACTCCTCCATTTAATATGGCTGTTAACTTTTCTTCTTCTAAAGCTCCTGGATTGCACTCCATTGTAAATTCCATATCTTCAATAAATTCAAGCTTTCTTATAGAATTTAAAATCTTAACTATTTCCTTTGTTTCCAAGTAAGATGGTGTTCCACCACCTATAAATATACTTTTTATAACATATTTACTTGCCTTAGTTTCTATTTCTTTACATAATGCATCAACATAATCCTCTCTTAAGTAATCTATAGATGCATATGAAGGAAAATCACAATAAAAACATTTTTGCTTACAAAATGGTATATGTATATAAAGAGATAATTCTTTTTTCTTATCCATATTATCAACTCTTTCTTTAATAAAATTCTCTTATCCTTATTATACAGAAACAATAGAAAATAGAAAGTATTGAACTTTTTCACAAAGAAAAAAGGAACTCTAAAAAATAGTTCCTTTTAAACTCCTACAATATTAGTATTTTTTATGATTCTAATAAATCTACATTTATAATATTATGAAATAAAACATTTCTCTGCACTTTCTCTATTCTAGTATTTATTGATTCTCCTTGAAAAGCAATAGGTATCCTTAAGCTTAATCCACTTCTAGCTACTAATGTATCTAAATCATTTCCATTCATCTGAATATTATATACCTTTCCGTCTCTTCTCTTCAATGTTCCAGTAATTATCCCCTTATTTCTTAAAGTCTTTCCTTTCTTTTTTAAGTCTCTACTATTTACTTCTAACATTAAATCCACCTCACTAAATTTACTTTACATTTTAATATATTTTCAATTTTATGATTTAATTACTTAATATTTATGTCAAAGGTAAAACTTTTGAATATTATATATAAGTAATTTATTTATGGAGTAATATATGAAAAAATTTAAAATTCTCTCCTTTGATGGTGGTGGAATTAAAGGTGCTTTAAGTGTTGAAATTCTCTCTAGAGTAATAAATAAATATCCAAACTTTCTAAAGGAAATTGATCTCTTTACTGGAACTTCTACAGGATCTATAATTGCTGCTTTACTAGCTAAAGGTATACCAATTGAAGAGTTAAAAAGAATGTATTCTAAAGAAATTGCTGGTGAGATTTTTTCTAATTCCAAATTAAATATTATTAAGCCTAAATATAACAATAATTCACTTAAAAAAATAATTTCACATTATTTCGATGATAACTTTAAAATAAATGATTTTAAAAAATATATTTTTATTCCTGCATTTTATCTAGGAGACAAACACACTGAATCTTGGGAACCTGTTTTCTTTAATAACTTATCTAAAAATAATACAAGTGATATTACTGCTAGAGATGCTATTTTAGCCAGTTCTGCTGCTCCTACATATTTCCCATCATATAATAATTATATAGACGGTGGAGTAGTAGCTAATTCTCCCACTGCAATATCTCTTATATCAACTTTATCTTCCATGCCAAGATATAAAAGTGAGGATATATTACTTTTATCCATTGGAACAGGTGATAGCCCTGAAAAAATAATCGGTAAGACGCATAAATGGGGAATACTCCAATGGTCATTCCACCCCCTTGCTAAAATGAAATCTCCTTTATTAGCTTTATTAATGGATGGTATGTCTAATTTAGAAGACTTATACTGCAAAGAATTTTTAAAGGAAAATTATTTTAGAATAAATCCAAAGGTTCCAAAATTTATAGAATTAGATGATTATAGATTTATCCCTTATTTAACTGACATAGGGAAAAATTGTGATTTGTTTAATTTATTCGAATATTTAAATAACTTTTATTTAAAGTGAATTTTTAAGTAGCATTTATATTTTTTTGATATATAATAAATTATATAAGCACATTATGTGTTTATATAAAATAATATTACCACCTTATTCTTATAGTTATCTACAAAAAATGCTAAGTCAAATTGACTTAGCATTTTTAATTGTAAATTATTTATCTACTTTTAACACTGCCATAAATGCTTCTTGCGGAATTTCAACTGAGCCAACCTGTCTCATTCTCTTCTTTCCTTCTTTTTGCTTTTCTAACAGCTTTTTCTTTCTAGAAATATCTCCACCATAACATTTTGCAAGTACGTCTTTTCTCATAGCCTTTACTGTTTCTCTAGCTATAATTTTAGATCCTACTGCTGCTTGAATTGGAACTTCAAACATTTGTCTTGGAATTATCTCTTTAAGTTTTTCAGCTATACCTCTTCCTTTTTCGTAAGCTTTTTCTCTTGGTACTATCATAGATAAAGCATCTACGACATCTCCATTTAACATAATATCAAGCTTAACTAATTCAGTTTGAGTATATCCCTTAAATTCATAATCTAATGAAGCATATCCTCTAGTTCTAGATTTTAATGTATCAAAGAAATCATAAACAATTTCATTTAATGGAATATCATAATTAATAGAAACTCTTGTTTCTTCTAGATATTGCATATCAATGAAAGTTCCTCTTCTTTCTTGACATAATTCCATTACAGCACCAACATAGTCTGAAGGAGCTATTATGCTTGCCTTAACTATTGGTTCTTCCATATATTCTATTTCTGTTGCTTCAGGAAGATTAGTTGGATTTGTTAGTTCTATAACTTCCCCATTAGTTTTTATTACTTTATAAATAACCGATGGTGCAGTTGTAATAATATCTAAATTAAATTCTCTTTCTATTCTTTCTTGGATTATTTCCATATGTAATAATCCTAAGAATCCGCATCTAAATCCAAAGCCTAAAGCTATTGATGTTTCTGGTTCAAAGCTTAATGCAGCATCATTAATTTGAAGTTTTTCTAATGCATCTTTAAGTTCTTGATACTTTGCACCATCTACTGGGTAAATACCTGAATAAACCATTGGCACAGCAGGCTTATATCCTGGCATTGCCTCAGCTGTTGGTCTTTCTGCTTCTGTTATAGTATCACCAACTCTTGCATCTCTAACATTTTTAATTGATGCAGCAATATATCCAACATCTCCTGCTCTTAATTCACTTATTGGTAATGTTTTAGGAGTAAAAACACCAACTTCAGTTACTTCACAAACTTTATTTGTTGCCATTAACTTAATTTTTGTTCCTGGTTTAACTACTCCATCAAAAACTCTTACATAAGAAACAACGCCCTTATAACTATCATAATAAGAGTCAAATATTAATGCCTTAAGAGGAGCATCTTCATCCCCATTAGGTGCTGGAATTTTTTCTACTACAGTTTCTAAAACATCAGCAATATTTAAACCAGTTTTAGCTGAAATCATCGGTGCATCTTCTGCTTCAATTCCTATGATATCTTCAATTTCTTGTTTAACTTCATCTGGTCTTGCTGATTGTAAATCAACTTTATTAATAACTGGTGCAATTTCTAAATCATTATTTAATGCTAAATAGCAGTTTGCTAATGTTTGTGCTTGAACTCCTTGAGTTGCATCTACTACTAATATAGCACCTTCACAAGCAGCTAAGCTTCTTGAAACTTCATATGTAAAATCTACGTGTCCTGGAGTATCGATTAAATTTAATATATATTCTTCTCCATCTGGTCTTCTATAAACAAGTCTTGCAGCTTGTGACTTAATTGTTATACCTCTTTCTCTCTCTATTTCCATATTATCAAGTATTTGTTCTTCCATTTCTCTTTGGGTAAGAGTTCCTGTGGCTTCCAATAATCTATCAGCTAGGGTTGACTTACCATGATCTATATGGGCTACTATAGAAAAATTTCTAATTCTTTCTTGTCTATTACTACTCATATATTAAACTATTGCTTAAATAAGCAAATAGTCACTTCACCCCCATTATAATTTTCAAGGTAAATTATATCATAATGCCTAGGTTGTGTGTCAATATAAATATGAAGTTGTTAATATGTGTTAATTACTATTATTCTTATCTTGTAAAAAATCATCTATTATCTTATCTAAATCTCCACTTTCAGTATTGACTTCATTAGTCTTTATTTTACCATTTATTTTATCTATTATACTATTAAATCCATTATATAAAAATCCACCAACATCATAAAATTTTTCTGTTATTTTATTATTCATATTTATTATGAATTCCTTGTTATACACTTTTACTGTAGTATTTTCATTTTTATCCTTAGGAGTATAAATCTTTACTTCTGCATCATCCTTAATAAACTCTTCAAAATCCTTACCGAATTCCTCTTTAACTAATTCATAATTATCATCACCATTACCCACAGGTGATAAAGCTTTGGTGTTAATAATATTAACTTGTACACTGCCTAATATTATTATTATAAAAAAAATTAATGTTCCTATTAAAACTTTTTTATTAATCAAAAAAGCACCCCCTAGTATTTTTACTATCTAAAGGATGCTCATAAAAATCAATTTTTATTCATATTTTACTTATTTAAATTCTCTGCTATTATCCTTGCAATATACTTACTGGTTAATTTTGCTTCTTGTGCTGTATTTACATTTGATCCTACTTCTATAAGTATAAGATTATCACTTAAGCTATAATTATTAGCAAAAGCTCCTGGACTCCATACATAAGTTTCTCTAATTAAGTCAGGAAATAATCTAACTGCAGTATTATACATCTTATCAACAAATTCCTTGTTTGCAGGATATCTACTACTATTTTCAGCAGTAACAAACATCATTTTCGCTAAACTTTCATTATTCATATTAACTGTATATACGTCTTTTAATCTATCTGCTTTAGCACTATCTACTCCATCTCTATGAAGGTCTATTATAACTTTAAAATCCCCATATTCATTTAAATATTTTTTTAAAGTTTCATTAGATCTACTATATGCATCATCATAAACAACACTATGATTAGTTTTATCATGAATAACAGATATTCCATAACCTTCTTCAAGTTCTTTAGCTAAAACATCACCAACTCCAGATACATTAAAATCAGTATCTGTCGTTAATTTTTCCCTTTCCGAATAATTTTCTGTTGTATGAGTATGGAATATTAACACTTCTGGTTTTGAATTATTTAAAGGCTTTTTTAAACTTGGATCATAGGCTGCACTTACCTTGTTTAATTCAGCAATTTCTTCATCTGTCATCTTAGCTATACTTTCTGTTTTTAATGAGAATGGTGTTAATTTATTTATTGATGCTGCTACTCCAGCACCTCCAAACATTTTGCTAAATAAGCTTACTTCCTTCCCTACTATATTATATGCATTTATACCTCTTATTCCCACAGCTTCTAAGGCCACATTTTTTAAAGAAAGATTATTTTCTACATATGCCCCTTCATCATAAACTGCAGTTTTTACTACTGGCATAGAAAAGTTAAGCATTTGAACATATGCATATCCGCCTGGATCATTGTAGTTATTTACTACATTAATTGCTCTTATAACAAATATTATACAAGCTACTATAATAATTAAATATCCCATACTAAAATTCTTACTGTTAATACCTAACTTTCCATTTCTTCTTGCCCTCTTATTATTAGGTGAACCTTGTCTTAATGAATACATGCAACTCCCCCTTCCTCTAATAAGTATATTTAGAGAGTTACATAATTATTAATGAATTAAAAAATATTTTTTTAATTCATAAATTTATTTATATCCTCCATATCTAGGTTAGGTTGAATTGCCATATTAATACCATTTGCAATTATCTTAGCTAAAGATTCAATCACCGCATCAACATCCTTTGGAGTAACCATTAAATCACCAACAAATGGATCTAGTACTTCTTTTATTAATTGACTTTTCTCAAGCTTATCTACAGACTTTAGCATATTATAAAAATCTTTTCCCTTTTCAGCCTTACTAATAAGCCCATCTAATACAAGATCTATAGTATCATTTGCTATAGTTGCTGCATGAACTACAGTAGGAACTCCAATAGCTACAACCTTTACTCCTAAAGTTTCTTCATTTATCTTCATTCTATGATTTCCAACCCCTGCTCCTGGTGATATACCAGTATCGCTAATTTGTATAGTTCTATTTACCCTTTCAAGCTTTCTTGAACCAAGGGCATCAATACATATAACTAAGTCAGGTTTTATTCTATCTACTAATGATTTGATTATTTCTCCAGTTTCTATTCCTGTTATTCCAAGAACCCCTGGGGATATACAACAAACTGGTCTTACTGATTCATCTATAGCATCTGGCATAACTTGCTTTAAATGTCTAGTAACCATAATTTTTTCAGTAACCTTTGGCCCTAATGAATCTGGAGTTACATTCCAATTTCCAAGACCTACAACTAGTGCAGTTTTTTCTTCAGGCATATTTACTAATCTAGTCAAAACATTATCAACAACCTTTGAAACATTATCCATAGATTCACCATCATAATGAGTAAATTCTGGAAAGTCTATTGTTATATAATTTCCTTTAGGCTTTCCTAATTCTTTCCCAGCCTCATCACTTTCTATAGTTACTGTAGTTATCTTAATATCTCCCTCTTTTTCTTCATCTACAATAACTCCATCAAGTTCTTTTTTATTTTCTTTAGTGTACATATCTCTAGCTTCTATAGCTAAATCTGTTCTTACATTAATCATAAAAATACCTCCAAAAAACTATTATCCCTTTTATTTTTCCTTAATGTTTCAATTTAATACTTGAACTTATAACCTTTCAATGATATAATCTAGTATGTTAAAAACGAACTCGAACGCAGATTTCCCCAAAACTGCAAAGAGACCCTAATAAAATTATTAAGGGGGTGAATTTAGAATGGCAAATATTAAATCAGCAAAAAAGAGAATTAAAGTAACTGAAGCAAAAACTGCTCAAAACAGAATGATTAAATCAGCTTTAAAAACTGCTGTAAAGAAATTTGAAGTAGCTGTTGCTGCAAACAACGTAGAAGAAGCTAAGGTTCTTTTCCCTAAGGCTGTTAAAGCTTTAGACATGGCTGCTCAAAAAGGAGTATGTCACAAGAACATGGTAGCTAGAAAGAAATCAAGATTAGCTGCAAAGTTAAACGCTATGGCGTAATCAAATAAGAAGCCGATCCAATGGATCGGCTATTATTTTTTTAAATATTTATTTTTAATCTATAAAATATATTTACTTAGTCATAAATATGTTAAATATCATTAATTCCATTTCCATATTCTTGTCTACACCAGATGTTTTAATCTTATTTTCAGTTTCTAAACATATTTCCATTATTTTCTGAAGCTGCTTTACAGAAAACTTACTAGATTGATTAATTAATTTTTCACAGACAAAGGTTGGAAGTTTAAATTTAGATGAAATATCATTAACCTTTGCTCCACTTTGGACTAATATTTTTATTTCATAAAGTCTTTTAAAATTATTTTCTATATTAGAAATAATAAGCATATGTTGATCACTTTTAGACAATAAATCATAAAGTAAATCCAAAGTCTTTTCAACCTTCTTTTGGGAAATAAAATCTACTAAATCAAAAATATCATCCTCACTAGAATTTGAAATTAACTTATCTATATCAAATTTATTTATAGCTCTATTTTCTGCATATGAAATAAGTTTATCAGCTTCTCTTCTGATTATATCAAAGTTATTTTGCACCTTTTCTGCAAAATATCTTAACTCAACTTTTCCTATTTCTTTACCCTTTTCTTTAAAAACTTCTTCTACTTTTTTATAATATCTATCTTTTTTTAATTTATCAAAATATACTACCTTAGAAACTTTTTCTAAGGATTTTAATTTATTGCTTTTCTTAGGAGTATCTCTTTTATCATTAAATAAATAATACATTATAAGAACTGTATATGGCGGTAAGTCCTTTAAATACTTAAGTATTTCATTGTAAAGCTTAGTACCTGTAGCATCAGTTTTATCCTTTAAGAAACCTGCCCTATAAACTACAACTACCTTCTTATCACCCATAAAAGGCATTGTTTCACATGCATTCATTATTTCATCAAAGGTGGTTGTTAACCCATCTAATCTTATATAATTTAAATCAAGTAAGGATGTATCAATAGTAGTATTAACAATTAAATTTATTCCCTCTTTAATTAGTTCTTCATCTAATCCACAAAAGATATAAGAATTATCAATTTTACCCTTCTTAACTTCACCTTCTAGTACATCAAAATCTATCAAATCAATCTACCTTTCTTAATTAATTACTAAAACTTTATTTTTCAATAAAACGATTTTTACATAATTACTATATTTGCAGTTTATTATATCATAATTTTCATCATATTTCCCACTAGAAAGCTTTATTAAATATCTGTTTATTCTATTTCTTATTAGAATATTCTTATTGATTTTTTCTATCTCAATACTATTATTTAATTTTATTTTTTTAAAACTTTTATATTCAATGTTGGATAAGGAAATAAACTTATATTTTTTTAAATCTGCACCTTCCTTTATAGCAAATAAAGTTCTTTCTCCCCTATAGCTAATCACTAATACTCCCTCTCTATAATACTCAAATTTTGGATAAGGGCTATAAAAAATAATGAACAAATAAAATACTATTATTATTGGAAAATAGATAGAATTTTTATATCCCTTTATATAAAAATAAATAGTAATTATAATTATTATATAACTTACTGAAATTATTTCATTTAAAAATAGTACACTGGGTAAAATATTAAGAAGTTTCTCTGAAATTATATCTATAGCTAAGGTTGCATAATATGCAATAAAGGCAAGATAATTAAATATAATTTTAAAATTTATTGTTAAAGCTAAAATATTTCCTAAAATGACAATAGCATTAATTAATGGCATAAGTATTAAATTTCCTGCTAAAAAACCTAGGGAAAATTCTCTAAAATATAATATTAAAAAAGGAAAAGTAAATACTTGAGATGATAAGCTAATAGCAGTTCCTTCTCTTAATGACTTTGGTAACTTAAAGAAATATTTATTGAATTTTTTATTGAATAAAATTATTCCAAGAGTTGATAAAAAGCTTAATTGAAAACCCACTTCAAAAATACTATATGGCTTATATAAAATTAATATTATCCCTGCTAAGGATAGGCCTGCTAAGGGATTATAATTCCTTCTAAATGGTACTGCTAGACTTAAGCATAAAAGCATTATATAGGACCTTACAGTTGATATAGCTGCACCAGTAAAAATTACATAAATAACAGAAATAATAGGTGATATTTTATTACCAAGAATTTTTTTCAATAAAGAATATACTATAACCATGTGTAGTCCTGATACAGATACTGCATGTAATATACCTAAATTCTTCATTGTACTTTCATCTTCTCTATCTAAAAATTCTGTATACCCAAAGGATATAGATGTGATTAATGCTGCTCTCCTACTGCCTAATTTTTCTTTTAAATTATTAAATATTTCCTCTCTAATTATATAAATCTTACCCTTTAAATCTAAATTTAATTTTTTATATTCTTCTATTTTTACTTCTCCTAATATTCCTCTTTCAATATTAATCTCCTTATTTAGTTCTATTTTAGCTATTATTCTATCTCCCAATTTTACATCTTTAAAGTTACCTGATAAATACACCTTTCTCCCCTTAATTTCACCTATTCCTCCATAATTATTTAGAGAAATTACTCTTATTTCTTCATCATTATTACTACTTAAATTATAGTATAAATAATTATTTATTATAGGTATTAGAAAAAATAAGAACAATATAATAGCTAATTCTAATCTTTTTAATAATATAAAAGCAATAAAAAAACAGCCAACAAGTATTATTGCTAGCCATTTATTTTTATAAAAAAGTAAAAATATGCAACTGGATAATATAAAAGTAAAGAATATGTAAAGCAATATATTCTCTTTATTATTGAACTTCAATGGCAACACCTCATTTTACAGTCTTACCACTTTTTAATAATTAAATCTCCTAGTGTAAAAATAAATAAAATCCATCCTACTACCACTAAAATTATTAAATCAAATTCAAATTTAAAAAATATAATTAAGCCTGTTAGTGATAGCCCATATATTAATAGTGCTATTACTAATAGTTTTACATATTTCAAATTATTTTTACTAAAAATCTTACAGTTAATTATAGTATCTATAATAGCCATCCCCCCAATGAATAAAAATCCAATGATGTCAAAGCTACTCTTAATAAAATATGTAGCTACTATAGGAATCAAAGCAAATAATATGCCTTTTAAAACTACTTTTTTACCTTCATATAACTTATTTATACACAATATATTTAATAAAATTATAGGTGTCATCAAAAATATATTTATTAAAATAATATAGTATTCTTTAGTTAAGCTACCCTTTAAAAAATAATATTGGAAATTTAAATATAATATTTCAGATAAAGCAATAATAGAGTATATACTTAAACCAGCTTTACTTGCCTTTTTAATTTCATCTTCTCTATTTTTTAAGTTGAAAAATGTTTTTATACTACTTTTTTCAGTATAAACATCCCCTACTTTTCTTAATAACATTGAAACCTTTCCTTTTACTATTCCAACATTAGCCAAACTTACTATGGATAAGTCAGCTAAACTCTCACCTTCTGCAACAAATCCATAACCATCATTATTATATAATGATATTATTTTATTTCTAATCTCTGGATTTACCTTACAATAAATTCTAGCCTTTGATACTACTTTTATTAATTCTTCTTCATTTAATGATTCTAATTCGATACCTGATGTTATTTGATCTTCACTAGAAATCAATCCAATCTTTCTTCCAAAAGTCTCTGCTGGTATAATATTTTCATCTGTAAAGATTATAGGCAAGACTCCAGTATCTATTATTTTATTAATATCATCTACAACATCATCAACTAATGGATTTTCTAAAGCTATAATTCCTACAAAGACTAAATTACTTTCTACATTTTCATATTTAGATGGTTCATAGTTAAAGCTTCTATATGCAAAAGCTTCTGTTAATAAACCCTCTTTTGAAAAGCTTAAATCTATAAGTTTTATTCTCATTATATCTTCAGAGGTTATTTCTCTTTCAATACCATTAATTAAAATGTGAGTACAACAATTTAGAATACTATCTAAATTTCCCCTTGAATTTGATCTATAACCTTTCTTATTTTTATTAACAGTTGTAATGATACTCCTATCAGAGGAATTAATAATTTCAAATTTCCTTTTATTTAATCCTTCTAATCTCTGTTTATTAATAGAATTGTCTTCTCCAAACTTAGCATATGCTACTTCAAATATATTACCTTTTATAAACTTATTATCCATATTATATTTTGAATTGTTACATAGTATAGATATGTCTAGAAGTCTCCTTATATTTATATCACCTATGTCTATTTTATTTGATAAATATATTTGTTCATTTGTATATAACTTTTCTACATAAAGCTCATTTCTACTTACATTTCCTATCTTATCCATAAAAAATATTTTCACATCATTTAATGAAGATATAGCAGAAATATTATTTACCTCTATACCATCCTCTACCAATGCCTTTTTTCTAAATGCTTTATCATAATATAATAATATAAATGGAAATACTATGGATATAACTGCAAATACACCTTGGGATAAAAGTTCAATTTTACTTGTTATCTTTCCAGGAAATATTAAAATTAAAATAGCTTGTACTAATAATAAACATAAAGCAATCTTAATTATATTATTTTCTATATTTTTTATAAGGACATGCTTTTTAGTATTACTATTACTTATAATATTAACTAACTTTCCAAGTTGTGTATTTCCTCCTACTTCTACAACTATCCCCTTACCTGAACCTTCTTTAACTACTGAACCCCTAAATACCATATTTGAAATTTCACTAATAGAAGATACATTATAATCTATTTTTACTGAATCCTTCTCTTTTATAAAATTATCTCCAGTAACTCCTCTCTCATCTACTTTAAGATTTTCACTTTCTATAATCCTAATATCTGCAGCTATTATAGAATTCTTTCTGAAAAAAATTATATCTCCTTTGACTAAGTCTTCAGCTTCAACTAATTTTTCAATTCCTTCTCTTAAAACTAGAACTTGAGATGTATTTAAATTTTGTAAAATTTCAATTTCTTTTTCATTATTTATTTCACTATGTAACTTTATTGCCAAATTACTAAATAGTAAAATAGCTGTAATTATTCCCATTAAGTAAAAATCCTTTAATAAAAATAATATAATAAATACTAAGTAAATAATTAAATATTTTTGCTTTACTAGGTCCAATAAAAGTTTAAATATCCCTCTAGAATATGGTAAATTAATTTTATTATTTTCAGATTCTCTCCTTATACTACAATCATATTCATAAAGACCCTTATTAACCTCGCTATTAAATTCTTCTACTACTTTAATAGAAGACTTGCTGTAATACTTCTCCATAAAACACCTCCTATTTAATTATTCGAATTCAATAAGAATAACCTAACAATTATAGTATAAATTGTTAGGTTATTTTTTAAAAGTATTATTTCTACATTTTAAATATACATTATCATTTTGTTTTTGGATTAAATATTAAAGCCATTGTATATCCAAAGAATATTGCTGCTGTAATTCCAGCAGCTGTACCTGTTATGCCCCCAGTAAAAGCTCCAATTAATCCTTTTTCTTCTACAGCCTTTATAGCCCCTTTTGCTAAGGAGTTACCGAATCCAGGTAAAGGAATACTTGCACCAGCTCCTCCTATTTCAATTATTTTATCATATATTCCAAAGGCACCTAATATAGTGCCTAAAGTAACAAAAATCACTAGTATTCTTGCAGGGGTTAATTTAGTTGTATCCATAAGTATTTGACCTATAACACAAAGAATACCACCTACTATAAAAGCACTAAAATATACCATAATAATTCTCCTTCCTAATTTCCAAATTCAATTGCAACAGCATGAGCAATCCCAGGAATACTTTCTCCCTGAAGAGATGATGTGGTACTCATAAGTGCTCCAGTAGATATTAACAAAATATTTTTTATTTCTTTTCTTATCATCTTTTTATAGAAGTACCCTGAAGCTACTACTGCCGAGCATCCACAACCACTTCCACCAGAGTCTGTTTTTTGAATATTATCATCAAATATCATATCTCCACAATCAAAATAATTACTTCTAATATCATAACCATACTCTAATAATAATTTACATGTTATTTCTTTCCCTACTTTTCCCAAATCTCCTGTGATTATAGCATCATAATAGCTTGGGTTTCTTCCAGTATCCTTAAAATGCATAGATATTGTATCAACTGCAGCTGGAGCCATTGCTGCTCCCATATTATTAGGGTCTTTGATCCCATAATCTTTTACAACTCCAGTAGTAATATAAGTTACTTCTGGAAAATTTCCTTTTTTAGCAAGTACCATTGCTCCAGCACCTGTAACTGTCCATTGTGCTAAAGGACTTCTTTGAGCTCCATACTCTAAAGGAAATCTAAATTGTCTTTCTGCTGAACTAAAATGTGATGATGTTGCTGCTACTACATATTCTCCAAATCCACCATCTAGCATCATTGATGCCACACTTAAAGATTCTGACATAGTAGAGCAAGCTCCATAGAGTCCAAAAAATGGAATATTAAGTTGCCTTGCTGCAAAGGAGGAAGAGGTTAATTGATTAAGCAAATCTCCAGCAAATAAATAATCCACATCTTCTTCTTGTATTTTTGCTCTATTTATAGCCGAAGTTATAGCAGTATATAGCATTTCACTTTCAGCTTTTTCAAAACTCTCTTTTCCACACAAATCATCATTTAATATTTCATCGAAATAACTTCCTAAGGGTCCTTCCCCTTCCTTGGGTCCAACTATTGAGTAAGTCGCCACTATCTTAGGAGGATTTATTAACCTAACTGTTTGCTTTCCAACTTTTTTTGTTTTATTCATAAATATTACCCTTCTTACATTATTAGTTTAATTATGTAATAAATTATTCCTATAATAACTGAACTTCCTATTCCATATACCAGCACTGGCCCTGCTATTGTAAACATCTTGGCTGCAACTCCAAATACAAATCCTTCTTGCTTAAATTCAATGGCAGGAGCAACTATAGCATTTGAAAAACCCGTTATTGGTACTACTGTTCCAGCTCCACCATAGGATGCAATTTTATCATATATACCAACACCAGTTAATAATGCCCCTAAAAATACCATAATAATTGGAAGAAGCATCTTAACATCATCCTCTGGAAATCCATACTTTAGTAAAAGTTCTTGAAAAACTTGAGCTATAGTACAAATTCCTCCTCCAACTAAAAAAGCTCTTACACAATTTCTAGCTATTTTAGGCTTTGGATTTGTTTGATTAGCAATAATTTTAAATTTCTGCAATATTTGTTGCTCACTTGGTTTTTTATTTCTAGACATAAGAGTACTCCTTTCAATAATTCTTTAAATTTATTATTCCTCTTTATAGAAAATCAACACTGGAATTTTTTTCAAAAAAAAAAAAAAAAAGCCTCAATAAAAGGCTTTTAAAATGAACATTTATTCTTGTAATTTTTCTTTCATTAGTCCCAAAACTTTCTTCTCTATTCTTGAAACTTGAACTTGGCTAATTCCAAGCATCTTAGCAACTTGCACTTGAGTTTTATCTTTAAAATATCTAAGCATAATAATTTGTCTTGACTTACTGTCTAAACTCCTCAAAGCTTCCTTAAGTGCAATTCTATTTATCATATCACTATCGTCTTCTCCCTTTTCACTTAATTTATCTATAAGTAAAACAGGAGCTCCATCATCTTGGTGAATAATATCATAAAGATATTGCATATTAACCGAGGATTCTATAGCAAATAGTATTTCTTCTTTATCAATATGTGAGTATTCGGATAATTCTTCGATAGTTGGTTCCCTATCTAATTTTTTAGTTAGCTCTTCCTTATCAAAATGAAGCTTTCTAGCTAAACTTTTTACATTTCTACTAACCTTTATTATGCCATCATCTCTTATAAATCTTTTTATTTCTCCTATTATCATAGGAACTGCATAAGTAGAAAACTTCACATTAAACTTATCATCAAAATTATTAATAGCCTTAACTAAACCAATAGATCCTATTTGAAATATATCTTCATAATCATATCCTCTATTTAGAAATTTTTTACTAATAGATGATACAAGAGGTAAATTCATTTCAATGACCTTATTCATAGCCTCTTGATTACCTGCTTTAGCTAGAGGTATTAATTTTGAATTTTCTTCGTAATTATACACCTCTTTTCTTATATTTCCATTTTCCATCTAATTCACCTAACTTACTGTATTAAATTTCTTCTTCATAATAACTTTTGTACCTTTTCCATACTCACTAAAGACTTCTAAGTTATCCATAAAGGTTTCCATAACAGTAAAGCCCATTCCAGACCTTTCTAATTCTGGTTTAGAAGTATATAATGGCTCCATCGCTTGTTCTATATTCTTTATTCCCTTGCCATAGTCTTCAATTATTATGGTTATTTCATTTCCAGTTATACTTGCCTCTATTTTGATTATACCCTCTTTTCTGTTTTCATAACCATGTATTATAGAATTTGTTACAGCTTCTGAAACAGCTGTTTTTACGTCTGTCAATTCTTCAACCGTTGGGTCTAATTGAGATACAAAAGCAGCTACAGCTACTCTTGCAAAACCTTCATTTTCGGATTTGCTCATTAATTCAATACTAATTTTATTATCAACCATTTTAAACCCTCCATTAAATATTCACTATGGCTTCATCAATATTTCCATAAACATCTATTATCTTATACATACCCGAAATTTCGAAAACTTTATTTACTGTTCTATTTATTTCTGCCACGCATAATTTTCCTTTTCTATTTTGCATTTTCTTATATCTTCCTATAACAACTCCAATTCCAGAGCTGTCCATAAAAGTTACACCTCTAAAGTTTAATATAACTTTTCTTATGTTATCTCTATCTATTCTATCATCTATCTTAACCCTAACTTCTTCTGCACTATGATGATCTAACTCCCCCATCAATATAATTATAAGAGTATCATCTTGTTTATCAAATTTAAGATACATACAAATTCCCCTAAAGCTAATTGCTTTAGAGTACACCTCCTTCATAGCAGTATAATTTCCTTCTTTTTCCATAATTTTAACATATTAGTTTATTTATAGTCAAACATAATTATGAATTTTATAGTAAAAAAGAATTAATATTTATTCAATATTAATTCTTTAATTCATATTACTTAATTTTTAGTACTATATTTTTTAATTTCTTCCTTTAATCCAAAATAGAATTCTTCAATGGTTTCTTCTTCTTTTAATATTAAAGTTTCTATTGCATCTTCTAAAGTATCCATAGTATATATATGAAAATCCCCCTCTTCTATAGCCTTCTCTACTTCTGGCATTAAGATTAATTCATCTTTATTAGAAGAAGGAATCAATACTCCCTTATCCTTGTAATCATCAATAAATTTACATACCTTAAAAAAGCCTTCTATTTTTTCATTTACTCCACCTATTGCTTGAACTTCTCCTAACTGATTAATTGAACCAGTAACAGAAATTCTTTGATTAATAGGTCTCTTTGTTAATGCAGATAAGATACATATAACTTCAGCTACAGAAGCACTATCCCCATCAATAATTCCATAAGATTGTTCAAAATTCAAATAGAAGTCTACAGGGATATCCTCGTAAGAATTAACAATATTACTAATTAATCCCCTAATAATATTAACTGACTTTTCATGAATTTTTCCACTTAGTTTACTTTCTTTATGAATATCAATTATTTTTCCAGTTCCCTTATGAGCAATACAAGTTATTCTTACAGGCTTTCCAAAAGAATGATATCCAGTATCTAGTACTGACAATCCATTAATAACTCCTATTTTTTCCCCAGTTACTGATAATATAATTTTATTTTCTTCATAAAGCTTATCATATTCTTCTTCAATTCTTTCTTTATAGTATACAACATTCACTATATCCTTATCTTCAATTAACAAACTATTTCTTTGTTTAGCATTATAGTTTGCAAGAATAATAACTTTATCTATCTCAGTAGTATCTATATTAATTTTTGTTTTTCTACTTGCACTTCTAGATAGATATTTAATAATTTCATTTATGCCTTCATCTGTTATTTGCATAAGACCATTTACTTTTATTTTATCATCTATGGCAGATTTTATATAATTCACAGCATTCCTATTAACGTCAACTATAGGATAAAATTCTGCCCTTAATGGAAACAACTTACTAAAGTCTTCATCTAAACTATACAATGTATCATAGGTCTCCATATCTCCAATTAAAATAACTTTAACATCTATAGGTATTGATTGCGGTTTTAAAGTATTAATAGAAATTATATCTAAATATGATTTTGATGCATCGTAAGTTACCTTATTAGTCATCAAGGCCTTCTTTAAATGATAATATGAATATCCGTTACTAGCTAATGTATTCATCCGTATAATTAAGCATCCTCCATTAGCTTTTAATAATGATCCTGAATTAATTAGTGAAATATCAGTTGTATAAACACCATTATGATTTTCATATTCTAAAAATCCCATTAAATTATTAACACTTGGATCTTCTTCATATATAACTGGTGGATTATAGGTCTTACTATTGTCAACTAATAAATGAATATTGTATCTATTTATTACTTCATATAATTTTTCTTCATCTTCATCTATATCCATGGTATAACATTCTATTATATCCTTCTCCATAAGAATGAATAATTTTTCTAGATATTCATATGCATTATCATCATCTATAAACTTAAAAAGTATCTCATCCTTATAATCTTCCATCTCTTTTGTTAGAAAATCACTATAGACTTCTTTTAATTTGGTGATAGATTTTACTTCTATATCTTTTATCTTTACTAAAACTACTTCTGCTTTCTTTTTTAATACAGTTGCTTTTGCTACTATTACTTCTTTTTTCTCTCTATCTAAATTATCATATTCTCTTTCACTTATAACTTTTCCATTTATTAATGGTATAAAAGCAAAACCCTTATTTGTTACCTTTACCTCAAAATTTTCTTTTTTAGCCATTTCCATCAATTCACTCATATAAGAATTTCTCTTACTTTGTATTTCTTCAATCAATTCATCTTTTTCATCTTCTTTATAAGAATTGTAAAAATCTTCAATTAATTCTATATAATTATTGCGTATTTCTTCAACAGCCTCTACTAATTTATTACCATTGCCATTAACTACAAATAAAGCTTCAGGTTTTTTATAATCCTCTAAAACTACATAGCAAATATCCTTTGGAGGTGCTATAAATTTATACTGCTCCCTTATATAAGCTTGAAGTTTTGTTAATTTTTCCTTAGAAAATGAATCTATTAAATAAATATTATAGCCCTCTCTATTTATATTAAGTGATCTTCCTATCTTTTCATACTCTTCATCTATTTCGGGTATCATTGTCACACTGCCTTTTTCTTTGTTCTCCTTAAATTTAAAGTTAAATTTTACCTCTTGAGAAGTTAATTCTTTTTTCATATTTTTCTACCTTCAAATTGACTAGCAATTTTTAAGAAGCAGTTCCCCCCCTTTTTTTAATTATTTATTATATAGATATTCCAACATCATAGGTTTAGGGATAAAATTTAAAAAATAAATTCATTTATATAAATACTATTAATTGTATTAAAGCTGATATTAAATAATCACGAAAAAAAGTCCTTATAGAACATATAAACTAGTTCTATAAGGACATTCATAATTACATTAAATTCAAAAATTTATCAACTGCTTCTTCAGCATTTTTATAATCTTCCTCTGATGGCACAAAACAAAATGATAATCCTGGTTCTACAACTTTAATCTTTAAGTCTTTAAGTCTTGATGTAAGCATTTTTACACCTTCACCACTCCAACCATAAGAGCCAAAAGCCATAGCTATCTTTCCTCTATTAATTATAGGACTAACCAATGATAGTAAATCCCAAGAAGGCTTTACAGCATCTTGATTTATTGTAGGTGATCCAATCATAAACCCTTTTGCTTTTTCTAATTTAGCTATACTTTCTTCTAATGGACTTGAAGTAATTTCTGTTATATTAGCAACATATCCTTTAGCTTCTACTTTTTCTTTTAAAAATATAGCCATTTCTTCTGTATTTCCATATGCAGAAATATAGAATATTTCTACTCTCTTATCATCTATATTTTCTTCAGTTGCCCATTCTCTATATAGATTTAATATATTACTTATATTATCACTATGTACTGGTCCATGACTTGTAGCAATATATTCAATATCCAAATCCTTAATCTTATCAAGTCCCATTAATACAAATCTCTTAAATGGTCCCATTATACAATCAAAATAATATTTCATTTCAACATAGTAATCATCATTTAAAGTTGACATTATTCCACCTTTAGGACAATAATGTGAACCTGTAAAATCACATGTAAATAATACATTTTTTTCTTTTACATAAGTAAACATAGTATCTGGCCAATGTAAATTAGGAGCTGATATAAATTTAAGAGTAGTTTCTCCAAGATTTATTTCTTCTTTAGCTTCAACATATTTAAAGTCACTATTTAAGATATTTTTTAAATATGTTATAGCAGCCTTTGAGCCAACTATAGTAGCTTCAGGGTAATCCTTTATTAAATTAATTAAGGAACCGCTATGATCTAATTCTGTATGTTGAACTATAATATAGTCAACTTTTTTATCACCAATAACTGATACTAAATTTTCTTTAAATTCATTATAAAAACCCGTTTTAACAGTATCTATTACTGCCACTTTTTTATCATTAATAACATAGGAATTATAGGTTGTTCCCTTTTTTGTTTCCATTATTATATCAAAGACCTTTAAATCAGGATCCTTAACTCCTACCCAATAAATATTATCTCTTAATTTTTCTTGTGCCATTTAACTGCCTCCATAATGCCAATCTATTAGTTGATTTCTTGTAATTATCTTATCATAATCTTATTTGCTAAACAATGACTAAATGTTCATATTATATATATTTTTCTACAATTAAATCCTATTTATATTACAAAACATTATTAAGGCTTTATCATTTTAGTTAGCCTATTAATTTCTATAATATACTCATAATGTAAGGCTCTTGTTAAAGAAACATATAAAAGTCTTTTATCTAAAATATTATCATTATAATTTTTATCGCTTGGATCATATACTATAGTAGCATCGAATTCTAATCCTTTAGTCAAATAAGATGGTATTATTATTATATCTTCATTATTTTCTTTTTCGCTTCCTTTTATTAAGGAAAATTTTAAATTAGTTTCCTTTTTTAAAATCTTCTCTAATCTTTTACCTTCATCTAATGTTTTGGTTATAATAGCTATACTACTTTTACCATTATTAACAATATCATCAATAATATCTCTTATTTTTATAGCAGCCTCTTTATCATTATTACATTTTATTACCTTTGGCTTATCTCCATGCCTTAAAACTGGTTTTGCATTTTTTAAATTTAGATTTTGTGAAGTCAATGCCTCATTAGCAAAATCAATTATTTCAACAGTTGATCTATAACTTTGTGTCAATTGTATATATGTAGCCTTCCCTTGAAAAACCCTATCAACTATATCATCCCAATTTTTAAGACCCTTATAATAATAAATTCCTTGTGCTATATCTCCAACCAAAGTTAAAGAATTTCCTTTAGTAAGCTTATTTACTAAATAAATCTGAAATGGATTATAATCTTGAGCTTCATCAACCACAATATGAGAATATTTATCTTTTTCTGAAACTCCTTCTAATAATATATTTATATATAAAAGTGGAGCCAAATCATCTTCGTCTATAATTCCCTTTTCATTGTTATATTCTAATTCTTCCTTCATAAATTCTGCTAGTTCCTTAGAAATTTTACCTAATGTAGCAATTTCAAAGTACTCTTCATTTCTAAACAAATCATAATATATATCTTTTGAAGTTATACCTCTCCAACTTTTAAAATACTCATTCATAATTTTTTTAGAATTATTTTTTATATTATCTTTTATGGAATCCCTTTCAGAATATACCTTTATAAGTTTTTCTCTTCTTTCACCACAATCTTCTAGTTCTCTTTTTACTTCTTTAATCTTTATATCCCAATCTAAATCTACTTGTAAACAAAGTAATTGAATCTTTTCTTTTAGCTTCAATGATAAATATCTTTTTATTTCATCTTTCCTCTTATTAATTGGATAACTTTTTAGATCTTTTAAATAAAGTCTCATTATTTCTCTTTTTCCAAACAATATATATCCCTCTACAGTAATATCATTTATGTCTAATGAGGCCCCTTCTAACAAAGCTAAATATCTATCTATTATACTTTTAAATGTTAAAGTTCCTTTAATTTTAGATGAATTCACAATAAAATTACATTTTTCTATGTCATTAGCCTCAATAATATCCTTTAGCTTTTCATCTTTCCCTTTAATTTTAGCTTTAACTTTCAAATGCTTAAGTACCAAATCTTGAAATGTAGTTTGATTAACTTCTCCTACTCCAAGGTTAGGTAATATATCTGATATATAATCTAAAAATAATTTGTTAGGAGCTAAAACTAATATATCTTTTCCTCTAATACTATCTGAATATCTATAAATTAAGTATGCTAATCTATGTAATGCTACTGTAGTTTTACCTGAACCTGCTGATCCTTGAACTATTATAGGTAAATTCTTTGGCCATCTTATTATGTCATTTTGTTCTTTTTGAATAGTTGCTACTACTTCCTTTAATTTCTTTCCTCTGCTTTCTTCCAAATTAATTTTTAAGAATTCATCAACAAGATCCTCACCTTCTAATCCACTCTTAATAATTATTTCATTTATTCCTTCATCGAATATTTCCTCTAGGGAGTCTTCCTTAAATAAGAATTTTCTTTTTAAAGACAAGTTACCTTCAATTATGCCATTGGGAGATTTATAATAGGCGTATCCTCCAGTTCCACTATAATAAAGATCTGCTACTGGAGTTCTCCAATCTACTACAATTTCTTCACCATCTTGACTTGAACTTACAGACTGTTTTCCTATATATATACTTTCTTTTTGTGATTTATTTTCTCTAAAATCAACTCTTCCAAAGTAAGGTACCTTAATTGATTCTTCATAATTATTAATATCTTTTTTTAGAACTGAATAAATTTTTTCAGTTGTTTCTTTTTCTTCGTTATAGCTTCCTCTTGATTCCTTAGTTAAAAGCTTTAACTTTTTATCAATAACTTCAAAGCTTCTTCTTTTTTCTAAAAGCTCTTCATTGATTTTTTTCCTTTTTTCTTCAAGAATTTCTTTTTCTAAAAATAAACCTTCTTTCTCCATACAAATACCTCTTATTTAAATTATTAAACTAATTATAGAATAAGTTATATTTAAATTCAATTAAATAGCAGTTTAATGCAATAAACTAGTAAATTATAGTTTTATTTCCTATCTGTTCATATACTTAAATTATCTGCTTTAAAAGTAATTATTATTCTTTTATTTTAACATTTTATATTAACTACTATATAAATAAGCATTTTACTTTCTTATATTATATGTTAGAATTTGTATATAAAGGAGCGGATAAAATTGTTTAAACAAACTAAAACACCTAACTACATTAAAATAGCTGTTGATATAGCTTATAGAATTGTTAATAACCAATTTATTGAAGGAGAAAAAATAACTGGTCGAACAACTTTAGTTAGTATTTATAATGTGTCTCCTGAAACAATTAGAAGGTCTTTAGCATTGCTAAAAGATATGAACGTTGTCACAATTAATGAAAAAAGTGGCATTATTATAAATAATAAGGATTCTGCTAAAGAATTCTTAAATAAATTTAAAACTAAATCTGACTTTACATATTTAAATAATGAAACCTTTGAATTAATAAAGCAAAGAAAAGAAATTGATGCCAATCTAGAAAAAAATATTAATAGTATAATTCAATTTGCTACTCAATTAAGAAATGTAGGTTCAATAATTCCTTTTGAAAGTATAGTTGAAAAAGATAGCTTTGCTGTTGGAAAAAGTATTGGCGAACTTAATTTTTGGCATAATACTAAAGCAACTATAATTGCTGTTAAGAGAGATGGAGATTTATTCTTATCACCAGGACCATACTTTAAAATAAATTCAAATGACATAATAGTTTATGTTGGGGAAGATTCTGTTTTAGAAACAGTTAAAAATTATATTTCCTTACCCTCATCTGATAAGTGAATAAAGTAACGGAGCTGTTGTCTCAACTCCGTTTAATTAATTCCTAATATATAATTAATTGCATCTTCAAATTCTATTTTCTTAAACTTTTTTCTAATCCTAAACTTAATATTTTCAATGTATTTTATAGAAAATGGTAAGTATTCATTTATAACATTTATATATTCACATGAAAAAAACTCCTTACTTAATATTACTGAAAATAATATAAGTATTATGCAATTTGTTTTTATAAGCTCTTTTAATTCAGATATATTTTCTCCTTTAAAACAACGCTCTTCTTCTAAAAGCATAACTGTAAAATTTATCAATTTATTTACTATGGTATCTAGATTGTATTTAGGAGCTAGCTGTGACATTATAGTTGTATGTTTATTTTTTATATCAGATTTAATATCTTGTAAATCATCTGCTAATTGAAGCAAGAAACCATAAAAAATACAAAAACATATTTCATCCTTATCTATCTTACCTTTAGTTAAAAATCCATCCACTAAAACTGATGATCCACCCTTTTCAATAGATATACCTAAAATATCTTCTTCGTAAGGAATACTAAATATATCTTGCTGTTTTAAACTTTTTATTTGCCCTTCATGAATGGAAAGTAAGGCTTCATATAATTCACTATAATCATTTCTTTTAAACTCTTCTTCGATATAACTAATTAATTTATAGACAGATTCTTCGTAAGAATCACTACTTTTTATATCCTCCCCCTTTAGCCTTTTCTTTAATTTATTATTGAATTTTTTCTTTTCTATATTATTTATACTTATATCGTCTAAATAATTATCTGTATATGGATATAACATACTATAGCCATATATAGCTTTAGACAATTGTACTTTTTCTCCAAAGACTGCTTGAAGGATATTTACTATCCAAACATTTCGAATAGCTTGTCCTATATCAATATAACTTAACTTTTCATCAAAGTCTTTTGCCTCTTTTATAAAGCTTTTCGTACTATTAAAAAAATCTTCTTTTATACCTTTATTAATTATTCCAAGTTTAAAAGTTTCTTTTTCGCTTTCTATAAAGTTATCAATAATCTCATTAAATTCCTTTGACCACTTTTCCTTTTTATTATCTTCTTTAGGAAATTCTTTTATTTTTTTAATTATTAAATCTATATATTTATCTAAGTTTTTTTCTTTACTTTTCTTTTCTTCATTAGTATATTTTTTCATATCTAATTTAAAGTTTCTGTCTGATTTCCACCATTGTTCACTGCACTTTAAATATATAGAGCTTATCAAATCCATTATTAATCCCCCAAGTCTAATCTTATATTACCTTTATTAACTTTAAACTTTCCTAGCAATTAAATTTAAGTAGCATTACTCTTCTTGAACTTTCCTGAATTACAAAGGTGCCTCATAAATTCACCTAAAATAATAAAAGAGAAAACAATATTAATTGTCTTCTCTTTTGATAATTGTTCTATTTATATTATACACTATAGTTTTATTTTGCTAAGCAAAAAAATGAAAGAATGAAGGAATGAAAAAATTATGGTAAAAATCCTTATAGGATTTTTTAACTTTTTAATTTTTTCATTAATTTTTAAAAGAGTGAATTGGAGCTGGTATTCTTCCTCCTCTTTGAATGAATAATGAAGATGAATATTTATTTACAGGCATTACTGGTGCAGTACCTAATAGCCCTCCAAATTCCACCAAATCTCCTACCTTACATCCTGGTGCAGGAATTACTCTTACTGCAGTAGTTTTATTATTAATCATACCTATGGCTGACTCATCAGCAATCATAGCCGCTATAGTTTCTGCAGGTGTATCCCCTGGCACAGCAATCATGTCTAATCCAACTGAACATATAGCAGTCATAGCTTCTAATTTTTCTAAATTTAATGAGCCATTTAAAACTGCATCTATCATCCCAGCATCTTCAGAAACTGGTATAAATGCTCCACTTAATCCTCCAACATGGCTACAAGCCATTACTCCTCCTTTTTTAACAGCATCATTTAATAATGCTAATGCAGCAGTAGTTCCATGGGTTCCAACTACTTCTAAGCCCATTTCTTCTAATATATGTGCAACTGAATCACCTACTGCTGGTGTTGGTGCTAATGATAAATCTACTATTCCAAATGGTACTCCTAACCTTTCTGATGCTTCTTTTGCCACTAATTGTCCCATTCTAGTGATTTTAAATGCTGTTTTCTTAATAGTTTCTGCCACTACATCAAAGGATTCACCTTTAACTTTTTCTAATGCTCTTTGAACAACTCCAGGTCCACTTACCCCAACACTTATTACTTTATCAGCTTCACCAACTCCATGGAAGGCTCCTGCCATAAAAGGATTATCTTCAACAGCATTACAGAAAACTACAAGTTTAGCACAGCCAAAACCCTTTGTATCTTTAGTATATTCAGCTGTTTTTTTAATTATTTCTCCCATTTCTCTTACAGCATCCATATTAATTCCACATCTAGATGAACCAACATTTACTGATGAACAAACCTTAGTTGTTTTTGCTAAAGCTTCTGGAATTGAATTAATAAGTATCTTGTCACCTTTAGTATATCCCTTTTGAACTAGTGCTGAAAAACCACCAATGAAATCTACACCTAAAGTTTCTGCTGCCTTATCTAAGGTTTGTGCAAATTTTACATAGTCCTTTTCATCTGTAGCTCCAGCAATTATAGAAATTGGAGTAACTGAAACCCTCTTATTCACTATTGGAATTCCAAATTCATTTTCAATTTCCTTACCAACTTTCACAAGATCTTTGGCACTGCTAACTATTTTATTATAAATTTTTTCTCTTGCTTTATCTCCATCTGAATCTATACAATCTAATAAAGAAATTCCCATAGTTATAGTTCTAATATCTAATTTTTCTTCTTCTATCATTTTTATGGTTTCTAATATATTATTGCTATTCATCTCTTATCCTCCATATCCTTCAATTATAAAGTGTGCATAGAATTAAATATTTCTTCCCTTTGAATTTTAACTTCAACACCTAATTCTTCACCTTTGGAGACTAATGAACTCTTTATTACATCAAAACTTGAATTTGATTCTTTTAAATCTAACATCATTATCATTGTAAAATACTTGTCCATTATAGTTTGATTAACGTCTAAAATATTGATGTTTAATTTTAATAATTCATTACTAACTCCTGCAATAATGCCAACCTTATCTCTTCCTATTACTGTTAAAATAGCCTTCATAATCTTCAACTCCTACCTTATTTTCTTATATTACCAAAAAAGTTAATATAATTTTATACTTAGCGTTAAATGTTGTCAAATATATATTATTATCTTTACTAAAAAAAGGAGATAGATATTATATTCTTTGCAACCTAGTAAATTCTAAGTCGCCAGAATATAATACCTATCTCATCATATACCGAAGAAAAGGAACTTGTAAAAATTTATTCAAAGTATAAACTTTTTATAAATCTCTACAGCTTACAACATCTATTCCTGTATCTAAAATATTAGATAAAACTACATCTCCTATTTTTATTGGTGCATTAACTTCTAACTTCTTTAATTCTTCCATGCACTTAAATATTAGCCCTTTAGGAATTTCTCCTTTAGTTTTTACAGGAAGTACAGAAAGTTCAGCATTATTGATTTTAATAGTGGTTGTTACTACTCTAACTGGATTAGTTACTTCATTTAATCCATAATCAATCCCTCTTTTACATCCATTTCCACTTACTTTATTTTCTTCTATATTTACTTTTAGATGACATCCCATAGGACAACATATACAAATTAATTCTTTTTCCACTTTGCTCCCCCCTAATTAGCTTCCTCTAAAGATATTATTATCTCTTCATTTAAGTCCTTTAATAGTTCTTTCTTTATTATTACTCTTTCCATTTCAGCTGGAGCTAGATGCTTTCTCTTTAATTTTTGAACTATTTTCTCTCCTGACATAACTTTTATAATCATATCCTTATAAACATTATTAACTCTCATGAAAATAGTTAATGACTCATCTATATCACTAGTAGATATCTTTTGTGGTACTGTATAATTAATACCACTACCATTTTTAATATTAATATAATCTTTCTTTTCTAGTGAATTATTTAAATATTTTGCTACTGCTTTACCAGCATGCTTAGCTTCTTCAGTAACAAAGTCCACTAAATCATGAACATGAACTACATTACCACAAGCAAAAATACCATCAATATTAGTTTCCATACTTTCTGTTACTACTAAGCCACTTGTTCTATTATCTAAATTAACACCAACTTTTTTTGATAATTCATTTTCTGGTATTAATCCTACTGATAACAATAATGTGTCACAGGAAAACTCTATTTCACTACCTTTTATAGGCTTTTTATTTTCATCCACTTTGGAAATAATTACTTTTTCTAATCTCTTATCTCCAATTATATCTGTTACTGTATGAGATAGGTATAGTGGAATATCATAGTCATTTAAGCATTGAACAATATTTCTATTTAATCCATTAGAATAAGGCATAAGCTCTACTACAGCCTTAACCTTAGCACCTTCTAAAGTCATTCTTCTTGCCATAATTAATCCAATATCACCAGATCCTAAAATAACTACTTCTTTTCCTGGCATATACCCTTCAATATTAATATATCTTTGTGCTGCTCCTGCGGTAAATATTCCTGATGGTCTATCTCCAGAAATACCAATAGCCCCTCTTGTCCTCTCTCTGCATCCCATAGCTAAAATAATAGATTTTGCTTCTAGAATCATATATCCATCTTCAGTATTAATAACATGAATTTTTTTATCTTCTTCTATTTCTAAGACCATAGTATCTAATTTTATTTCAATATTTGTATCTTTTACAAGTTTAATAAATCTATCTGCATATTCTGGTCCAGTTAGTTCTTCTTTAAAGGTATGAAGACCAAACCCATTATGAATACATTGATTTAGTATTCCTCCAAGTTCTTTATCTCTTTCAATAATTAAAATATTATTTACTCCATTTAAAAAGGCTTCATATGCAGCTGCAAGTCCAGCTGGTCCGCCTCCAACTACTATTAAATCATATATCATAATACCCCTCCTACCTTGACTTTCCTGTTAATATATAAGAACCATCTTTTTCCAGTTCTATACTTTCAAGTGGTATATTTAATTCCCTTGCAATTATTTCTTGAACACGCGGTCCACAAAATCCACCTTGACATCTTCCCATTCCTGGTCTACATCTTCTCTTTATTCCATCTAAGGAAACAGTTCCAAAGGATCTATTAATTGCATCTACAATTTCTCCTTCTGTAACTTCTTCACATCTACAAATTATTCTGCCATAATTCTTATTTTCTTTAATAATTTTCTTCTTTTCATCTAATGGTAATTCCATAAATCTAATTTGTTCTCTATATGGATTAAAGTTTTCATTATCAACTAACTTTAATCCAGAATTTTTTAACATTTCAACTATATCAACTGCAATAGCTGGTGCAGCTGTTAATCCTGGAGACTTAATACCTGAAACATCAATAAACCCTTTTATCTTATCATTTTCTTCTATTATAAAGTCACCTCTATCAGCATCTGCTCTTAGGCCTGCAAAATTTCTAATAGCATTTCTAAAATTCACCTTATTAGTTGTTTTTATTGAAGTGGCTCTAATAAACTCTAAAGCTTCAGAAGTAGTTTTTAAGGAATCCTTTACATCTAACTCCTGTGCATTAGGTCCAACAATTAAATTTCCATGTACAGTTGGAGCAACTAAAACCCCTTTTCCAAGCTTTGATGGACATTGGAAAATAGTATTATTAAAGTTTTTTCCTTCATCTTTATCTAGTACATAGTACTCTCCTCTAATTGGAGTAATTTTAAAGCTTTCTTCACAAATCATATTATGAATTTTATCTGCATAAACACCTGCTGCGTTTATTACATACTTAGTTCTTATTTCTTCATTATTTTTCAACTTAATTGTAAATACATCATCCTTTGTTATTGATACTACTTCAGAATTAAGTTTAACTTCTCCACCATTTTTAACTCCATTTTCAACTAATGCAATAGTATATTCAAAAGGTCCAACAATTCCACCAGTTGGTGCATATAGAGCTCCATAAATATTATCATTTATATTTGGTTCAAGTTTTAAAACTTCTTCCTTAGTTAATATTGTTAAGCCTTTTACGCTATTCTTCACTCCATTTTCATATAAATACTCTATTACCTTCATATCATTTTCATCAAAAGCAAGTACTAATGATCCATTTTTAATAAATGGTACTGATAATTCCTTACATAAACCTTCAAACATTTCATTTCCAATAACATTATACTTAGCCATTAATGTTCCATACTCTGGGTCATATCCAGCATGAATTATTGCTGAATTTGCCTTTGTAGTTCCCATTGCTACATCATTTTCTTTTTCTAATATAGCAATTTTTAAATTAAACTTAGTTAGCTCTCTAAATATAGAAGCTCCAATTACCCCTGCTCCTATTATTACAACGTCATACATATTATTACCTCCCTAAAATATTATTTATATTCCCCATATTGTTTGCTTTTTACACGACAAAAAAAGCATAAAAATAGGAACACGCCTTATTCTCATGCTTATCTCTAAATCTCTCAGCACATTAAATAAATTATAGTATAATTCTAACATAAATTTAATTATATGTATATAGCCTTCAAATCATTTATTTTTTAATATGCTTATTTATTAAAATATCAAAGTAGATAATTAGCTCCATATTAAAACATATATAGTAATATTACTATAGCTATTACAAGAAAAATTCATCTTCTAAAGATTCAAGGTTCATAATTTTAATTTCTTTTAAGTTAAAATCTATTAATCCCATATCTTTCATCTTAATCAGCTCTCTTGAAAGCGAAGGTCTTGGAATTCCAAGTTCTTCTGCTAACTCCTTCTTAGATTGTATACTGTAAGTAAAATCTCCATATTTCTTGTAATTATCTAATAATAACTTACATATTTTTCTTCTAATAGAATCTAGCTCTATCAAATTAATTTTTCTATTTAAAATAACTATTTTTTGAGATAGAAGCTCCAGCATATTTTCAGCAAACTTAGTATTTTTTTGCATTATACCTAAAACACTATTCCTTGGAAAGGATAAGATTTTGCAATTTTCAAGGGCCATTACTGTGGCTGGGTATTCCTTATCTTTTGAAAATAAAAGGGCTTCAGCAAATACATCACTTACATTGAAATTAGATAATGTTAATACTTTTCCATTTTCATATATAGTTTGTATTACAGCCTTTCCTTCAATAATTACCGATAAGCTATTACACTTTTCCCCTTGATTAGCAATAACTTGGTTTTTCTTATAATCTCTTAGTAAATAAAGTTCACTTTTTAAAATACGTTCTATTTCTTCTGCTGAAATTCCCTTAAAGAAACATGTTTTTTTTAAAACTTCAATCATAATTTATTCCCTTTCTAGTAATAATTGCAAAGTAATTTTTAGTGAATGGTTAATGGTCTTTTACCTTGTAAAACTTTTTCCATTCTTTAATTTTTTAATTTCTAATTATACTATCACAAATTATAATAAAAAGCTATTGTAAAACCTAGTTTTACAATAGCTTTTAAATATTATTATTATGCTAAAAACATTTTTAAATCATCTTCAACATTAGTTATTCCACCAATACCAAAGTTTTCAACTAATACTTTTGCAACATTTGGTGAAAGGAATGCTGGTAGTGTTGGTCCTAAGTGGATATTCTTAACTCCAAGATATAATAATGATAATAATACTATTACAGCTTTTTGCTCATACCATGCAATATTAAATGCTATTGGTAACTCATTAATATCTTGTAATTCAAACACTTCTTTAAGCTTTAATGCTATTAATGCTAATGAATATGAATCATTACATTGTCCTGCATCTAATACTCTTGGAATTCCACCGATATCTCCTAAGTCTAATTTGTTATATTTATACTTAGCACAACCTGCTGTTAATATTACAGTATCCTTTGGTAATGCCTTTGCAAAGTCTGTGTAGTAATTTCTTGACTTAGCTCTTCCGTCACATCCTGCCATTACGAAGAATTTCTTTATTGCTCCTGATTTAACAGCATCTACAACTTTATCTGCTAAAGCAAATACTTGATTATGAGCAAACCCTCCAATAATTTCTCCCTTTTCTATTTCTGTTGGAGCCTTGCATGTTTTAGCAAGTTCAATTATTTCTGAGAAATCTTTAGTTTGTCCATCTATTCCATCTATATGCTTACATCCTGGGAATCCTGCTGCTCCAGTTGTGAAAACTCTATCTTTATAGCTATCCTTTGGTGGTACTATACAGTTAGTAGTCATTAAAATTGGTCCATTGAAGCTTTCAAATTCTTCTTTTTGTTTCCACCATGCATTTCCATAGTTTCCTACAAAGTGATCATATTTCTTAAATGCAGGATAATAGTGAGCTGGTAACATTTCTGAGTGAGTATAAACGTCTACTCCTGTTCCTTCTGTTTGCTTTAATAATTGTTCTAAATCCTTTAAGTCATGACCTGAAACTAATATTGCTGGGTTATTTCTAACTCCTATATTAACCTTTGTCATTTCTGGGTGTCCATAAGTTCCAGTATTAGCACTATCAAGTAAAGCCATACCATCTACCCCAACCTTACCAGTTTCTAAAGTTAAAGCCACTAATTCATCTGCTGTTAAGTTATCATTTAATAATTTAGCTAAAGTTTCTTGCATAAATGCACTTACTTCTTCATTATCATAGCTTAATTCATTTGCATGCTTCATGTAAGCTGATAATCCTTTTAATCCATAAGTTATAAGTTCTCTTAAGCTTCTTATATCTTCATCCTTAGTTGCTAATACACCAACTTCTGTTGATTTTGCATCATATTCTTCTCTTGTAGTTGCTGTCCATAATGCAGCTTCTGATAAGTTATCTTTGTTTGATAATTTATTTAATAATTCTTCTTTTATTTCTAAAACTCTTTTTACTCTTTCATAGAATATTTCATCATCAAAGTTAGCATTAGTTATGGTTGTAAATAAGTTTAATGTAATAAAGTGATTTATTTCACTTGAAATTTCTTTTCCTTCTTTTCTAAGTCTTGTAGTTACTTCTGATAATCCCTTTGTTGTATATACTAAAAGATCTTGCATTCTTGCTAAATCTGGTGATTTACCACAAACTCCAAATTTTGTACATCCAGTACAACCTGCTGTTTCTTGACATTGAAAGCAAAACATTTTATTTTCCATAAAATAAGTCCCCCTTGTTTTTAATTAATCATTCATCTTATGGTTCTATTATATTTATATTAATTAATTAACTCGGTAACATCAGTTACACAATAAAAAAATCTTTTAAGTAATGTATATTAATTACTTAAAAGATTTTTTATTTTATATGAAATTTATCTATTCTGAAATTAGCTCTATATTATCAATAGATTCTATTCTTAATATCTTAATTTTATTTATGCCTTTTTTATCAGTAAAAGAAATTTTAATCCATTCATCATCTACATCTAATATATTTGCTATTACATCCATGGATCCATTAAAGAATGCCTCTTCTGTTTTTATTCTACATCTTTCTCCTACTAAAGATGATATTATTTTTGACATTTTAAAATCCCCCTTTTCATTTCTTTCTAATTGTTTTACCTTCTTTTCTAGCTTCTTTACCTTATCTGGATAAGAAGAATAACAAAGTATAATAATTAAACTAAACCATCCAATCCATTCCAAAGAAACTCCCCCCATACATAATTTACTAATAATAATAATTGTATCACATCAATGCATTTTCTTAAAATTTCATAAAAAAGCTCAAAAATTACTTCTTCACAAAGGATTTCCCTCTCCATTTACCACTTTTCCATCTTATTAGTACAAGAATAGCTCTAAAGCATTCATCGACTGTAAATCCAATCCAAGCACCTACCAATCCAAGTCCAAATTTTATTCCAAATATATATGATAATCCTACACCAAAAATCCACATTGAAAATACACCTATATATACTGGAAATCTTACGTCTCCTACAGCCCTTAGTCCGTTAATCCCAACAAGATTAATGCATCTACCTGGCTCTAAGAAAATTTCTATTAAAAATATAATTGATGCAATTGATATAATTTCTTCATTAGTAGTTAAAATACCAATTACCCCTCTTCCTACTACTCCAATTATTAAGCTTATAACTATAGATACTAGCACTGATCTTTTTATAGTATACATACATAACTTATAGGCATTATCTTCTTCTTTATTTCCTATAAATCTACCTATCATTATACCTCCGCCTTGTCCAATTGCTGAAGCAAAAATGAAACTAAAGCAAACTATTGTCCCTATATAACTCTTAGTTGCCATACTATTAGGACCTAATAAGTTTATAAAACTAGTTACTACTATTTGTGAAAAATTATATGAAATATTTTCTGCTGCTGAAGGGATTCCTATTTTTAATATATTTAAAAATTGCTGTTTAGGAAATGGCTTAAACATATTTATAGATGCTTTCTTAAATATTAAATTAAAAGTTATTTTACCTAAAATTATTACTCCTACAGCCTTACTTATAGTAGTTGCAAGAGCTGCCCCTGCAACTCCCATTACTGGAAATCCTAGTTTTCCAAATATTAAAATATAATTTAGCACAATATTAATTATATTAATTGTTATAGTTACTTTCATACATACCTTTGTTAAACTATGGGCTCTTAATATAGCCGTAAAAGTCATCATTATAGATTGAAAGAATAGAAATCCCCCCACTATATATAAATATTGACGTCCATATTCAATTATTTCAGCAGGAGTATTTAAAAACTTCAAGATAGAACTTCCACCTAAGAACATTAAAGCACTTACAATAATTCCAACTATAAGATTTATACCAATTGATATCCCTGAAACTTGAATTATAGTTTCCTTCTCACTTTTAGCTCCTAAATGTTGAGCTATTAAAATAGATGTTCCTGCAGTTATTATTACAAAAAGAAGATTAAACATCCAAATTATTTGATTAGATACTCCAACAGCTGCTACTGCATTGTCAGAATACTTGCCAAGCATTATGGTATCTACACTACCTAGAAGTGAAAATAAGGCAATCTCAACAAACAATGGCCATGTTATTTTTTTCAACTCTTTTTTAACTTTTATATCCATAAATCCTCCATACAAAAATGTATATTCATAATGATATTTATTTTCCTTTGTATTATACTGTTAATATAGCTATTATTCTCGTTGAAAATTGCTTATAAATATAAGTATTTTGCTAATAATAAAGGAGTTTATAATAAAATGGATAATACAAGTTATTTAAAACTTAAAGAGCAAGTTAGCCATGGAAACATCCAATTGCCATTAGAAGTATATAATATAGAATGCCAAAGTTCAGCTGATTCTTATTCCCATTGGCATGATGAAATGGAATTTATATATATTATTGATGGTAATTCAGAAATTCATATAGATTTCAAGACTTTCACAGTTTCTTCAGGAGATTTTATAGTGATACCTAAAGGCTCCATTCATTATATGGCTGGATTAAATGATTCTAAAATATCTTATATCGCCCTTGTTTTTAATCTTTCTCTTATTGAGGGGACTACCCTAGACTACTCTCAAATTAGCTTTATTAATCCAATTCTTGAAAATAAATTGTTATTTAAGAATATACTTACTTATAAAGATAATGGATACAACTCTATAATTAATTCCTTTAGACAATTAATTGATAGCTTTAATTCTAGAAATTACGGTTATCAGCTTTCTATAAAATCCTTTCTTTTTAATATTTTTTATACACTATTTAATGAAAATCATATAACTATCGATATAGAAAAAGAACATTATAATGATTTAATTAAAGTTGAAAAGTTAAAGGAAGTAATTAAATATATCCAAACTAATTATAAAAAATCTATTTCAATTAAAGAATTAGCTGATATAGCTCAGTATAGTGAATATCATTTCTTAAGATTCTTTAAAAATGAAACAAGTAAAACTTGTACACAATACATAAATCACTTTAGAATTCAAAAAGCAGCATTACTTTTATCTAATACAAGTTTATCAATTACAGAAATAGCATATGAAGTTGGTTTTGGTGATGTATCATATTTTATAAAAACCTTTAAAAAATATATGTCTACATCTCCAAACAAGTTTAGAAAAAATTCTATTGCTTTATAAAAAAGATAGATATTATATTAATTGCCACTTGATAAACTCCAAGTTTCAAAATATAATATCTATCTTCTTCTATATTTAAAGTAATACTCCCCAATTTCATTTAGAATTATAAATTCATATTAAGATTTAAATTCAGCTTTACTTCCTTTATTTGTTGAAGATACTTCTAATTTCACTTCTATTCTATCTTTTAATTCCTGTACATGAGATATAACTCCAACTACTCTTCCATCTCCCTGAAGTTCTACTAGACATTCTATAGCAGCATCTAAAGATTCTGGATCTAATGTACCAAATCCTTCATCTATAAACATTGTATCTAATTGTATTCCCCCTGAATGACTTTGTACTACATCTGCTAACCCTAATGCCATTGAAAGAGATGCCTTAAAGGATTCCCCTCCAGATAAAGTTTTTACATCTCTAGACTTTCCTGTATAATTATCAAATACTTCAAGATCTAGTCCTTGTCCCTTTCTCTTATCTCCAAGTTCCTCTTTCCTTAAAAGTTCAAACCTATTACAGGTCATTTGAGAAAATCTCAAATTTGCAGCAGTTATAATATCCTCAAAATATGCAGCTAAAACATATCTTTCAAAGCTAATTTTTCTAGGATTATCTCCATTAATTATCTTTGATAGCTTACCAACAGTCCTATATTTCTCTTCATCTGCTTCTATTGATTTATTGAAACTTTTACAATCTTCAAGGATTTTACTATTTTGATTTACCCTTAAGTATATTTCTTTTTCCTTTTGTTCTACTATTGCCTTGTCTTCATTTTTTAATTTTAATGCTTCTTCAATAGAATAAATATCTGCAAACTTTAAGTCCTTACAACCTTCAAATGAAATGTTATAAATTTTCTCTGCATTAGAAAGTTTCATATTATACTGATTTATACTATTTTCAAGTAAATCTAATGATTCTTCTGTAACCCTACTTTCAGAGTAATCTTTATATCCATCAAAACCTAATTCAATAACTTTATTTTTAAAGTTTTCTAGTGCTATATTTAATTCTTCATCTGAAGTTTTCACCATAGCTTCTAAGGAATTTTTATTTCCATTTTCTTTATCGAAAATAGTTTTTATATCATTATAATACTTTTCAGCTTTGTTATAGCTTTCTCTAAGATTATCTAATTCTTTGTTAATTTCAGCTTCTTCCTTTTCTAAAGTATATATGGTTTTAATTTCTCCATTAAATTCTTTAATTATATTTTCTAGATTTGCTTCTTGAGACTTAAATTCCCCTTCTTTAATAACAAGTTCATTATTCTTATCTTCTAATTCAGCTCTTAAATTTTCATTATTAATTTCAATATCTTTCTTTCTTTTATTCTTTTCAGTTTCTTTTGAAATTTCTTTCTCAATGCTAGTTTTCTTATTTATTAATAAATTCAGTTCTTCATTATTTATTTTTATATTATTATTAACCTTTTCAATGCAATAATTTAGATCTTCAATATTATCCTCATTAAAAATTTCAAAGAATAAAGGTTTAATATAATCATTTTTTAAAGAATCTATTTCAGCCTTAATTTTAGTTAGCTCTCTATAATATTTTTCTCTAGTATTATAAGCTTCTTCTGTCTTAACTTTTGATACTTTTACATCTTCTTCATTTATACTGTCAACATCAATAAGAGCTAAAGATGGATGGTTAGTTGAGCCACAAACTGGACAAGGCTCCCCTTCTTTTAAATCCTTTGCTAATATTCCAGCTACATTTCTTCTATAAATATCTTCTAACTTTTCATAGCTTTCTTTCTTATCTAAATAGTCCTTATTAGCTTTTTCATAGAAATTACTTCCTTTTTCATGTCTTAAAACTTCTTTTATACATTTATTTAAAGATACCAGAAGTTTATTTAATTTTTCCTCTTTGCTAATATAATTAATTTCATCAATTTTTAACTTATTAACTTCTTCTTTTAATTTGCTTATGCTTTCTAATTCATCACAAAGCAACTTTAATTCAATTGAATTTTTTTCTATACTCTTATTAATAACTACAATTCTTTCACTAATAGTTTTAGATTGAACTTTTAGAAGTTCTAATTTTTCTTTATGATTTGAATAGTTTAAGGATTTTTCTTTTAATTTATCTATTTCATCCAGTTTTTTGTTTAATTGATTTTTTAAAGGCTCCTTGTTAATTTCTTCCTTATACTTTAAATCTGCATTTTCTAAATCTTCTTTGTACTTTAATAAATTTGCTTCACTTATCTTTAAAGCTTCCTTTGATTTATTAAGATATTTTTTCTTTTCTTCATACTTCTCTTCAAAGGATAAAGCTATTTGGGCTTTTTTAGCTAACTTTAATTTTTCTTCTTTAAGTTTATACTCATCTTTTAATAAGTTTAAATTTTCAAGTTCATCTTTATACTTTTTTAAGTCTTCTAATTTTTTGTTTCTTTCCTTAGCCAAAGTTAGCTCTTTAGAAATATTATTAATTTCATTATTAATATTATCTAATTTTCTTTTTAATTCTTTTTCCTCTTCTTTATCCTTATTTATAGAATACTTAAACTGTTCTAGAATTAAGCTAATGTTTAAATCTTTATTATTTATTATGTTAATTAATTCTTCATCATCACTTCTACAACTGAAGGATCTAATTTTATTTTCTCTATCTCTTTGAATTATTTCTATAGACTTTCTAAGGTCATTGGCTTCGTTTTTTATATTTTGTTGAATATCAGAAAAAATTTTAGTCCCAAATATTTTTCTAAATATCTCTTCCTTTTTGTCACTATCAGAATTTAATAGTTTCTTAAATTCTCCTTGTGGAATCATTACTAACTGTTTAAATTGATCACAAGTTATACCTAATATTTCTTCAATTAATCTAGTAACTTCCTTAGGTCCTGATACCGTCTTATCTTTCAATTTAATTTCTGCATTTGGCTTACTTTCAGTAAAACCTTCCCCTCTTTGCTTTGCCCTAAAATATTGTGGCGATCTTTTTATATAGTAGTCTTTATCCCTTAAGGAAAACCAAAGCTCAACTTCTGTTGGAGTTGTTGGATCTGCAAAATCACTTCTTAGTGATTTTCCTTCCCTATCACTTCCACTAGCTTCCCCATATAATGCAAAGTTTATGGCATCAAATATTGTAGTTTTACCTGCTCCCGTATTACCAGTTATAACAAACATATTCTTGCCATCAAGGTTGGCTTCAAGATCTAATTCCTGTCTATCTGCATAGGGTCCAAAGGCTGAAATAACTAGTTTTTTTATTCTCATTTAATCTTCTCCCCTTTCTGCAGCTTCCATAATTCGTTTCATAATATCTAATTCCTCTTCTGTACATTCTTCATCCATTATATCCTTATAGAAGCCTTCAAATAGTGCTATCTTTGATTTTTCTTTTATATTATTAGCTACTCTTCTACTACCTTCTCTTACTACTCTTTCTTCTCTGGATAATTCCATAACATTTGGATAAATTGCTCTAAGCTTAGCCATAGGATCTAATAATTCACCCTTGTCCTTTAGTATAACTTTTAAATAATCTTCATTATTTTCTTCTTCCTTATTATATCCACCTAGTATTTCTTCTAAAGTCCCAATCTTTACTCTAAAATCTCTCTTAGGTTTTAATTCATAGATTTCAATGTTAACTTCTCCATTTTCATCTAAATCCACTATTGTAATTCCTTTGCGTTGATTAACTTCAGAAAAAGAATACTTCATAAGAGAACCAGAATATCTTATTTTGTCACTACCTATCTTTTGAGGCCCATGTAAATGTCCAAGAGCAGTATAATTAAATTTATTAAAATGTTTAGAATTAATATATTCAGTTCCACCTATGGATAAAGGTTTTTCAGAATCGCTTTCTTCTAATTCTTCAAAATGATCATCTTTAATACTTGTAACATATCCATGAGCAATAGCTATATTACGTTCTTTTTCATTAAAGTCCTTTGATATTTCTGATATTATCCTCTCCATGGCTAAATCATAATTTTTTATATTTTCATCTTCAAATAAATCTCTAACATAAGGAACATCAGCATAGGGTATTGGATAAAAATTCACTTTTCCATTTTCATCTTCTAAAGTTATTTTCTCCACTTTTCTTTTTAAGTTTCCAAAAATATAAAGTCCACTTTCTGATAAAAGAGAACTAGCAAATTCTATTCTTTCATTACTATCATGATTTCCAGCTAAAGCTATAACTTTAGTATTTAAGTCTTTTACTATTCTTATTAAAGATTTATTTAATAACTCCACTGCATGTACTGGTGGGACTGATCTATCATATAAATCTCCTGCTATTACTAATACATCTGGTTTTTTCTCTTCAATTGCTTTACATAATTCTTCAATAACATATTCTTGATCTTCAGTCATATAAAAGCCATTAACAAGCTTTCCTATATGCCAATCAGCCATATGAAATATTCTCATAAATCTACCTCCAGGAATTTAATTTAAAAACTTAATAAGGTCCTCTGAAAGTGCTTTTGCATCTTCATATCCTCTTTTATAAATATCTTCAAGTTTATTTTTATCTCTTTCAAATCTACTTACTTCTAAGGGCTTGCTTGGTCTAATAATAAAACATTTTCCCTCTTTTTCTAATTTATCTAGTAAATCTAAAGTATCATTATAATTCTTATATCTATTTTCCATTGCATCTATAAGTCCTTTATGATTCTTATATTTTTTCTTTATTATTGGCATAAGTTTTGACTTATTCTTTCTATAACCTTTATGTTGAGTTAGTATAACCACATGTTTTTCTATTCCATCTTCTAGTGCTTTTTGAATAGGAATAGGTGCTGCAATACCACCATCCATAAGTTTTTTATTATCATACTCTATAACTTTTGCAACTAAAGGAAGTGATATAGATGCCTTTAAAGCATCGTATCCATCTTTATTAAAATCCTTTATATTATAAAATTCAGGTAATCCAGTTTCACAATTGGTTGAGCCAACTAAAAACTTTGTTCCTGAAGATATAAAAGCTTCATGATCAAATGGCTCTAATTCATTTGGTATTATATTAAAAAGCATATCCATACCAAAGGCCGACCCTGTTTTAATTAAATTTCTAAAACTTAGGTATCTTTTATCATTAATATAATTTATGTTAACTCTATAATTTCTCTTTCTTTGTTTAGAAATATAAGAAACACAATTACAAGCTCCTGCTGACACTCCTATACAATAATTAATATTTATATCCTTATCTAATAATAAATCTAAAACTCCAGCAGAGTAAACTCCTCTCATCCCCCCACCTTCAAGGATAAGTGATGTGTTATTCATATTTATTCCTCCAAATCTTCTGTATTGTAATTATATCCATTATCTTAAAATTATATCATTTTAAGTTTTAAATAACTATTATCTTTATATTGCTTATTCTAAAACTTTTCTATATATTCTATAGAAGAAAAAGGTAAGCTTACACCTACCTTTTTAATAACAGCCTTTAAAAGTTCATCACCTATACATTATCCCCTATTTTTTGAAGATATATAAATACTCACTTCACAAACTCCATCATAAGCAGGTGATACTGACTTTCCCTTGGATAAGTCTACCCAACCTACCACTTCATCATTAATCACTTTTACAAACCTACACTCATGAATATAATCTTTATCCCAATCATCAACTATTGGAACTTTTCTTTTAAATGTTGAATTTCCTTCAACTATTGCTTCAGCTAATATAGATGCTTCTTATATTTTACTTATCTACTTACAATAAATAAAAAACTAGAAAAAGAAATTTAATGATATAATTCTTTTATAAATATTATGAATAATATAAATTTAAGGAGTAAAATAATATGATTGGAAAAATAATATTAAACTTAGCAATGAGCTTAGATGGTTATATAGCTGAAGAAGATGGTAGCTTTGAATGGATTGTTGGAGATAGTAACTCTTCTCTTAATACAGAAACTAAATATGATTTCGAAGGATTTTTAGAAAATATTGATGTTGTAGTTATGGGTAAAAACTGCTGTTTTCAAGACTTTCACCAAGACTATAAAGAAAAAGAAGTATATATTGCAACTTCAGAAGAAATAGATGACTATGATAACTTTCATTTTATAAATGGAGATATATGTAAGACTATACTTGATTTAAAAAATGAAGGTAAAAATATTTACTTATTTGGTGGTGGAATACTTATTGATAACTTCATTAAAGATAATATAATTGATGAATATATTATAGCAATAATACCTACTATCTTAGGTAAAGGAAGAAAGTTATTTTTAGATAATAACCCTAAAATAGATTTAAATCTTACTTCATATTATATTGAAGATGGAATAGTAATAATGAAATATTCAAAGCGATAAAAACATATATAGATACTATAAATAAAATAAATCACTAAGATAAGTATGTATTTTATACTTATTTTAGTGATTTTATTTCTTAATTTATATATTAAATTACTTCACTTGTAAATACATCATAAATATTTTTTCTTCTTGCTTTAGCTAAAGCATTTGCTAGTGCATAAGATATTGCTCCATCTACAAAATGATGAAGAATAGTTCCTATTGCAACTACTACCACAAACTGATAAACAGAAAATCCAAAAGGAATAACTACTAATCCTTCTAAAATCCCATGAATTGGAGCTGTAAATGCAATTGCTTTCTTTAAGTTCTTATCCTTATTAATTATTAATGCTCCAATAAAGCCTACTATTATGTGCATAGATGCTCTAGCAGCTACAACTGGTGTTGCTGTTAAAAAGAATCCTAGTGCTGATCCTAATCCTACAAACACTGCAACCGCTGGTGATATTAACATTGCTAAAAACATAGGAACATGTGATGCTATTGTTGCAGTAAATGGACCAATAGTTATTTTTAAAAATCCAAATTGCAATGGAATTATTATTGCAATTGCTGTTAATACTGCTGCAAATACCATTTTTCTAATTTTATTACTAATATCCATATATAATCCCCCTAACTAGTGTATATACACTAGTATAATGATTATGTATTCACTTGTAAATATTTATTTCCAAACTTTTGTATAATTATTTTACTTTTATAGGTAATATATTTATTTATAGACATAAAAAATATATTTCTAGTAATTTAAAAGAAACTACTAGAAATATATTTATTTTATAAACTCTGAAAGGAGTTTACCCCTTAATTTTTTCAAGTGTAAATTTAAATTTATACTTAATAAGTTATGTCTTCTTATTTTTTTTATACTTTTTATAAGATTTTTTTCCAGTATCAATGCTAGCATTTACTGGGAAAAATATTCCTTCATATACTTTATTAGTTCTTTTTCGAGATAAAAGATAAATTATAAGAAATGGACTTAATAGAACTAGTATATTTGGAATTATTCCAATATTCCACTTAGGTATAAAGAAATAAACTAACATTACTAGATATATATGAAATACATATATATTCATAGTGGCCTTTCCTAAATTAGTATATGATTTCTTTTTCTTTGGAACTAATGATATAACACAAATACTAAATATTATTGACGAAATATATAAAATAATTCTAAAAAGAATTCCTCTTAATAATGAAACATCTAATGCCTTAAAAGAATAAGAGTAATATAAAAACTTATAATCAAACAGGTCCATCTTAACTATATATATAGCAAAGAATAAAAAAATAATTATTCCTAAAATAGATAGTAACTTATTAAAATTACTTATCTTATCTAAATGCTCTTTTTTAGTATAATACCCTAAAAGAAAAAAAGGTAAAAATACAATAGTTCTTGATATGGATAATATACTCCCAATACTAGGTATAACTCCTACTAGTGCTCCAACTAAGAAACTTAATATAAGAACATACTTAAATCTAACTAAGTATTTTAATGAAATTCTCCAAAAAAACAAACTTAGCAAATACCATAATGTCCATCCTGGAGATATAACAGAAAACATAAATCTTTTAGTTCCAATATAAACTGCTATATACCAGATCATATTAAATATTATATAAGGTATTAATAATTTTTCTACCGCTTTTCTTTTCATCCTATAAAAATTCTTAGATAAATAACCTGATATAAAAACAAAAAGTGGCATATGAAATGTATAGATAAAAATATATATTATTCTTAATTCAATATTATCTTTAATATAGTACTCAATTACATGCCCAAATACTACAAAGAAAATTAATACTACTTTTAAATTATCTACTAAATAATTTCTATCCCTTATTTTTTCCATACTTTCTCTATAAAATCTAATATTTTCTTAGATTCTTTTTCTCCTTTATTTAAGAATAAAGAGATTATATCTGAATGGTACTTTCCATGTATTGTAAATAAATTAGCATTTCCATTAAAACTTTTTACTCTCTCAACAAAACTAATAGAGTTTTCTATATTTATTAATGGATCTTTATTCCCATGAATACAAAGAACATCTATACTTATATCTTCATTAATTAAATTAATTGGATTAATTATTTCTGCATTATTCTCATAACCTATATAATTATCTATTAAAGTTCTTGAATGTTTAGAAGTGCATTTATCAAAGTCTAAAACTCCTGATATAGTTATTAAGCCCTTAAAAATATCTTTATTTATATTAAATTCTCTTTGCTTTTCTAAATTAAATACTAAGTTTACAGATAATTCTCCTCCTGCAGAAAATCCCATAACAAAGATATCATTAACATTTTTCCTTTTAGATGTATAATCTTTTAAAGCCTCAAAAACATCATTAATTTGTGTGGGGTATTTATATAAAGGTACTAATCTATATGCGGGAATAACAACTGTATACCCCAAATCATTAAAATACTTTCCAATGCAACTAGATGTTTTGGGACTTCCATGCCACCATCCTCCACCATGAATAAATAATATTGTTGGCTTAGTTGCCTTCCCTTCAAAAACTCTATAATATTGTTTAATGTTATCACCATATTTATATGTTTTAAAATTATTTTTTCTACTTACCAAATTAATCATAAATGCTTTAATTACTATGGGGATCATAGCAAACTTCTCTTCTATCCTAAAACGAAACATACTTTTTTTCTCCAAATCACATAATCTCATTAATTATATATTATAAAATTTCATTAATTTTGCATAGTATTACTTTTACTTAATATATTTAATAATATATTAAGTACTTTATTAGGAGAATTATATGATACATAATCAATCTTTTATACCATTAGTTCTATCCCTAATTGCAGGATTGTCAACTGTAATAGGTGCGTTTATATTGTTTTTTTCTAAAATACAGAACAAAAAATTAATAACCTTTGCCTTATCTTTTTCAGCTGGAGTTATGATAACCGTATCTTTTACAGACCTATTTGCTTCAGCAGAAGAAACTTTACGCAAGTACCATGGAAATTTTAAAGGTGTATTGCTAGCTTTATTTTTTTTAATTTCTGGATCTATTATTGCCCTACTTATCGATAAATTTATTCCAGATACTCCAAGAACTTTTAATAATTCAAATCCTGAAAAACTTTATAGGGTTGGATTTGTATCAATGATTGCATTAATGATACATAACTTTCCAGAAGGAATCGCTACCTACGTTTCAGGCTATGAAAATACCTCTTTAGGTATCTCTATTGCCATTGCTATAGCCCTTCATAATATTCCAGAAGGAATTTCAATAGCAATGCCTATTTATTATTCTACTAATAATAAAGCTAAAGCTTTCAAATATACTCTTTATTCTGGTCTTGCTGAGCCTCTTGGGGCTGTCATTGCTTTCTTATTTTTAAGGCCATATATTAATGAAATAATCTTATCTATAACCTTTGCATTAGTTGCAGGAATAATGCTCTATATCTCTTTTGCAGAACTTATCCCAACTGCAAGAGAATATAAATATAATAAAACCTATATCTTCTCAATTTTTTTAGGTATTATAACAATTATATTAAGTCATATCTATTCACATTAAGAGATGGGATAAATATCATATTCGTTGCGACCTCGTAAAAACCCCAAGTCCCTCTCATATGATATTTATCTCATCCTATACTAACTGCAATATTATATTTATTTATCTAAAGCAAAAGAAAAGGAGCTGTCGTAAACAGCTCAAATTAAAAATGTATAATTATTGACGTAATTTGAAATAAATTATTAAAAAGTATCTATTTTAGAAACTCCCAAAGAAGTTTCTTCTTTAATTTTTCATGCTTTCATTCCTTCTTCTATTCCGTCTTCCACAAGAAGATAACCTAATTTAGGTTCTCTATTTAATAAACCTATAATATATATGGTATAGAATTTTCCATTTGTAAGCTTCTTATCATTAATAAATTTAGCTAATCCAGCAAATGAAGAAAATGTCACCTTGAAGTCATATATTGCTGGCGATAATGGATAATATCCTGTAGTTTCTAAATATTCAACATTATTAAAAAGAATTATATCATTAGCTAATGATAGTGATATTAATGGTGCATTTGGAGATAAATGAATAAACCTTAAAAAGCAATTTCCTATTTTCACTTTATCTTTAACATTTGCATCATTTAATGTGAAAATGTCTAAATTTCCACCTAATGTTACTATATTAGTAGTTGAACTACTATTGGGAGTAATATCTATATTTCTGGTTATTAATGGTTTATCATAAGTACCTGCTGTATATAATTGCAATTCATAATTGCCAGGTGATATATTTTCATAACATGTTATGTCTGAGAATGCTAAATTTTTACCCATTGGCATTCCACTTAAATAAACATCCACTGCAGGTGCTGATGGAACTGCATGAATAAATCTTATTTTACTTTGTAAATTAGGTAAGTTTTGACGAAATAACATCATTATTCACCCCTCTTACAATTTGAATCATCCAAAGTTAACTTAATTATTTTTTTAGCAATTAATTCATAAATAGCGCTAGGAATATTGTAAGCCTTAAAAGTATCTATTATTGAATTATCCTTTTTTAATGATGCAAAAATCATATCAACTTGCTCTAATTGGCTTTCTTCTTCACCTCTATAGGATTTAGTTAAGTAACCTTCAAAACTTAAATTTCTTAAAAGATCCATATGAATTGGTTCTTCAATATACTGTCTATTAATCATTGATTCCATATTCATATTTTGAATTACATTAGGGTTATTCATGGAATTAGGATTATTCATTTCATTAGGATTGATTTTTGGCGTATTTGTTGTGTTATTATTTTTGTTTTTTATATTTGTATTATTAGTAGCTTTCTTACATTTATCGTCCTTATTGTAGGAAGTTAATTCTTCACTTATGGTTTCTGATGGATACTCTAAATTAAAATTTTTTTCAAAGGATTTTACTTCGTTATTTTTATTTTGCAAATTGATATTATCACTTTGAATATAATCTAAAGTATTTAAATTATTTCCTTGTAAATTAGAGTTATCAATAGTAGGTGTAGCAAAACTTAATGTGAAACTATTTGGCATTTCATTAAATGCAGCTAATGCCATATCTATAATAGGAAACCATGTTGAATCTCTTTCTCTAAATGGTTCAGTTATATTTAATGGTATGAATTCTAAATCATCTTCATTACCATTCATATTGTTATAATACATATATTTCCTCCAAAAAATATTTCATTATACTTATATGCTATATTTCTATATATGTTCTATCTATTTACAATAGAACAAACTTATCTTAGTTTCTTATCACCTTAATATACTTAACTGAATATTATAGAAAGGGAGGTTTTGCTATGAATGATTTAACAAATAATTCTTTTAGACATTTATTTATAGGCCTTGATAAGAAAGTACCAATTAGTAATAACAATGAAATAATAGCAATTAATCTTGATAATTCAGCTACAACTCCTGTATTTAAAAGTGTTCTTGATAAAATTTCAAAAGCTTGTGAATTATATGGAGCAATCGGTAGAGGTCTTGGACAAAAATCAGAGTATTCAACAAAAATTTATGCTGAATCAAGAGATTATATTTTAGATTTCTTTAATGCCCCTAAGGAAAAATATACTGTAATCTTCGTAAATAATACTACAGAAGGTATAAATAGATTATCTAATATATTAATTGAAGATAAAAATAATATTGTTATTACAAGTAGAATGGAACATCATTCTAACGATTTACCCTGGAGAGGAAAATGTAACTTAAAATATATTGAAGTAGATGAAAATGGTAGACTAAAACTAGACGAACTAGAATACTTACTAGATAGAAATAAGGGTTTAGTTAAATATGTTACTATTACTGCCGCCTCAAATGTTACAGGGTATATAAATAATTTATCTTATTTATCTAATCTTGTTCATAAATATAATGCTAAGCTAATAATAGATGGTGCTCAAATAGTAGCTCATAAAAAGATAGACTTTAACAAAACTAATATTGACTACTTGGTATTTTCTGCTCACAAAATGTATGCACCCTTTGGCAGTGGAGCAATTATTGGGTTAAAGGAAGAATTTGAAAGATTAAACTCTGATCTTAAAGGTGGAGGTACAGTAGATACTGTTTTTGATAATTCAGAAATATTATTGCCACCTCCTGAAAAAGATGAAGCTGGTAGTCCTAATTTTTTTGGTGCTATCGCCTTGGTACAAGCAATGAAAGAGTTAGAAAGTATAGGTTATGATGTAATTGAAAAAAATGAAAAAATATTATTAGAACACGCTATAAAAGGTCTTAGCTCAATAAAAGATGTTATTTCTTATGGTGATAATTTTAATATAGATGATAGACTTGGCATAGTAGTTTTTAACATTAAAAATGTTTATCATACAGAATGTGCTAGATTATTAGCTAGCTTAAGAGCTATAGCAGTAAGGCAAGGTGCCTTTTGTGCTCATCCTTATGTAAAAAGATTACTAAATGTAAATGATGAAGAATCCGGGAGAAATCTACTAGATACTACTTGTAAAATACCTGGAATGGTAAGAGCTAGCTTTGGAATATATAATTCTATAAAAGAATTAGATATATTCTTAAATACTTTAGAGCTTGTATTAAAGTTAAAGCAATAAATAAGCTATTAAACAATGTGAAATAATATCTACCTTTTTAATTTAGAGCTGTTTACACAGCTCTAAATTATCTTCCTGCTATTAAAAATTTAATTTTAATACCTTGTTCACTAAACATATTTTCATGCTCTGTTCTAACATTTCCAACAAAATCACTTGCATGTAAATCATATGTAATATACTCTATCTTTAGATTAGCTTCTTTAAAATATTCTAAAGACTCTTCAAACAACTCATCGTCATCAGTCTTAAAATAAATCTTTCCATCATTAGATAAAAATTCTTTATACTTTTCTAATTGAGTTGGATAAGTTAATCTTCTTTTTTTATGTCTTTCCTTTGGCCAAGGATTACAAAAATTAATATATATTCTGTCAACTATATCTTCATTACTAAAAACATCATTAATCAAAAATATTTCTTGTGCCATTAACTTTAGATTATTAACTTCTAAATCTTTTTCATTATACGCTTTTTCTATATTTCTTTTTGCTAGTACTAAAACTTCATCTTTAATATCTATAGCAACATAATTTATATCAGGATTTTCTGATCCATGAACTGCTATGAAAGTTCCCTTTCCACATCCTAATTCTAAATATATAGGATTATCATTCTTAAATGTTTCTCTCCACTTTCCTTTATATTCACTTGGATTTACTATAAAAAAATTACTTGTTTCTAATTCAGGTCTAGCCCATGGCTTTTTTCTTAGTCTCATTTTATTCACTCCATTTTCTATAATTCATAACAATTATACAAATTTACATTCATTATATCAAATTTAATTTTTGCTATGGAATGATTTGCATAAAAACTAAAATTATTTCTTACTTACTTTTACATTTATTATTGTTGCTTCTGCATATTTGCCTAATTCATCTTTATATGAATCTAAATTTATTGAAGCTTTCTCATCATCATTATCTTTAAACTTTACTAAACCAATTAATGTTGCTTCCTCATCTAAAGATTTTCCCACCTTGCTTAATACAGATTTTGAATCAAAATTTATAGCTTCACCATAATATTTAGTTAACTTATATTCAGGATTTTTACTATCCTTTGTATTTTCAGAATCTATTTCAGCAATAGAATATATAGATTTATCAGCTTCACCATCATTTTCTTTAGCTGTATTTAGTATTATATGAATAATTGAATCTTTTTCAATAGTATCTGTAGTATAATTGCCTATTTCCTTAGTTTCTACTAATTCACCATTTGAATACTTTTCCATAAATAAGTTTATATTATACTCAGAGTCCTTTGGTAATGACATCGATGCTACTGTACTTTTATCATTTCCATAGTTTGATGCTTTTAATAATAATTCAACTACTCCTTGAATCTCTTGATTTACTAGTTTTACATCCCCTTCTGGCAAATTAGTTCCTCCTGTTGTACATCCTGCTAGCCCTACAGTTAAAACTACTGCTGCTAAAAGGGCTGATATTTTCTTTAGTTTCATGTTTGTACCTCTTTTCATTAGATTTAACATTCTATATTATATCATATGTAAAATCTATAACTATATAAATTATATAAAAGTTAGGTAAGTTAATTTATCTATAAATATCTGCAGATAACTTTTTTAATTTTTCATAATCTAAAATTATATAAAAATCTTCTTTCCTACATAATATTTTTTTATCACATAATTTATTTAATGTTCTTAATAAATGTCTATAACTTGTACCTAACAATTCAGAAATAATAGTCAATGTTTCATCAAACTTAAAATATTTACAATCCTCTTTAACTCCTATAGAAATAATGTAGCTTGCTAATCTATTTTCTAGTGGATATAGTAAATTAATACTTGAATTTTTAGAGGATCTCTTCAACTTTTCTCCTAGGGAATTACATAAAAACTTCAGTAGATTAACATCACTATTATAATTATTCCTCATAATTTTAATTGGAATCCCTATGCAAACGCAAGGTTCTATTGCTTCTACATTACAACTAGATATATCATTAGTAACCAGCTCTAAATCTCCTAATGTATCTAATTCTTTATAGAAATCTAATAAAAGTAATTTCCCATTTTTAAGGGTCATATAGACCTTTGCCTTTCCTTCCACAAAAAACATTAAATGGCTGATACTATCCCCTTCCTTAAATATTAATTCTCTTTTATCAAAGAAAAGGAGTTCTAAATTTTCCTTTATGTATGGACTAAACAAACTATTTATATTATGAATATTTATATATTTGTCTATTAAATTTAAATCTTTAATTATATTCATATTAACCTCTTTATTAAACTTTATTAATATATTATATACTCATTATGACATATGTCATAATAGAATTTAATTCTTATATGTTAAATTAATATAAAACGCTTTGGAGGAATACTATGTATAATTTCTTATCCTTTTTTACTGGAATATTAATAACCATAATGATTAGCCTAAATGGAATTTTATCAAAACATTTAGGTAATTACTCATCTATTTTAGTAATTCATATTTTAGGATTTCTTATATTGACTTTAATTTTAGCATTTAAAAAATATAAAATTAGATTTAGTAAAGATATTCCATTAATATTATATAGTGCTGGAATAATTGGAGTATTTACTGTTTTGTTTAACAATATAAGTTTTAGTGCTCTTGGAGCAGCTTTAACTATTTCATTAGGCTTATTAGGACAAACTATTTCGTCCATTATTATCGATAGCTTTGGATTAATGAAAATGCAGAAGATAAGTTTTAATAAAGAAAAAATATTAGGCTTATTGTTAATTATAGTAGGAATAGTTGTAATGACTATTTACTAAAAGGAGGATAGTATTTATGTTTTATTTATATATATTGATAGCTATATTAGCTGGTGTTTCAGTGGTAATTTCAAGAATTTTTAATTCTAGAATTGCTGATGAAATAGGAACTCTACAAGGAACTTATATAAATTACCTCACAGGATTAATTGTAGCTTTTATTTTCTTTTTATTAAGCAAAGAATACTTAAACATACAAAATACTAATTACTCAAGTCTTCCCTTTTACGCATACTTAGGTGGGGCTATAGGAATATTAGTTGTTATACTATCAAACTACACTACTCCTAAAGTATCTAATTTTTCTTTATCTTTATTAGTATTTATAGGACAACTTTCTATAGGAATTTTAATAGATTACTATTCTTATAATACAATTTCCATAGGAAAAATATCAGGTGAAATATTAATATTATTAGGATTATCCTATAATATGCTTGTAGATAAGAAAAATAATCTCTTAATAGAAAAAACTAAAGGTATGAATTCATAAAAAAGGGAACTGTTTAAACAGTTCCCTTGAATATTTAAATATTAGTTTTGTCCGAAATATCTATCTAATAATCCCTTGAATGCTTGTCCATGTCTCGCTTCATCTTTACACATTTCATGTACTGTATCATGTATAGCATCTAAGTTTAATTGTTTAGCTAATGTAGCTAAATCCTTCTTACCTTGGCAAGCACCGTGTTCTGCATCAACTCTAGCTTGTAAGTTAGCCTTTGTATCAGCTACAACTACTTCTCCTATAAGTTCAGCAAATTTTGCAGCGTGTTCTGCTTCTTCAAATGCTATTCTCTTATAAGCTTCTGCAACTTCTGGGAATCCTTCTCTATCAGCTTGTCTTGACATTGCTAAGTACATACCAACTTCTGTACATTCTCCCATAAAGTTAGCTTGTAAACCCTCCATAATTCTTGGATCTACATCTTTAGCTACTCCAACTCTGTGTTCATCAGCCCACTTTAAGTCTCCAGTTTGTTCTACAAACTTATCTGCTCCAGCCTTACATATTGGGCACTCTGCTGGTGCAGCTTCTCCTTCATACACATATCCACATATTGTACAAACAAATTTCTTCATTATTAAATTCCTCCTAATTTACACAGTTAATTATATAATTTATTTTTTCGGTGTTTTTATTATATAATAGTAATTATCTTTTTGTAAATAGCATTTATAAATTTTTATTATAATTCTATAATAAAAATTAAAAGATGAGAGTAAATACAATATAACTCCCATCTTTTATCTATTGAATATTAACTATTTATTATTTCAATTTATAGGTATATCTATTTTTTTCTTTATTTTACCAGCAATTTTATAAGGTAAATTTAAAGCCTTTTCTATATATTCATCTTCTATTTTATTAGTTATAGCTATAACTATTTCAGCAATAATGATGGCTGCCACACCATCTAAAACAAAATGTTGTTTTATAAATACTGTTGATAAAATTATTAATATTCCCATTATACTTGTATAAGTAAACCATGATTTATTATCTTTAATCTTTGTAAATCTAATAATAATGTATGTGTTTAATACATGAATTGAAGGGAAACAATTAAATGGTCTATCAACTTCATAAATTATATTTACTATTTTATTAGGTATTGTATTATTAGAAATTACAGGTCTTGATATTTCAACCGGATAAAAGTAGTAAAAAAGATAACAAATACACATACTTATATAAATTACCATAAGAGATCTTAAATATCTCTTTCTATCCTTAGCTAAAATAAATAATAATCCTAAAACTATAAAAGCATACCAATATATATATGGGAAAATAAATGCAGATACATAAGGTATTTCTTTATCTAAAGGTAAAGAGATGTCTTTACCATTTTTAGCTAGTGCTCCTGCTATTACATAATTAATATTTATTATTGGTAAAATTATAAGCCAGGCTAAATCTAGCCACTTTATTTCATTTATATTATACTTAAGCATAATATTTTTAATAAAGTTCCTCATAAAAACTCCCCCTAAAAAATTCTATATCGTATTTAATATTCTAATACATATATTTTACAATATAATAATTATATTGTGCTAATTATATTTAAATTTTAAGAATTTCATAAGGCTTTTCCCCTATATATTAAGAATTTCTTTAACTTTATTCATATCTATATTTTCATCCAATATCTTTACTAACTTATCTAATTCATTAAGCTTGTACTCATCGTAAGAACTAATTTCATTATAATCATCTTCTATATTATTTTTAATTATCAAGGTTTTTACAAAACGCTTAATAAAATCTCCATTATCAAAAATACCATGTAAGTAAGTTCCAATTACATTTCCTTTATCATTTATAGCGCCTGCCACTTCCCCATTACTTAATTTAATAAATACATTATTATCATTATTTACTACAGTTTCTCCATTGTGGATCTCATAACCAGAAACTTCTATATTATTAATTTCTTCTATAATATCTGAAACAACTCTCCCAAAGGATTGCTTTGTTATTTTCTCTTTATTAAATTTAGTTGTAGTAGGTAAAAATCCAAATCCCTTTTCAATTCTTTTTTCTCCTTCAACACCTAAATCATCTTTAATAATATTTCCCAGCATCTGATAGCCTCCACAAATTCCAATAATGGAAATGCCTTTCTCTTCCATTCTAGCTATTTCATCATATAATCCTTTTTCTTTTAAAAATCTAATATCATCAATAGTATTTTTACTTCCAGGAATTATCAACAAATGGGGCGTTCCAAGCTCTTCCACTGTATCTACATATCTTATAGATACATTATCTAACCTACTTAAAGCATTAAAATCAGTAAAGTTAGACATATATGGTAATCTAATAACCACCGCATCTAAACCTTTGTTATTATTTTTTTTATTAGTAATTCTTTCTGTAACACTATCTTCATCTTCAATATCTAAATGAAAATAAGGCATTGCTCCAAGTACAGGTATCTTTATAATTTCCTCTAATTGCTTCATTGCAGGCTTAAATGATTCCATATTCCCCCTAAACTTATTAATAATAATACCTTTTACTCTATTTCTTTCTTCTTCATCTAAAAGCATTATAGTACCCACTACAGATGCAAATACTCCTCCCCTATCTATATCTGCAACTAGAATTACTGGAGAATTACTTGCCTTTGCCATATACATATTAGCTATATCGCTTTCCTTTAAATTAATTTCTGCACAGCTTCCTGATCCTTCTAAAACAATTAAATCATATTCTTTTGATATCTTTTTATATGTATCTTTAACTACTTCTTTTAACTCCTTGTTAAGCTCTTTATATTTATAAGAATCAATATTACATTTTACTTTTCCATTTACAATAACCTGTGTTTTCATATTTCCACTTGGTTTTAATAATACTGGATTCATCCAAGCTCTTGGCTTTATTTCACAAGCATCAGCTTGAACCACTTGTGCTCGTCCCATTTCAAGCCCATCTTCAGTTACATAGGAGTTTAAAGAAATATTTAGAGCCTTAAAAGGTGCAACCCTCATACCTTTATTCTTAAAATATCTACAAAATGCTGTGGATATAGTGCTTTTACCAACTGAAGAAGCTGTTCCAAGAAACATTATACTTTTACTCATTAATAATACCTACTATATCTAAAAAGCCATGAGTTTCATTTGTTATTACACCATTTTCTTTAAATCTAATTGGATATTTAAATAAAGGACCATCAAATACAAAAGTATGATATTCACCATTTTCTCCACAAGCATCTGAGCCTGCTTTTACTATATCTGAAACTACTGGTCTAGTTAATTCCTTGCCTAAAAAGTCAGTAGATAATACATCTACTCTTACATTTTTAATAACTGTCTTAAATCCAGTATCTATAAATTCAAAGGTTAACTTTTCCCTATCTTCAAGCCATAATGGGAAAATAGCTTCTATATTTGCTTCATTACATCTATCAGTACACCAAGTTCTATGTGCTTCTAAGTCTATATCCCCAAATACGCATGCCTCTGCTCCAAGCTCTTCTTTTGCTTTTTTTAAGGCCTTAATAAATGCATCCTTATATTCTTCTCCCTGACATTTAACTAATAATAGTGGTATATTTAAAGATTTTGAAACCTCTTCTAATAGGTTCTGAGGAACACCATGAAACCAAGATCTTAATATTTTTTTATCAACAGTTATAAGTAAAGCAACTGGCTTATGTCCATTTTTTATCATTCTATATAATGCTAATGTACTATCCTTTCCACAGCTATATGACACAACAAAATTTTTACCCATGATTACCTCCATTTATTTAAAGTTCTTAACATAAATGATTTTATATCTATTCCATATACTTCTTCTAAGTCTCTTCCATTTAATACTTCTCTAGTGTCTCCATTATTAATAAGAGTCCCATCCTTAAGCATTAAAACTTTATCACCAAAATTTTGAACCAAGTTTAAATCATGTAAAACAGCAACAACTATTTTATTGTTTTCCTTTGCCCAAAGTTTTAAATAATCTAATATTTCAATTTGATATCTTAAATCTAAATGATTAGTTGGCTCATCTAATAAAATCACATCTGGATCTTGAGCAAATGCTCTAGCTAAAAATACTCTTTGAAGCTGGCCACCAGATAATTCACTTATAAGCTTATCCTTAATATCTAAGATTCCTACTTTCTCTAAGCTTTTATTGATTATTTCTTCATCATTTTTACTAAGCCTTGAAAATACTCCATTTAAATGAGCATACCTACCTAGTGAAACAGTCTCATATATACTATAAGGAAACAATATACTTGAACTTTGAGTCATTAAAGAAACCTTTGTAGCTAATTCTTTTCTTTTTAGTGATGCAGTATCTTTCCCATCTAGTAATATATTTCCTTTAAAGGAAATTAAGTTTGCTATAGCCTTTAGAAGTGTACTTTTTCCACATCCATTAGGTCCAACTATACAAATATTTTCTCCTCTATTTACTTTAAAACTGATGTCTTTTACTACATCTACTCCATTATAACCACAATATATATTTTTTACTTCTAACATTTAATCACCTACTTTGACTTTTTAAAATATAGGTATGCAAAGAATGGTGCACCTATCATTGCAGTTACTGCACCTACTGGTAATTCAGAAGGGACTATAATTGTTCTTGCTATTAAATCAGTAATTATCATAAGACAACCACCAAAAACTACTGACATAGGAATAACATAGGCATGCTTTGAACCAAAAGCCTTTCTTACTATATGAGGTGCAATTAAATCTACAAATCCTATTGTTCCACTTATGGCAACAGCAGCACCTGTTAATATAGCAACAAAAATAAAAAGAAATTTTTTTACTCTTTCTGCCTCTACTCCTATTGATTTCGCCTGCTCTTCTCCAAAAGTCAAAACGTCCATTTCTTTAACAAAAGACATAACTCCTATTATCCCAACCAAGAAAAATGGAATACCAGCCTTAAGATAACTCCAGCCTCTCATGGAAAATGACCCCATTTGCCACATAGTTATTGCTTCCATTTTCTTTGTAAATAAAGCTGTTAAAGTAGTTAAGGCAGCATTGAAGAATAATGAAAATACCATTCCCGTTAAAATAATAGTTGTATTTGAAAGTTTTTTATCAACTTTACTTGCAAATGCTAGTACTATAATCATAGTAATTAAGCTACATAAAAATCCTACTAGTGGTAATGAAAAGTTTCCAAGGAAAGGGATAGTTATTCCTGAAACAATTAAAAGTCCTACACCTAGTGATGCGCCTGATGATACTCCTAAGGTATAAGGAGATGCTAATGGATTCTTTAATACAGATTGAACTACTGCTCCACTAGCTGCTAAAGCTCCACCAACAGAGAATGCTAATAAAACTCTAGGTAGCCTTATACTCCATATTATTGCAACATCCTTAGCTTCAATACCTTCTAGTAATTTATTATTAAATAATTTATGTGATATTATTGATATAATATCCATAATGCTAATATTGGAACTTCCTATGGAAGTTCCAATACAAATTATTATAAATACTAATGGTATTGATAATATCATCAATGACTTAATTTTTTTATCTCTATTTATATTCATTTGGGTAAATAGCCTTAGCCATTTCCTTTAATGCCTTAACAACATTTTGTGAAGGTCTTGAAGAAGCATTCTTGTCTACGCTGTAAACTTGCCCTTCTTTAACTGCAGTTAAACTATCCCATCCTTCACGGTTTTTTATTTCGTCAACAGCTTTTACTCCATTTGTATCTGGAACATTTGTTAATATTACATCTGGATTAGCAGCTATTACTGATTCTGGAGTAGGTGAAATCCAAGAATCTTCATTTGCAAATATATTTTCCGCACCAATTATTTCAATCATTTCATTTAAGAAAGTATCCTTACCAAAGCTAAACAAAGTAGGATTTGAACCAATTTCAAAATATACTTTTTTCTTATCAGTTATTTTCTCTCCTATAGCTCTTATTTCTTCAACTTCCTTTTTCATATTTTCTATTATTTCTTTTCCTTGCTTTTCAGTTTTAGTTATTTCAGCAATGAACTCTATATCTCCATAAATTCCATCTATACTATAACTACTTGGAATATATACTACTGGTATTCCAGCTTCTTTAACTAATTTAAATGGATCTTCTTCACCAACTTTATTATGTCCTGATGCTATAATTATATCTGGTTCTAAAGAAATTAGAGTTTCTGCATCTGGATTTCTAAAATCAATTTTAGGTAAATCTGCATTAACACCTTCAACATCTACTGAATATTTGTCAATAGCCACAAGTTTATCAGAAAGGCCTAAGTCAACTAATACTTCTGTATTAGATGGTGCAGTTGATATTATTCTTTCAACCTTCTTAGGTAAAGTAAATTCATTACCCTCCCTATCTGTCATATTTTTTGTAGTATTTCCACAACCAGCAAATAATGCTAAAGAAAACATCATGGCAAACACTAATGAAAGAATTCTACTTCTTTTTTTCATAATTAATCCTCCTAATTTTTTATTAGGGCTATTTTGTAAGGGATATCCTTTACAAAATAAAAAAGACATACTAAGAGTATGCCCAAAATACCTATTAATAATTTTGAATTATTAAAATATAACTCAAAACTATATTAGTATTCCCATTATCCCACCCTCAGAAGATAATAGTTTTCCCATAAAAGGCAGGTCTCCCGGCTTTACTTCATCCTACTCTCTAACCTTCCCGCTATTTAGCAGTGGCATAAATAGATTTCGTCCATATCACGGTTACTGGGGTAGCTCAGGAATGTGCCTGATTCCCTATTAAGCTTAAAATAAGCACCTTATATAGTTTTATAGCTTAAATTCATTTAGAATTATATTATTAATGATATAATATGTCAATTATAATATACTATTTTATAAGTTTTTTTAGTGCCTTAATTAATTTTTTATTTTCTTCTCTTTTTCTAACGGCTACTCTATAATACTTATTATTTAGCCCCTCATAGTTATCACAGCTTCTTATGATAATATTTTCTTTCATTAACTCTAACTTTAAATCCATTTCTTTCTCTAGTTTAAACATTATAAAGTTAACAGATGGCTCAAAAACTTTTATATCATTAAACCCACTTAATTCTTTGAATAAATAATCTTTTTCCTCTTCAATATATGATATAGTTCTATTAACATATTCCTTTTCATTCAAAGAAAATATACCTACTTTTTCAGCTAAAACATTAATATTCCATGGAACTGAAACAGATTCTATTTTACTTAATATATCTCTATTTTTACATATACCATAACCTATTCTTATTCCTGGTATTGCAAATAACTTAGTCATTGATTTAATAATGAAAATATTATTGTATTCTTCTAGCAAAGTTATGGCTGAATAATTTTCTGCTTCACTCATAAAATCTAGAAAGGATTCATCTATTACAACAATAGTATTAGTAAGCTTTGATTTCTTAATTATATTAATAATTGTCTCTTTACTTGTTAGAGCTCCTGTAGGATTGTTTGGATTACAAATAAAAACCATATCTATATCATTATTTATGTAATTATTTATTTCCTCATCAATAATCCAATTTTTTTCTTCTTTCAAATAATAGTAATTAATTTCACTACTTACACTTAAGGCTGCTTCTTCATATTCCCCAAAAGTAGGTGCAGGTAGTAAAACCTTTTTAGGTTTAATAGCTCTAACTAAATTAAAAATAACCTCTGCTGCCCCATTTCCTAGAGTTAAGTCTTCACTTTCTACTCCTTCAAATTCGCTTATTGAAGACTTTAAATCAAAATAAGTGATATCTGGATATTTTTCAATCTCCGCTAAAGATTGAATTATTACTTCTCTTATCTTTTCATTAATACCTAAAGGATTTATGTTAGCAGAAAAATCAATTAGTTTATCCTTGTCTAAATTATAATTTCTTGATAATTCCTCTATATTTCCTCCATGAACAACTTTACTCAAATTATTATCCTCCAATTAAAGTTAGTAGCATAGAAAGTAAATAACTTAAGGTTGCTACTAAATATAATATTTTGTTAGTTTTATAGACATCTGTATAGCCAATAACCTTAATTGCATCACCTATTGTTGGCTTTTCTACTAATTTACCAAAGTAGTAATTAGCTCCTCCTAATTTTATTCCTAATGCACCTGCTACTGCTGCTTCTGGATGTGCACTATTGGGACTACTATGATTATTTTTATCTCTACAATAAATTTTATATGCATTTTTATAATCTAACCTTAATATAAAAGCTGAAATCACTATTAAATATCCTGTAAGCCTAGCTGGTATAAAATTAAATACATCATCTAGTTTTGCTGGGAAAAAGCCAAAATCTATATATTTCTCATTCTTATATCCAAACATAGAATCCATAGTATTAACAGCCTTATATGCAAAAGCAAATGGAGCTCCAAATAAACCAGCATAAAATATAGGAGCCACTACCCCATCAGACATATTTTCTGCAATTGTTTCAACTACAGCTCTTAATATACCTTCCTTATTTAAAGCACTTGTATCTCTGCCAACAATGTATGAAAGTTGCTTTCTTGCACCCTCTATATCATCCTTTAGTAGAAACTTTATAACTTTTATACCTTCTACCTTCAATGCCTTAGAAGAAATAGTGAAATAAATCATTATTCCACCAATTGCTACTCCTAACATATAATTAATATTAAAGCATATCCTTAATATTAAATAATTTACTACATAAACTATTGATACAGAAAAAATCCATGTTAATAGCCCTGCTATTTTTAAATGATTCTTTAATAATCTTCTAAATAAACTTTCCAACCTACTACATAAATTTCCAATGAACCTAATAGGATGAAATGGATTTTGAGGATCTCCAATTAATAAATCCAATAAAAAACCTATAGTTAATTCCTTCATATGCTTCTTCCTAACTTTTCTAATATCTTTAATTCTTGAACTTCTGTAATAATAAAATTATTTTCTAAAACTTCTACTGTAAGCTTGTATCCTTCTCCAAAATTAGGTTGCCAACTATAAAAGTTTTTGCTATTATCATAAAATCCCTCTAATATTGTACCTATTGTTCCCCCGTGGGAAATTAATAAAACTGAATTTAGTTCTTTATCACTAATATTATTAATAAATGCTGTAAACTCATCTCGTATCCTATTTCTATAACTATTCTTACTTTCTCCATTAGGGCATGATACTCTACCTGATTCATCTGTTATCCAGTTTATATATGATTTATCTTCCTTTAAGTCTTCATAAGATTTCATTTCAAAATCTCCAAAGTCATACTCAAAAAATCCTTTTAATTCTGTAAAACTTATATCATCATATAAAATCTTAAATGTTTCATTAGCTCTTTTTGCTCCGCTAGTAAAATATTCATTACATTTTGGATACCTAATACTTTTTTTTAAAATTTTAAGTTCTTCTATACCATTATGGCTTAATGATAAGTCAGTCTTTCCACAATATAATCTCTTCTCATTAGCAATTGTCTTGCCATGACGTATTAAAAAAACTTCTATATTATTCATCTTTAATCACCATAGGTATTCCACAAAAAACTCTATACACAATATTAGAATTATTACTTATATATTGTAGGCATTTACCTGTATTTTCTCTCCAAAATCTCTCTTCTTTTTTTAATGGAACTATTCCCTGGGAAATATCATCACATATAATTATTTTATCTTTAAAAGACTCCCTGTTTTCCAAAATAAAATCTAGTGCATCAATATTTTTTAAAGAAAGCTTATATGTAAACTTCTGAAAAGCATTAATAACCTTCTTTGAATAATCTATATAAATATCATTTAAATCATCATTTATTATAAAAATATCCTCTTCTTCAATATTAAATTTATCTTTTACAAAACCTAATTTTCCATTATAAGCTCCGCCAATAACTAGTATCAAAGTCATCACTCCTAACTAAATAATAGATAGTATTAGTATCCCTATTACCTCTGCAATTACTAATCCATATCCTGCACTATCTCCTGACATTCCTCCAAGTTCCTTTGTGCTCTTATTAACTGAAAGAAGCGCTACAATTATCATTGATATAGGTACTAATATAAATTTAAATCCAATTAAAAATACAAAGGCTAATGAAGAGATAATCAAAAATAAGTATAAAATCCATATATCTATCTTTCCAGTACCTTTTTTAAAATAAGAACCTAAAGAACTTTCCTTCATAGATTCCTTTTTAAGTAACATAAGTCCCATTAAACTTCTTGAAATAATTGGTATTATAATTATACCTACTACATTAACTTTATTTTCAACTAAGGTATATGTAGATGAAAAGTCAATAATTAATAAAATGCAAAGAGATATTACTGCAAAAGCTCCAGTATTAGGGTCCTTAAGTATTCTTATCTTCTCTTTTTGATCCCTTCTTGACAATAATGCATCACATACATCCATGTAGCCGTCTAGATGTAACATTCCAGTTATAATAAATGGTGTTACCATGGTAATTGCTGATATTAATATATTAGATAAATTAAAATACTCTGTAACTATAAAAACCGTATAATTAATAAGCCCAACAACTAGTCCTACTAAAGGATAAAACTTCATCATATGCCTAACAGCTTCATCATTCCAAGCCTTATAGGGTATTGGTAATATTGTGAACATACTTATTGCCATTATAAAACCATTAATTAAATTCTTCATTTCAAATTCCTTATTACCTTTCTACCTTTATGAATTATCTCATTATTAAAAGAACACTCAATAACTACATCTGAAATTTTAGCTAAATCAATATTAAGCTTCCCAAGTTCTTTCCTAAAGGTTTCTGTATAATCATCATAGACAATTGCATCACTAAATAAATAGTCAGTAACTATTATTGCATTTTCTACTTTATTTATTATAAGCTTTATTTCCTTAAATATATTATCACTAACATCTTGTATAAAACTATTATTATAAAACATCTCATTAGTTACTAGTGATGTAATGCTATCTATTAAAATAGTATCCTTACTATCTAGTTTATATAATATATCTTTTATATTTCTATCCTTTTCTATAGTTGTAAATCCCCAACCTTTTCTTTCTGATATATGACTTTCTATTCTCCTCATATCTTCTAAGTCACAAGGCTTCATAGTTGCAATATAATATAAAAATCCATTTTTATTTTCCAGAATCTTAGAATATCTTTGAGCAGCCATAGATTTTCCGCTTTTAGATCCACCAACTAATAAAATAATCATTTTTATTCCAGCCTTCTCTTACTTTTTATTAACTACATAACTTTTCTTATCTCTAATATCATCTAAATAGCTTGGATTTATTTCTGCTTCTTCAAAGGTAGCCATATTATTCATCATAGCACAAGCATAACTAACTATGGAAAAAGCAATTGGACACCCGCTTCCTTCTCCTAACCTCATATCTAAATTTAGCATAGGCTCAAGACCTATATTATTCATTGCAATGTTATAGCCTATTTCTTTTGAAATGTGTGAAGGAATTAAATAATCTTTAACATTACTACATAGTTTAGTTGCTACTAAGGCAGCCACTGCTGATATAAATCCATCTATTACAACAGGAATCTTATAATATGATGCACCTAGAAAAACTCCTACCATTCCAGCCAAATCAAAACCTCCAACCTTAGAAATCACATCTATTGGATCTTTTGCATTTGGCTTGTTAATTTCTATTGCTCCTTTAATTACTTCCTTCTTATTTATAAAGGCCTCCTCAGTAAGACCTGCTCCTTTACCTACTACATCATCTATTTTACAATCTAATAAGGCAGCCAAAACTGCACTGCTTGTAGTAGTATTTCCAATTCCCATTTCTCCTACCCCTACTATGTCATAGCCTTTTCCTTTAACATCTTTCACCAAATCAATACCAATTGAAATTGCCTTTAATGCTTCTTCATAGCTCATAGCGGGTCCCTTAGCTATATTATATGTTCCTTTTCTAATTTTTTTATTTATAGCTCCTGGAATTTCTCCATTACAATTAACTCCAATGTCTACCACAATTAAATCAGTATTATTCTCCTTTGCTAAAACTGCAACACCAGTAAGCCCTTTAGAAAAATTTATAGTTTGTGCTAATGTAACATACTGTGGAGATGAGGCTACTCCTTCTTCAACTACCCCATTATCAGAAGATAATATTATTATACATTTTTTATCTATTTTATTTTTTACTTTGCCAGTAATTCCTGCTAACTTAATTGCTAGTTCTTCAAGCTTTCCTAAACTTCCTAAGGGTTTTGCCAAAGAATCTACTCGTTTTTTAGCAGTTTCTATTGCTATTTTATCTGCTTTTTCTATATTATCAATAAACATAAGCACTTTATTTTTATACTTCATTAAAATCACCTAATTATATTCTTCTTTTTTTGTTATAATATATTAAAATTTAACTAAAAGTCAATAAAGCTACATTCAAACAAAACTAAAAAAAATAAAGAGAAAGATATAATGCTAGTGTGCCCTCTCAATCTCCAAGGCACACTAGCATTATACTTTTCTCTATTACATCTAAAGGAAATAATCCTTCTAAAATAAAACTGTAAGTTTTTATAATTATCAACATATGTTTTTTATTATTTGAATTTCAGATATTTTAGGCCATATATTCTTTTTACTTTTTATTCTTAGTTTAATATAATTAACTTTAATATTATTTAACGTAATTTCTATATTCCCACTGTTTCCATTAATTTCTTCACTAGATAGTATTAATATTTCATTGCCATCTGATAAATCTATAATTTCATAACTAATAACATCATGGTTAACTAATGGATATAATAATTTTTCAATTGAAATAGGACTTTTAAATCTATATATAAATTCTCTTAAATATAAATTATTATCATTTTTTAAATATATGTCCTTTTCATTACCTATGATATTATCATCATAATCTTTTTTATATTTACTAGCTATTCCTTTTAGCTTGTTAATACTATCTCTAGAAAATTTAAAGACATCACTATAACCAAAAAAACCTTCATATAATACTGTAGTCCAAAGAATATCATCTATTTCAATACAATTCATATTAAGCCTCCTTTAATTTTACATTTAGTCTAAAATTTATACCAATTCCAACATTTTATCTTATATTTATATTCTCGTACTAACCAATATTTTTTTAAAGTCCTTTATTAACTTATTATAGTCATAAAATCATAGGACTAAAGTCACTTTTGTATTATCTTTATCTAATTTTATCTTATTTTTTTGTATTCAAATCCAAAAAAGCACTAAAAAAGGCCTTTGTAATTGTTATCAAATCCTTAGTATGATAAATTCTAGTTATATTATCTTAAAGAGGTGTTTTTATAATGAAAAAAAGAATACTTTACTTATTAGTTATCATTATATTTATATTAATTATTCCTACAATAATTCTTATTAATATTCCTAGAAATGATACCCCTTATGAAAATAAAGATTTTTTTTGGGACAACTTAAGCTTATATTTTGTTATGACAGATAGATTTTATGATGGTGATAAAAGTAATAATAATTCCTATGACCGCCTTTCTGTAGATGCTAAAGGCTCAACTGTTGGTACCTTTCATGGGGGAGATTTAAAAGGATTAACAAAAAAATTAAAAGAAAATTACTTTAATGACTTAGGTATTAATGCTATTTGGATAACTTCACCTGTAGAACAAATCCATGGATTCATTTCAGGAGATAACTCAGGTTCCTTTGCTCACTATGGATATCATGGTTATTATACTCTGGATTGGACAGCAATAGATAAAAATATGGGTACTATCAATGACATGATGGAATTTGTTGATACAGCCCATTCTAAAGGTATTAGAGTAGTTTTAGATGTAGTTATGAATCACACAGGTTATTCTAATTTAAAGGATATGGATGATTATGACTTTAAGCCATTAAAAAATTCTTCTCTTAATATTGCAAATTGGCAGCCAAGTGAATCTGAAAACTATAATACCTATAATAAAACTATTGTAGACTATACTGGCCATGAAGAAGAATGGGCAAAATGGTGGGGAAATGAATGGATAAGAGCTGATCTACCAGGCTATACTCCAGGTGGAAGCAATGATGTTAATATGAATCTTTCTGGATTACCAGATATTAAAACTGAATCAACAGAATCAGTAAATATTCCACCTATCCTTACAGCTAAATGGGAACAAGATAAATTTGAAAATAATGATAAATGGATAGTTCCTTCAGCTATAAAATATAGAACTAATCTAAATGTTCCTCCTTCAACTTATATTATTAAATGGCTTTCTTCTTGGGTAGAAGAATTCGGAATAGACGGCTTTAGATGTGATACTGCTAAGCATATCTATATATATAGATGGAAGGAATTAAAAGATGAATGCAATAAAGCTTTATCTACCTGGAGAGAAAATAATCCAGATAAACCTGGCTCAACATGGTCAGAAGATTTTTGGATGACAGGAGAGATTTTCGGACAAGGACTTGAAAAAAATGAGTATTATGATAATGGATTTGATTCAGTAATTAATTTTGATTTTCCTAAAGGTGATAGTTTAGAATATCTTGAAGAAATTTATTCTGAATATGCCAAAAAAATTAATACTGATGATAATTTTAATGTACTAAGTTATATTTCTTCTCATGATACTGGATTGACAAGAGGTAATATGATTAATTTAGGAACTAAATTAATCATGACTCCAGGTGGCATTGAGATATACTATGGTGATGAATCAAATAGAAAGGCATCAACTAACACTATTACTACTGCTAAAGATCAGCCTTCAAGATCAGATATGAATTGGGATAGTATAGATAAGGATGTATTATATCACTGGCAAAAGCTTGGGCAATTTAGAGCTAATCATATTTCTATTGGAGCTGGTGAACATAAAATACTTCAGTCCTCTCCTTATGCTTTTAGTAGAACCTATAATAAAAATAATATAAATGATAAGGTAGTTATAGCAACTGAAGTAGAAAAAGAATCTGAAATAGATGTATCTTCTATTTGGAGTAATGGTACAAAAATAAAGGATTTTTATACAAATAAAAAGTACACTGTGAAAGATGGAAAAGTTAATGTAAAGCCTAATAAAAATGGGGTTATTTTACTAGAGGAAGTAAAATAATACTCTTATAGAAAGGAGCTGTCCACTAAATTTTAGTGGATAGCTCCTCATTCAAAATATTATTGAAATTTTACTACTTCCTTTATAGCTTCTACTACTCCATTATCATTATTACTTTTTGCAATAAATCTAGAAACCTTTTTTAAATCATCATGTGCATTTTCCATTGCAAAACTATAATAAGCACTTCCCATCATTTCTAAGTCATTAAGATAGTCTCCAAATACCATTGTTTCTTTATGATCTATATCTAGCATATCTTGAATTTTATTTATTGCAACTCCTTTATTAACACCTTTAGCTGTTATATCAAGCCAAATTTCTCCTGATACTGTTACTTGAAGCTTGTCTTTATATTCATTATAGTAATTATTACTGTTAAATTCAGAACCAGAAAAATCACATATTGTTACCTTCAATATATCATCTTCTACTTTAGTTAAATCATCTATTATTTCATATCTCTCATAATATTTCTTGGTTTCTTTTACCAGTCTCTCTTCCATACTTTCTATATAAGCTGATTTTTTACCACATACTATAACATAAGCATTTTCTATAGTTCTACCTATTTTAATTAATTCTATTGCAATATTTTTATCTAAAGCATTAACAAGAATTTCTTCTCCTTTATATACTACAAAAGTTCCATTTTCAGCTATAAACATCATATTATCTTTTATTTTTTCAAATCTTTTTAATAGATTATAATATTGTCTTCCACTTGCAGCTGCAAATATTATGTCCTTTTCAACTAGTTTATGATAAATTTCAAAAAACTCCTTGTTTATTTCATTATTTTCATTTAACAATGTTCCATCCATATCTGATGCTATAAATTTTATCACTTTCTTACCACTCCTAATTATTATATTTGATATATTACTTTTACATTGTGCCTTTCCAAGCCTTCAATTATATTTTCTTCTGGTTTTTTATCTGTAATTATATAGTCAATATCCTCTAATTCACAGAACTTATATGATCCATCGTTATAAAACTTATCATTAATAGTAATTAAATATTTCTTTTTGCTCATCTTTATAATGGCTTCTTTTGTACTCACTTCATCTAAATTAAAGTTACTTACAAAATTATCTTCTATATTAATTCCACCAACTCCAATAAAAGCTTTATCAATTTTAAATTTTTTAATTTCCTCAACAGTAAATGCTCCAAGAGTTCCCCCTGTTTTTTTATTATACATTCCACCTAACTGGATTATATCTACATTAGGTATTGAATCAAAGGCCATTGCAATTCTATTCATATTTGTTATTAAAGTTATATTTTTTTTAAATCCTGTCATCATTGTTGCAACTGTATAATTAGTACTTGAAATATCCATAAATATAACATCATTTTCTTCAATTTCATCCATAACTAACATTGCAATTTTTTCTTTTTCTTCCACATTACTTATTATTCTTGAAGTAGTATTATCATTATGAACTATTTTTCTTTCTAAAATTGCACCACCATATGTTCTTTTTATACCACCATATTTTTCCAAATTGCATAAATCTTTACGAATCATACCTTCAGAAACATTAAATTTTTCACTTAGGTCTTTAACCCTAACTTTGCCATCTCTCTTAAGAATATCTAATATATCCTCAAGTCTTTCTTCCATAAACAAAAAATACACCTTCTTATAAATATTTGTTATCACTTATTATTATTTATTATCATTTATTATTATTCTATAACACTTTTTATATTTAAGCAAGAAAAAAAGAGTTTAGAAACATTATTTAAATGTCTACTAAACTCTTTAATTTTAATTAAAAATTATTAATATTATTAAAGCTTATAACTTCTTCATCATTTACGTTTTTATTTTTAGTTAAAAGTAAACCTATGATTATACCAATGGAACCTATTATAGTAAATATTATATAAACCATATTTCCACCAAAACTTTCATTTAACACATAAGGTGCTATAGTGGCAACTGAGTTATTAACCATATGAATAATAATAGCTGGCCATAATGACTTTGTTTTATAAGTAATATAACCAAATACTAATCCTAAAAGTGTTGCATAAGTACCTTGAACTAAATTAAAATGGAAAACTCCAAATAATATAGCTTGTATTATTATAGTCCATCTGATTGATATCTTCTTCCTTAAAGTGTTATATATTACACCTCTAAATAAAAACTCTTCAGCAAAAGGTGCAATTATTCCAACAGTAATAATAGAAATAATTAAACTACCACTACTAAGTGGTGATAATATATTTTCCATATACTCAAATTGGCTTGAAAATAATCCTGCTTCCTCAATTAAACTTAATACACCAGAATTAAACAACCAACAGGAAACGCCTAAAATAATTGCAAAACAAATATTGAAGCCATTAGTTTTTTTAATTTGAAGTTCCTCAGTACAATTTTTCTTTCTAATTTTATAAATTAAAAATAAAATAAGAACAGTCAATATTGATGAAATCAATAGAAAAACATTTGTTAAGCTTAGGGTAAATTCTAACATGCTATCTAAGTCTGTATTAATAGAGTCAATCCCATTATTAATTTGCCCCATTTGGCTTATTACATAATATGCTCCTATAATTAATCCACCTATAATTGATACTGATAGTTGAGTTACTAATGCTATAATCAGGTATCCTATTGAAACAAAAAATGCTTTTACCTTTTCTTTCATAAAATTCTCTCCCTTCTTGCTAAAAGTATTTATTAAAATAATTATACATTATTTTTACTTTTTATACCATAAATTATAATTAATATCCAATTATACTTTCATTACAACTATCTTTAATATTTAATCCTTTCTATAAAATTCTCTAAAAATCTACTTAAAAATATATATTTTTTCATAATTACTCACAAAAGCTATCTTTTACCTTACTAATACTTTATTTTTTCTCATCATTAGTTTAAAATTATATACATATTTATTATTTATATAATATTTGATTTAAAAGTAAAAAAATAGTATATAACTATATATAATACTAAAAGATAATTTGTATAGGAGAGGTTTGCATATGTCAAATGAAAACATGTCATCTAACTTTATAAGAAATATAATTATTGAAGACTTAGAAAACAAAAAGCATGATGAAATAATAACTCGTTTCCCACCAGAACCAAATGGATACTTACACATAGGTCATGCTAAATCAATAGTTTTAAATTCAGGTCTAGCAGAAGAATTCAAAGGTAAATTCAATTTAAGATTTGATGATACTAATCCTACTAAAGAAGATACTGAATACGTTGAATCAATTAAAGAAGATGTTAAGTGGCTAGGCGGTAACTGGGATAATATATATTTTGCTTCTAATTATTTCGATATTATGTATGATAAAGCTAAACTATTAATTAATAAAGGATTAGCTTACGTTTGTGATTTAACAGCAGAAGAAATAAAAGAATATAGAGGAACATTAACTGAGCCTGGAAAAGAAAGTCCTTACAGAAATAGATCTGTTGAAGAAAACCTAGATTTATTAGAAAGAATGAAAAATGGTGAATTTGAAGATGGAACAAAGGTTTTAAGAGCTAAAATAGATATGTCTTCACCTAATATTAACATGAGAGATCCTATAATATATAGAATTGCTCATGCAACTCATCATAATACTGGAGATAAGTGGTGCATATATCCTATGTATGATTTTGCTCATCCTCTTGAAGATGCAATTGAAGGAATAACTCACTCAATTTGTACTTTAGAGTTTGAAGACCATAGACCTCTTTATGATTGGTTTGTTAAAGAATGTGAAATGGAGAATACTCCAAGACAAATTGAATTTGCTAGACTTAACATGACTAACACTGTTATGAGTAAGAGAAAGCTTAAACAATTAGTTGATGAAAATGTAGTTGATGGTTGGGATGATCCAAGAATGCCAACAGTTTCTGGATTAAGAAGAAGAGGCTATACCCCTGAAGCAATTAGAAACTTCTGCACAGCAATTGGAGTTTCAAAGGCTAATTCAGTTGTAGATTCTCAAATGCTTGAATATTTCATAAGAGAAGATTTACAACTTAAAGCTAATGCTGCTATGGCTATTATGAGACCATTAAAAGTTGTTATAACTAACTATCCAGAAGGACAAACAGAAATATTACCAGTTCCAAATAACGCTAAAAATGAAGAAGCTGGTACTAGAGAAGTTCCATTCTCAAGAGAAATTTATATAGAGCAAGAAGATTTTATGGAAGTACCTGTTAAGAAGTACTTTAGATTATTCCCTGGAAACGAAGTAAGATTAATTGGTGCTTACTTTATTAAATGTAATGATGTAATAAAAGATGAAAATGGAAATGTAGTTGAATTACATTGTACTTATGACCCAGAAACTAAGAGCGGTTCTGGATTTACTGGAAGAAAGGTTAAAGGAACTATTCACTGGGTAGATGCAAAAACTGCAAAGCCAGCTGAATTCAGACTTTATGAGCCTCTAATATTAGATGATGCTCCAGAAAATGAAGGTAAGCATTTCTTAGAGCAAATAAACCCTAATTCATTAGAAATATTAGACGGATTTATCGAAGAAACTACTGCTAATATTGCAAAACCACAAGATAAATTCCAATTAGTAAGAAATGGATTCTTTAATGTAGATCCTAAGTACACTACTGATAATAAATTAGTATTTAATAGAATAGTTTCACTTAAGAGCTCATTTAAAATAAACAACTAAAAATGAAAAAATTAAAGAATGAAAAAATGAAAAAATTTTGGATTAATTCAGTAAACTGAATTATTGAGTTTTTGGAGAGTTGCTGTGGCAACTCTCTTTTCTTATATAGTTTTTTATTAAAAGTTATACTATTAATAATTACACTGTAAAATTTTATACTAGTTAGTCAAACTTTCTGTTGAAATATTTCTTTTTTGATTATAAAATATTCTATGTATTTTATATGCACAATCATTATACTTAAGATATACGGAGGTACTTATGAATAATTTTACAACTATATTAATACTAACTATTGTTGGTGGTCTTATAGGATGGATAACTAATATCTTAGCCATAAAGCTTATGTTTAGACCAATTAACCCAATTAAAATTCCTATTTTAAATATTGAAATATTAGGATTAATTCCTAAAAGGAAGAATGAAATTGCTACTAATATAGGAGAAGTTATTTCTAATGAATTACTTTCAATGGATGATATATTAGATCAAGCATTAAATAATAACTCTAATGGAGAAAGCTTTAATTCACATATAACAGATAAAGTGAAAAATATAATAAATGAAAAACTTAATGTTATTCCTATGCCATTTAGAATGATGGCTTCTCCATATATTGATGATATATTAAATAAAGAAGTTCCTAGTGCAATTAATGAAATTAGCTCTGATTTATTAAATAAAGCCAAAGAAAATGTTAATATTCAAGCAATTGTTGAAGAAAAAATTAATGAATTAGATTTAGATCAATTAGAAGATATTATAATTAAGGTTGCTAAAAAGGAATTAAATCATATTGAAATTCTAGGTCTTGTCTTAGGAGCTATTATAGGAGTACTTCAAGGAATTTTAGTTATTTTCCTATAAAAATAATTAAAAATACTGTATTACATTGTTAAAGTCATGGTAATACAGTATTTTTTATTAATATTATATTTTATTTATCTAAATCTATGGTAATTTTTTCATTCTCCAATATCTTATCTCCAGTATTCATCTTGATAATGAAATAATCTTTATTTTTATCTAATGCTGGCAATGTTAAAGTAAAATTGTATCCATCATCAATTCCACTAAATTTAGTCTCTTGAATCTCTATGTCTATTGTATCTTTATACCAATTTTCCTCTTGACCATTATTAGATTCTTTATATTTATTTACTCTATCTTCATCCCAAATTGAAATTCCTATACGCTCTAAACTATCTATATATTTTTTAACTTTTAAATCTATTACAGTTTTATCTTCCTTGAACTCAATATTTTTAATAATATATTCTTGTCCCTCTCCCCAATTTATAACTGTTTCACTATTTTCATTAATTCTCTCCATCATTAATTCTCTATTATAAGTGATTTCACTTATAACTGGTATAAGCGTTATTGATTTTGTTTCCTCTGATATGCCTTTATATCTCCAAAGATAACTTCCCTTAACTCTTTCATCATTTACATTTGCTCCAGTACCTGATCCCCCTATATCACTTATAGGAATTCCTTTATCATCTAACACTAAAAATTTTAATATATACTTTTCAGAAAAAATTTCTGTATTATTTGCGTTAGGTTTTACAAGTTCTATATCTGTATCCATGTAAACTATGGTATTTAAATTAGATTTGATTAACTCAGTAATTTTGAATATACTATCACCATACTTTATTTCTTTATCTATTTTATATGTTTCCTTTGCCATCTCCTTAGAATCTATAGAAAACTTAAATTTAAATTTTTTAGGATAGTAGCCAACCCACTCTCCATATAAATCATTTACTGTAAATTCTATTTTAGCTTTATCAGGCAATTCATTATCTGTAAATGCATAAGAAGCTAACCCAACATAGGTATTATCATCTATAAAGTCTCCATCATTCTCTTCATTTTTATAATCTATATCCTTAAATCCTCTTTTTATAATAGGAAATATTATTGGTTTATCATCAAATCCCTTTTCTGACTTTAACTCATAAGCTATAGCTAACTCAATTCCATCATAGTAAATATTTTTAATTGTCATTGTAGTGTCTTCATACTTTTTTGTAATATCTATATCTTTAGATCCTTCTATATACTGGTTTCCAATTCCTATAGCTTCATTAATACTTTTAAAAGTAGGTCCAATAATAGGTATACTTTCAGCATAAGCAGGCATTATAATATTAAATGATAATATGCAAATTATAAAACCTGCTGCTATTTTAGATGTTTTTATAAGTTTACTTCTTCTTTTTTTATCTGGTAATTCATCTAAAGATTTTAATATCCTGTTTTCTAATTCTTCTGGTATATCTATATCAATACTTTTTGCTTCTTTCTTTAGCCTTTCATTAAATTTATCTTTATCATATTTATTCACGATAACATCCCTCACTCATAATATTATATATTTTTTCCCTTCCCCTATTTAATCTAGACTTTACAGTTCCCTTAGGTATTTTTAAAACATTACTTATTTCCTCTATAGACATATCATTAAAATAAAATAACCACATAGTGGTTCTTAAATCTAAAGTTAATGAATTTATAGCTTTAATTAAATCTATATTTTTATATTTATCTTCGTAAGCTTCATTATTTATTTGTGAATCTTCAATATAAGTAACCTTTTTATTTTTTCTTATTATGTTATTACATTCATTTATTAAGATTCTCGTTAACCAGGTTTTAAAATACTCTTCATTTTTTAGATATTCAATTTTTTCATAAGATTTTAATATAGTATTTTGTATAGCATCTTCAATATCATATTCACTATTTAATATACCTTTTGCTACAGTGTATAAGGACTTTAAATTTTCTTTCATTAATATACTAAAAGCCTCTTTATCACCTTCTATAGCCAATCTAACATTACTTTTCTTATTTTTTTCTTCTTTTACTTTATTAAATACTCCTATAGGAATAATATTAGAAATATTCATTTTCTTTCCCCTTCCACTTACCATAGCTATGTTAACTTACCTTCACTTAATTAGACGTATATCTCAAACTAAAGGTTCAATTAAAATATACATTGTATATATTTATTATAAAAAAAGAGTTGCCTAGCAACTCTTTCTATTAATCTTCTAATTTAAATAATAATTCTTCTTCCAAGGTTTTTCCTGTATCCTTAAAACCAAGGCTTTCATAAAGACTTCTTGCTTTATTATTTCTTGGATCAAAAGAAATATATATATCCTTACAATCCTCTTGCTTTTTCATCTCTTCAATTATTTTTATTAATGCAAGCTTTCCATAACCTTTTCCTTGATATCTATGGTCTATCATAAACCTACATATTTCATAAAAATCATATTCATAACAATAGCCATACATTGTAAAGCCAACCATTAAGTCATCATCATATATTGCTTTCACAATCCATCCCTTTTGAACCTTAGATTGTGCAATTGAAAAGGCATTTGAAGCAACAAACTCTTCAAAAACATAGTGCTTTCCCTCTTTATTAGTTGTTAAAAGGGTACATTCCTCTAAATTATTTTCATCGATATCTTTTAAATATATACTCATATTATCTCTTCCCCTTCATAAGACTTTTAATCCTATGCCTTTCGTGACTCTTAGCCTTTGATAAATTATATGCTTCTTCTTTTTTAAGCTTTTTATATCTTTCTAATCTATCTAAGTCTAATTCTCCATTTTCAATGGCTTCTCTTATTGCACATTTAGGTTCATTCTTATGAGTACAATCTGAAAACTTACATTGTTTTTCTAACTCTTCAATATTACTAAAGGACTTATTAACATCAGCAGATATTAATCCAAGTTCCCTCATTCCAGGAGTATCAATTATTACTCCACCATCTTCTAATAAAAATAACTCTCTATGAGTGGTTGTATGTCTTCCTTTATCATTTTCACTAATTGAATTAGTTTTTAAAACTTCTTTATTTAATAACTTATTTATAAGTGTAGATTTTCCTACACCTGATGACCCTATAAAGGCTATTGTTGTTCCTGTCTTAATATATTCTTTAACTTTTTCATATCCATTTCCATTTAAACTTGAAGTTACTAGTATATCTATTCCTATAGCTGCTTCTTCAACTTCACTTAGTCTTTCATCTATATCTTCGCATAAATCTGACTTAGTTAATACTACAACAGGTGTTGCCATACTATCCCAAGCCACAGCTATATATCTTTCAAGTCTATTAATATTAAAATCATTATTTAAAGCCATGCATATAAATATATAATCAATATTTGCTGCAACAACTTGTGTATCATATCTAGTACCAGCTATCTTTCTAGAAAAATAACTTTTTCTAGTTAATACTTTATGAATTATAGCATCACCATTTTTATTATCTGTTCTATCTAATAATACCCAATCTCCTACTACAGGATAATCTAAAGTACTATTTGAAGAATATGATAATTTTCCAGATACTCTTGCAAGTACTTCTCCTTCTTCAGTAACAACTCTATAAATATCCTTATATTGTACTGAAACTCTTCCTAAATAAAAGTTTTCATTATAAATACTTGCTTCCTTAATGTATCCTTCATTTAATCCTAATTCTAGTAAGTTTTTATTATTCATTCTTCCTCCCGAAATTAAACATATTGGGAAGGATAATTATTGCTATACTGAAATAACCTTCCCCTTAACAACAATATAGGTTTTATTTCTTCTTACTAAATCCATCATAAAACATCACATCCTTTCAGATAATTAATGATTAATTTTGTAATAACCATCATATTTATTATATATTAACATTTATATTTTTTGCACTATTATTTTAATAATTAAGCAGATTTTAAAGTAATTATTTCCCAATAGTACACATAAACACCTTATTCGTTAGGTATAACTTCATCATTTTCATTCAATAAATATATAGCAAAAACTATATCAATTTTTAAAGGATCTTCTTGTACACTCTCCCCATTATAAACAATTCTTATTTTATCACCCTTCTCTAACTCTGGCAGACTATTATCAGATATTGTATTTTTATTTACAATAAGACTATTTGCATTAATAATATCTTTATCTGAATTAACATTTTCATTGTCTATTGGAACAACATTAATAATTTCTTCTGCTATATCATCTACAACTGCATTTATATAATTTTGTGTTTTATCACTTTCTACTTTACAACTTACACATCCTATCATTAATAAACTTAAACAAAAAGTAAAAATCAAAAGAGTTGCTCTTTTAAAAAGATATTTGCATTCTTTCATACCATTAACTAAGACACTTAACATAAGAATTCTCATTCTCCTTAAAATTATTATTTACCCCTAATAAACTGTGTATTATCTATATATTTATATTATGCTTGCTTATATAAATATACAATTATAATTTACCTATTATACGGAATATACTCATTGTGTGAAATTTTAAATATAACTTTAATTTTTCTAGGTACTTACTCTAGAAATTAATGTATAATTAAATTATACATTAATTTACAATTATATTATATGTATTATTCTTTTTTTTAGTTGCTGCTCGAATTAGTTGGAGTGCTGTCTATAAAGATAATTAAAATCAAAAATCTAATTAATAATAGTATTAAAAACTACTATATAAACAGGAATTTATTAATAATATAAGCTGGGGGATAAAATATGAAAAGTAAAAAATCAACAATAATAATATTAATTTTAATTATAACTAATATTATTACAATAGGTTATTCAATAATATATCAAAATAATAAAATTAAATCATTAACAACGGATTTAACTATCACAGGAAATGAACTATCTGAAAATAAGAGTTTAGTTGAAAAAGAAAAATCTCTATATGAATTAAGAAATATACTTGATTCTAATTTATATTTTATTTTAAATTCAGCTATTAAAGGTGATTATATTAGTATCAAAGATAATTTAGCAGATGATGTTATAATTGAAAATGGTCATATAAAGGGTTCAAACTTTGATTTTACTATTCCTCAAGAAAATATGTCATTGAGACAAAGAATGTATGATTTAGTGTCTGATACTGAATTTAAAAGTATTTATGAAATATATGATTCAGGATACTCAAATGAACCCAAATATGATGATAGAATATACACACTTAATGTAAAGTTTTGTCAAGTTGATGGGAAGTGGAAATTAAACTTTATTAGTATTGATGAATAATAATTTATTGCAATATTACTTAGTTAAGAAGGTATCAAAATTAGGAGGAGATTATTATTAGAAAATTACTTAGTCTTTTAATTCTATGTTCAATCTTACTTGTTAGTTGTAAAACTAATGTAAGCAATGAAACAACTATAAATCTGTATGTAGCTAATAGTGATGTATCAAAATTAACGTTAGAAAAAACCGATATACCTAAAGAGAATTTAGAAGAAATAATTTCAGAAACTATTAAACGTAATGATAAATGTTTTAACCCAAATACTAAGGTTTTAAATATTACGGTAAAAGATAAAATTGCTTATGTAGATTTAAATAAGGAATTTGATGACCCTAATACAAATTCATCAGCATTAGCAAGACTGAAAGTATTCTCTATTGTAAATGGATTATGTTTAAATAAATCATTAAATATAGATGGAATATATTTTTTGATTGAAGGAGAACAACAAGACGGCGTGGCTGGAATGGGAGTAAAGGACGGAGGCCCTTTTACTGGGAGAGAAGACTTGTAAATATAGAAGTTAAATTCTAATTTTACAAATATACTTAGTGCAACCCTTTTAAAATAAATGATAAATAAAGGATACCATTAAAGGTATCCTAAACTATTATCTCTAGCAAATTTTATATCATAATTTTTAAAACTACTTTTAGTAGTTTTTACATTAATTATGCATTATCAATTATGCATTCTGCATTGTGCCACAGCACTTCTATTTTTTTATTTGCCAGTAGCATCTTTTTGGTGAATAAATCTTTTCTTCTTTTTTAAGCTTATCCATTACCTTTGACACTTCTTTTTTGTCTATGCCTGTCTTTTCTGCAACTGCAGTGGCATTCATTGGCTCATCATTCTTTTCAAAACATTCTAATATAACGTTATAATTTTCCATAATTTCATCTCCTTTTTATTATGTTATATTAATTTTACATAATAATCTAAAATAATTGCAACTATTAATTAAAATATTTATTTTCGTATTCTATAATTATATCTAACTTTCAACTAACTTATTTATTAATTGCTTAAATTAATAAATAAGTTACTGTCACGCTAAAAATTAGTGCATAGTTCCTTTTTAATAAAAAAATAAAGGAGCTATCTTTAACAGATTTTTTATCTGCTAATGCGATAGCCCCTTAATTTTCAAAACTACTTTCAGTAGTTTTTACATTAATTATGCATTATCAATTATGCATTTTGCATTGTGCAACAGCACCTTTAGTTTTATATATTTAAAAATGCTTCAAATCTAGCTCTTACTTTATCTTCACCTAATATTTGCATAATAGTATAAAGATCTGGAGTGTTGCTTCTATGAGATAATGCAGCTCTTACAGCTCCAGCAACATCAGAAATCATTCCCTTAAAGGCTTCTGGATTAGCTTTATATTCTTTTCTGTTAGCACAATATCCAAGCTCTCCTCCAATAACCTTTAATTCTTCAAACCAAGCTTCTTGACTTCCTGAATTAAAGTTAAATTTATCTTTGTATACTTTAATTATTTCTTTTGCATTTTCTAGTGTTAAAGTCTTTGGAAGTTCAACATTTTCTGCTGTTTCCTTATTAAATAATTCATCGAAGAAATAATCTACTTTTCCTCTTACTTCATCCCATTTAGCAAAGTCTTTTCTTGGCTTTGGACCTTCTTTATCTATATTGAAAATTTCCTTAGACATTTCTTCATTTGCAGTTACTAAGTCATACATTTCCTTATCGAAATCCTTAGCCCATTCAGTATATAATTCATAAACCTTATCTGCTTTTAACTTACAAATAACTTCTTTACTTACATCATTTAATTTAACTATATCAAATAATGCTCCTGACTTACTCATCTTATCTAAAGCTATTTCAAATTCATGATAATCTACAGTAGGATTTTCTGCTCTCCAATCTTCAAAAGTAGAATTTATTATATTTAATAAATATTCAACAACTGATTGAACAGGGTATCCAACTTCTTTATAGTATGAAACTGCAGCTTCTGCATCTTTTCTCTTAGATAATTTTCTCTTAGAACCATTATCATTTTTCATTATTGTTGGAATGTGAGCATAGTTTGGTCTTTCTAAACCTAATGTATCAAATAATTGTACGTGTATTGGTAATGAAGATAACCATTCTTCTCCTCTTATAACATGAGTAGTTCTCATTAAAGCATCATCTATAGCATGAGCAAAGTGATAAGTTGGAAGTCCATCTCCCTTTATAATAACTATATCTTGATTATTTTCTGGGAAGCTTATGTCTCCCTTAATTAAATCATGGAATTCTACTCTATTTTCTATATTTCCAGGTGACTTAAATCTAATTATGTAAGCCTCCCCATTATTTATCTTTTCCATAGCTTCTTCAGGAGATAAATTTCTATCCTTAGCATATTCTCCATAATATCCAGGAGTTATTTTAGCAGCAGTTTGTCTTTCTCTAAGTTCTGCTAATTCTTCTGGTGTATCAAAAGCTGGATATGCTAATCCCTTCTTAATTAAGTCCTTAGCAAAAGCTCTGTATATATCAGCTCTTTCACTTTGTCTATATGGACCATATTCTCCTTTAGATGTATTATCTCCAGTCATACCTTCGTTAAAATCCATACCAAAGTTGTGCATAGTTTGAATAGTATCTTCTATAGCACCTTCAACTTCTCTTTTTTGGTCTGTATCTTCTATTCTTAAATAGAAAACTCCACCTGTTTGACTTGCTAATCTTTCATTAATTAATGCAGCAAAAACTCCTCCAATATGTTGGAATCCAGTTGGTGATGGTGCATATCTAGTTACAACTGCACCTTCTTTTAAATTTCTCTTTGGATATTTTGCAATATAATCTTCTGGTGTTTTATCAATATTAGGGAATATTAATTCTGCTAACTTTTCTAAACTCATACTTATCTATCCTTTCCTTTAGTTATAAAATTTTATAAAAATAAAAAGCCCTCCATCCTATAAACATTAGGACGAAAGACTAAATTTCCGCGTTACCACCTAAATTGATTAATTTAAAATTAATCCACTCAATCTCTTTAAGGGGAGAATCCCATAAACTTACTTGCAGTTTAAAAATGCAGTTTCAGTTTATAGCTCCAGAGCTTCCTTCAATAGAATCAAATTTTAAGCTTCCACCACTGCTTAAATCTCTGTAAAATGACTTTCTATCTACTTTTCTCTTTCATAGCTTATTATTTATAGTTTGTTATAATCATTATAACTATACATTTATCATTTGTAAATAATTTTATATTATTCATTTTATAATATATTCTTACTCTAAATTATCTAGATAAAGGCTATTTAACTCATTTCTTGGCATTATAGCTTCAACTAAATATCCCATTATTATTACTCCAGGTATATCAATTAAAAGTCTTGCTAAAGTAAATTTATATCCAAGTGAAGAAAACTCAAAAATCAATGTAGATATTTTAGTTACACACCAAGCATTCATAAATATTATTATATTGCTAAACTTAACTCCTTTTTTAAGAAGAACCTTTGTAAAGGGAAAGGCTGCATACATTGGGCCTGCTGCTACTGATCCTATTAATATTGCAAGGAAAATCCCCATAATACCTGACTTATCTCCCATATATTTCATAATAGTTTCCCTAGGAATCCATACATCCATAAGACCAAGGATTATCATTATTGGAGGTACAACTTGAATCATTTGCTTAAAGCTTGAAAAGGCTATATTAAATGACTTTAACCCTATCTCCTTATTAATAGCTGTTACTATTACTGTTACTATAATTAATATAATAAAAAAAGAATATCTTTTTACTAAAGCTTTTACCATTCCATTGTCACCACCATCTCAACAAAAAATGCTACTATGATTGAAAAAACAAAGGCTAATATGTTCCTATAAATAGTTGCCCTTTTACCTATATATTTAGCTTCTAAAGGAATTGTAATTATACCTATTAATGTAAGTGTAGATATAAGGGCAGCTACCTGTGCTATCCCTGCTCCATTTTTCAAAAGCATATCACCAGTAGAAAATGCTACAAAGGTAGGCATCATTACCACACTTCCTAAAACTGCAGCTAAAATCACTCCAAGTATTCCACTATTATCTCCTATTATATTTGTTATTACTTCTGGTCTTAAAGCTGCAAGTGTTATTCCAACGACTAAAATTATACCTAAAAATTGTGGAAGTATATTTTCTATTGACTTCCATCCTTTTAATAATGCTTTATAAGTTTTTTCCTTATCTTTTTTATAAGATATTATAATTAATAAAAATGTTACTAGATAAAGAATTGATGTACTCATAATAATTCACTCCATAAAATTTATTATCAATATTAATATATAAAGCATCTTTAATTTCGTGAAAAAGCTACTACTTTACAATGTGAATTGCAAAAATAGTAGCTTCTATATCTTCTTCTATATTATTACTTTTAATTAATTGACTTACCATTAACATATAATTTATAACCATTAAAATTAATATTACTATATGTAGTATCCTCATCTTCTAATTCTATTACGTAAGAATCACCCATTAATGTTATTTCTGAATTACTATCAAGCTTTACAACTATACTTTTTCCTTCATTGTTTTCGTTTATAATACCTTTATAACTTGATGCAGTTAAATTTAATGTTAAAGTAGATATATTATCCACCTCAATATTGCCAACTAAAGTTTGATTATTTGCATTAAAAGTTAAATTTCCACCATTTGAATTACTTGTTCCCCATTCATAAGTACCTTTAGCACTAATCAAAATATTACTTCCATAACTTAATGTTGTATTTTCTAAATTAATAATTGCATCTGTATTAGTAATAAAAAACATTGGTGCTGTTTTGTAGTAATCAGAAGTTGAAACAATACTTAAAGAAGAATCTTTTGCTGTAAAATTTCCTGTTCCAACAGATGCATCTCCAGACATTGATTGATAAATCATAATACCTGCTTGATCTACATCTCCTCTATTACCCTTACCAGTTGCTTTTAAAGTTGAATTTGTAACAGTTGCAGAATTTTTTCCTTCAATTACAACCATTTGAGAAGCATTTGCTAACCCTTCTGTTTTATTAATTGAAATATTTCCAGTTGAATAGATTATAGGTGAACCACTGCCATTTGTTTCCAAATTAGAATTATTTGCAATCACAGTTCCCTCTCCCCTATCAGTTGCTAAAGTAGCACAAGAACCACCTTGAGTTTTAATAATTACATTATCAGCTTCAATATATCCACCGTAAGTTGCATCAAGCCCTCTTGATGAACTACTTCCTGTTGTAGTAATTGTAGAATCACTAATATAGATTTTAGAATCAGTTCCTGTTGAAAATACTGCATTACTTCCCTTTGCATTAGTTGTAATTGTTGTATTAGTTATTTTTGCTGTTGAATTGCTAGTTACTAATATTCCTGAATTTATACCATAAAACTCTGAATTCTCAGTATTTGAACTATCACCAGAATTTTTATTAACAATTGCATTTTCTAAAGTTAATTCTCCAGCATTTTTAACAAGAATTACACTTTCATCACTATTACTACTTTCATAAGTTTCATTCAAACTTTCTTCTGTTCCATCTATTTCATTTGAAGCACTAGCTGATGATGAAACATTATTGTTGCTATCTATATTTCCATTGCTTACATTTCCATTACTTTGAACACTAGTTATCAATATATTTTTAGTAATATATACATTTAACATAGTTAAAACACTTGTTAAAATAATTGCACTAAGAATAAATATTATTATTTTATCGAAATTAATAAATGTTTCTTTGATTACTTTTTTATTTAAGTTTGACATAATTAGATAGATAATTACAGTTGAAATTCCTAAGCTTTCAATTGCAAATGATACATAAAATATAATACTTAACTTATCATTTGATTCATTCATAGATACTATATTAGTATCAGGTGTAATCATATTACTGTTTTCTTCCTTTGGCATTCCTGATGGTGCTTCACTACCACTCCCACCACTTGGCATTTCTAGAGGTCTTTCACTGTTATTTTCATCATTCGGTATTTCCAATGATGTTTCACTATCTGTTTTATTACCTGGAACTTCTGGTGGTCTTTCACTATTATTTTGAATCATATTAGAGTTTGTAGATTCAATATTATTTTTAGCAGAATTCATTGTAAAGAAGATAGATACACCTAGCAAAATAAATAAAATTAAAGCAATAATATTTTTAAATTTTCTAGACATTTCCTTCACTCTCCTTATTAAATTTGATTATTATAGATTAATAAAGTAATTTCTAAAAAGTATTTATTTCACTCTTTCTTTATTTACTCTAATTATAAATCCGCTTTGTTACAAATTAATAACAAAATTTTATTAATATTTATATAATTTGATAAACTTAGTATAAATTTATATAATATGATTATATTTACTTATATATCTCATTGCTAAAAATAAGTTAAGCAATGAAATATCAATGAATTTTATAACAAATTCAAATAAATTTAGTTTGGAGATATATTATGAAAAAATTTATATTAGTAATACTTATTATAGTTATTTCACTTTTTTCTGGTTATCTAATAGGAAAATTTATAAATAGAGCTAATATTGAAAACAATAACGGTAAAAATTCTTCATCAAATAGCTCTAATGAAAATAATAATCATGAAGAAAGCAATGAAGAATCTACTTCAGCAGATAAAGAAATTGTTATAGACAATAATATAGAAAAGAAAGCTAAAAAGCTTCTAGAAGCCATGACAATAGAAGAAAAAATTGGTCAAATGTTTCTTATTAGATGTAATAATGTTACTGCATTTGATGATATAGAAAATTATAAAGTCGGTGGTTTTATATTATTTGACGAAAATATACAAGGAGAAACTAAAGAAAGTTTATCATCTAAAATTAAATCTTATCAAGAAAACTCATCAATCAATATGATTATTGCAATAGATGAGGAAGGTGGTATTGTTAATAGGTTAAGTTGGTATCCTGAATTTAGAGCTGTCCCATTTTACTCACCACAAGAATTGTATAATGAAGGAGGATATCCTCTAATTATTAATGATACAAAAGAAAAAGCTACTCTTCTGAAATCCCTTGGAATTAATATGAACTTAGCACCAGTTTGTGATATTTCAACAAACCCTAATGATTATATTTATCCAAGAACCTTTGGAAAAGATGCTGAAGAAACAGCTACTTATATAAAAACTGTAGTTAAAACTATGAAAGAAAATAAAATAGGTTCTACTTTAAAACATTTTCCTGGCTATGGTAGCAATTTAGATACCCATTCAGGTATGTCTACTGATAATAGAAGTTATGAGAGCTTTGTTAATAATGACTTTATTCCTTTTAAAGCTGGAATAGATGCAGGTGTTGATAGTATTTTAGTATCTCATAATATTATTAGCTCAATAGATGAAACACTTCCTGCTTCTTTATCTAAACCACTTCATGATATTATTAGAAATGATTTAGGCTTTAATGGAGTAATAATGACTGATGACTTACAAATGAGTGCGATTAAAGAATATATAGGTGAAGTTAATTCTGTAATTTTTGCAGTAAACTCTGGAAATGATTTAATTATATCTTCAGATTATAATATTCAAATTCCAACTGTAATAGAAGCTGTAAAAAATGGAGATATAAAAGAAGAAGTTATAGATAAGGCTGTTTTAAGAGTATTAAAGCTAAAATTAGACCTAGGTATTATATAAATATTTAGTATAATGTACTTCTTAAACAGTTCGTTTTTAAGCTTCAAAAAAGCTTTCTACAATAAAATTCACAGTAAAATCACAACAAAAAAGGTCGAGCAATATGCCCGACCTTTTTCAGTTTACATTAATATAATATTATAAATTACTCTTCCTTCTTTATTAGCTTTATTCCAGCCAAAAGTGAAATCAATGCTAATAATCCAAATTTCATCCAATTCATTAATAGCCAAAAATCACTACCTAAAATTACACTTGGCGATGTATTAACCTCATCTACATAAATGGATAAGTTGTAGAAGGTTTTAAGTGATATGAATAACGAAGTTAGACTTAAGATTAATATAAATAAATCTATTATCTTTTTTCTCATTGAATTCTCCCTTTATATATAGCTTTAATTTAAAATAAATTCTAAAACATTTAAAGAATTATTATCTATTGAAATATTATAAATTTTATTTTTCTTAGCGTGAAAATCTATATTAAACTTTTGACTTACATATTCATTATCATGTTCATCAATAACCTTAAGAGTAAATTCATCACTTTCAATATATAATTTAATTTTTTCTCCATCTTCTATAAGACTATTATCAGCATTAGAAACTCCACCCGAACTATTCTGCTTATAAAATCCAATACTTATAAGCCTATATCCACTACTATTAGTAATTATCAAATTATATATTTCTTTTTTTTGTGAACATCCTCCAATAAATTCTAATATAAGAATTATTAAAATTATAAAACTAATATTAATTTTAGCCTTCATAAATTTCTTATCCTTCTCTATTACAATGATGTTCATTTCTGTATATAACCAAAGTAATGATGTTTAATGTAATTGTAACACTGATCAGTATTAATATCATAAACACTAAAGCATTGCTAGTATCCATAAGCGCAGACCAATCTGAAATATTAACTAAATGATTGTTATAAATAATCTGAAAGAATATTGAAATAGAACACAGACTTAAACTTGTTACTGAAAAGGCTACCCAATTTCTATGTTTTGATTTATTGTATTTAGTAATATTAATAATAGAAAGTATCCAAGCTATTAAACCAAGGACTAAACTAGCAGGATTAAGTAAAACAATCATATTATTCTCCTTTCATATGAACATTTTCTATTTTAATACCTTATTATTAAAATAGTTATACTCATACCAATGTTCAGGTGCAACTCGTTTATTTGCCCACATATTATAATATTCCCTACTTATTAATCCATTTCTTCTACCTTCATCAATAGCATCCTTTGCATCTAAAGATAGCCTTGAAATATACCATAGGTCTATTTCTTCCCTCTGATTTATAAGCTTAATATTTTCTTTTGCAATAAAATTATCTATATTAGCATAATTTAAAGCTAGATATATAGCCATAGCCACTATAGCAATAGACTTAAATAAATTCTTTTCTCTCCATATAAATAAGAGAAGGAAAAAAAGTGATATACATAAGAACACTGTAAAGGATTGAACTAAAACTCTAAGTCTTGTATATCCAAACTCTCCTATATATAAATTCATCTTATATATTGCAGCTACACCCATATTCATAGTTAAAACTGTAATTATACTATAAAAAGTATTTAATATATTATTTGCTTTTGAACTATTAACTATTGTTTTTACCTTAATAGAAATTATCATAATTAGATTTATTACTACTAAAAATACTAGTTGGAAGAATCCCTTCCTAGCATAATCTGAAGATGTTACACCTACTGGTAATTCTTTATTTAAATACAAATAAGAAACTTGTATCTTAGTAAATACCAAGTATATTAATATTATTGAAGCTAAAATAGTAACTATTGTAGTTGCATTGAAGGTTTTATTAAAACTCTTATTATTTATTTTTTTAACCTTCGTAGCTGATAATGTATAGTTTAATCCATAAACTAAAAACATTACAGCTATAGCTATAATAACTCTAATAACAAAATCGTAAATATTTTTTATATTAATGTAATCCCAAATATTTGATAAATAATAATTAAAGACTTCATCAGCTCCTGAAAGTAACATCAATAATACTATAACTAAGGGTACAGAAATTACTATTCCTTTAAATATGTGTTTTGAATACCCATTTTTCTTTTCTCTATCTACCTTTCCAAATTTCTCTTTTAATTCAACTGAAAGCTTTGAAGTATTTTCAATTGATTGCCCAACTATTAATTCTAAGAAAGCTGCTATAAATGTATATAACTTAAATGGTATGCTATCATAAGTTAATAATAAAAATCCTGAAAATAAGCTTGCTGGAACAATTATTATATTTAAAACCCTAAATACTTCGTTTGTAAATATCCCATATGTTATTGAAAGCAAGATACTTGCAACAACAAAAAAGAACCCTAAAAAGCTTTTATTTCTAATGCCTACAATATTAATAAATAGAATAACCATTAAAACTATTATAATAGGAACTGAAACTCCTAAATAATTAAAAACAAATACTGAAAATAAAGCTCCTACAAGGAAGGATAGAAGAATAAGATTTAAAGCCTTTTTATTATTCATTCTTCCCTTTTCTAATTCCATGAATGGATTCCTTGTAGAGTATCTGTTGTTAATGTTATAAGTTTTAGCTAAAGCTTCAACAGCTAAAGATTTATAATTTAGGAATTTGCACTTTTTAACTACATTTATTAATAAATCTTTTTCAAAATTATTAATATTGTTTGCAAACCTACAATCCTCCAATACTAAATCTTCATTTAGTAACTGAAGATCAGTATTCGTAGCATCTACGAACACTAAACTAATATTGTAATTATCCATTTTAAAGTTCTTTTCATGTTTTATTAAATTTGATGTTCCTACTTTTATATTATCTTTAGTCCATCTTTCAATACATTTTTCTGGAGTTTCATTATCCCTTATAGAAATAACTGGTAATCTGTTTTTCTCCCTCTTCAATAAAAGTAATTTTTCTTCTTTCATTAAAACTAATGATACAACATTGACCATATTCCACTCCTCTATTCATCTACATATTCTAATATATCCCCTGGCTGACAGTTAAGTTCTTTACAAATTGCTTCTAATGTTGAAAACCTCACTGCCTTAGCCTTATTATTTTTTAATATAGAAAGATTTGCATTAGTAATTCCAACTCTTTCTGCTAATTCATTTAAAGACATCTTTCTTTTAGCCATCATAACATCTAAATTTACTACTATTCCCATGTTATTCTCCTTATCATATAGTTAAATCATTTTCTTCTTTAAAGGACACAGCCTTATCAAATACCTTCGCTAAAATATATATAAAGGCAGCAGCAAACAAAAATATAAATATCTCCATATCAGTATGAATTCCCATATTATCTACATAAATAAATTTGAATTGTTTAAAATTAGAGTTTATAAAAAAATTTATTAAATAACATGCTGATATAATTAGACAAGCTACTGAAATCTTTTTAAAAGCAACTGCATTAGATCTAACAAAGGGATCTCCCTTTACCAGTGTCTTTATTATACCCTTTAGCATAAAAACTATATAAAATAAGCTACTTATTCCTATTACTAATAATGATATTATTATACCTTTACTAATTATTACTTCTTCAATTCCTCTTTTTATAAAAGTATCGTAGACAAGTATTCCTGTAAGAATTATTCCTAAAATAATAGTAATATTTAGAATTACAGATAATACCTTTGATAAGCTTTTTTCATTTTTCATTTCCATATAACCCCTCCTATTTCATAACTATATACTACCATCAAGTGCAATCTTTTTCAATATGTTTTTATCGAAAAACAATAATATATATTTTTTCCTTTTTAAGCATAATAGTTTCCAAATAAAGAATTAACTCTTTATTTTATGAAATGTTCTTAATAAACTTTTCAAATCGTATATAATATTAAGTGACATACTTACTTAGGAGGAATTATTAAGTGATAAAAATTGAAAATTTAAATAATATTAATAATAAGGATATGGAAGAAATACTAAACACATGGGAGTCATCCATAAGAGCAACACATAACTTTTTAACTGAAGATGATATAATATCACTAAGGCCTCAAGTTATAGAAGGTGCTAAATATGTTAGTAAGCTTTTATGTGTAAGAGATCATCAAGGCATTATAAAAGCTTTTATGGGAATACATAATTTTAAAATTGAAATGTTATTTGTAAGTAATGAGAGTAGAGGAAAAGGAATTGGCAAAAAACTTGTAGAACATGCAATAGAATTATTAAATATAGATTATGTAGATGTAAATGAACAAAACCCTCAAGCAGTAGGATTTTATAAACATATGGGATTTCAAATTTTTAAAAAATCTGAGTTTGATGAACAAGGTAATCCATTCCCTATACTTCATATGAAATTAAAATAATAATACAAGTTATAATATTAAAGTATTAGTAAAATAAAGTCTATGGATTTTGAAATCCATAGACTCATTAATTAAAACACTATATATAATATTAAATTTTTTTTATAACCTTCTCTTCACTATTCATTGTTATTTATTTCTTTTTTAATTCTTTAATTCTTTCATTTTTTAATTCTTTCATTCTTAAATTTGCGTAGCACTTCTATCTTACTATTTTCTTTACTAATGCTCCAATGCCAACTCCCATCATTACAACTCCACTTATAATTTCAATGTTGCTAAGCATATAAGATCTTGGTGAAGGTTGTGCTTCATTTAGTCCTACTCCAGCAAACATTCCTACGCTTAAGTTTAATGATTCATTATAGTCCTTTAATAACTGCTTTAAATTAAATATTTTCCCAATATCATTACTATAAGTAATGATTTCTTCATCTACCTTTATTCCAGAAATTAAATAGAGTACTGAAAATATCAATATAACACATAAAGAAAAATAAACTGAATATATAGGTCTCTCTCCATATCCACATGTTAGTAAACCAAAGGTTGAAGCAATTTTAGGTATTGGCTTAAGAACTTTTCTTTGTGTCTTTCGACCTAAAAAATAATATTCTCCAAAATTATTTTTTAGATTATTATCATTAAATTTATTTGCAAGGGCTTCATAAACTGCATAAATCCCTTCATACTCATCTCTAGTTTTTTTCTTAAACTTAATTTTATCAACAAAGGTTTTTTCATCTAACTTACTTTTATATTTATCTCTAAACTCTAAATCTTCAATATATGTATTTACAATTTTAGCACCTGAAAGATCTGTGTCAGCAATTATTATCATATTTAATGTGGAGTCAAAAATCATCCCATTACTCATATCACTTAATTCAAAATTTGTATTCTTTAAATTACATCTATTAAAAATTATATGCTCTAATGTACAATTTATAAACTTTGCATATATATTGCAATGATTAAATTCACATGAAAAATTATCTTCTTTATTTAAGTTTGGCTTTTCATCACTATCTTTTTTAGAAAAAATACAGTCTTGAAAAACTGCACCTCCACCCATAAACTCACATTCTTCAAAATAGCATCCAACGAATCTACAATTTGTAAACTTTATATTAGAAAATCTGCATTTTTTAAACTTAGCACAAACTATATCTGCATCCTTAATTTCTTGAAACTCATCTTCTTTCTTAGGATGCCCACCACCTATAACTAAATCATTATGCTCTTTAAAGCTATATTTTTCATTTGGAATATATTCTGTATAAACATCTTTACTATCTGATAAATTTTCAAATATCCTTTTATTATTATTCACTCTTTTTTCCAACTGTGTTTTGGCTACTGAAATTTCTTCTTTAAAATTAATATAGGCCATATTATATATTCTCCTTTGAATTTAATACCTATATTATCCCCGAAAAATAATTATAAATTCCATGCTTCTTTTAATAGTATTATGGCTTCTTCCATTTCATCATATTTTAAACTCGCATATCCTAAAAAAACAGTTTTGCTGTCTTCTAAATTATTTAAATATGAATTAGATAAACCCAATATCCTTATTTTCTTTTCTTCTGCTGCCATAATTAGCTCTTTTTCAGTCATTCCATTATTCACTTTTAAGAGTAAATGTAGACCTGAATTAGTACCTATAATTTCAGTACCCTTTAAATATCTTTTTATTAGTGATACTAAAAACTCTCTCTTTTTTCTATAAATATTCCTCATCTTATTTAAATGTCTTTCAAAATATCCTTCTTCTATAAACCTAACTAAAGCTTGTTGTGTAGTTCTAGAAACAGTACAAGCTAAAAAGCTAAAATCCCTTTTATATATTTTCATCAATTCATCTGGCAATACCATATAAGCTATTCTTTCTGAAGGTGAAAAGCATTTTGAAAATGTTCCTATATATATTACTTTCCCTTTATTATCTAAACTTTGTAATGCTGGAATTGGCCTTCCCTCAAATCTAAACTCACTATCATAATCATCCTCTATTATATACCTTTCATCACCCTCATTTGCCCAATTTAAAATTTGAATTCTTCTATTAATGGGCATAATTACTCCAGTAGGGAACTGATGTGATGGAGTAATGTGAATTACCTGAGAATTGCTGCTTCTCAAACTTTCAATATTAACACCTTGATTATCAATTGGTATACCAATAGGCTTAATTCCATTGACCTTTAATATCTTCTTAATCTTATAATAACCAGGTTCTTCTACAGAAATTATTTTTTCTCTTCCTAATATATTTATTAATATTTGAATTAAGTATTCACTTCCTGCTCCTATTATCATATTATCTAAGCTTGAATTTACACCTCTAGAAAACCTTAGATAATTTGATATAGCCTCTCTCAAATTTCTATCTCCTTGAGAATGTCCAATTTGTAATAAATCTTTGTTTTCTTCAGATATTACTTCTTTATTTATCTTTCTCCATATTGTATAAGGAAAGCTTTCCAAATCTACCCTGCTAGAATAAAATTCATATTTATATTCTTTTTTTCTTCTTAGATTATCATTATATGAATCTATTTTAGTATTAGTATTTATAACTCCTTGAAACTCTGTAACGTAATATCCTTTTTTGGGAATAGCTATTATATATCCTTCAGTTATTAGCTGATCATAAGCTGACTCTACTGTATTTTGACTAATCTCTAGATGCTTAGATAACCTCCTCTTTGATGGAAGTTTACTATTAGATGGCAAGTTTCCATCCTGAATTTCACCCTTTATATAATTATAAAGTTGTATATATAGAGGAATATTACTATTATTATTTAAATTTATCGTTAAAATATCCATCTTATCACCTAATCTGACCCTATCAAATTTATCAAAACTGGTACTTATCAAAGCTTCAGTTTATGTATATAATATTATCAATGGTATTACTAAAATGTCAATTATAGTAAGGAGATTTGTTATGAATTTATTACATCCAATCTGGACAGAAATTAATTTGAATAATTTATTAAATAATATAGAGGAAATAAAGAAAAAATCTACTAGTAGTGAAATAATTGGAGTTGTGAAAGCTAATGCCTATGGTCATGGAGCTGTTGAAATATCAAAGGCTTTACTAAGTTGCAATGTAAAAAAGCTAGCAGTTGCTAATATAGTTGAAGCAATAGAACTTAGAGAGCATGATATCACTGCTCCAATTATGCTTCTTGGCATTAGTGAAGAATTTGCTATTGATTCATTACTAAATTATGATGTTGAACCAACAGTATCAACATTACACTTTGCAGAAAAACTTAACGAAACCGCAAAATCAAGAAATAAAAACATTAAAATCCACATTGCTTTAGACTCTGGAATGGGTAGAATAGGCTTTAAAAATAATATAAAAGATATAGAAGATATAATTAGTATTTCTAAGTTAAGCAATTTAAATATAGATAGTATTTTTTCTCATTTTTCAACAGCTGATTCTATGGATAAAAGCTATTCCAAGAAACAAATGGATATATATAATTCTATAATAAACAAACTAAAGGAAAGAGGCTTAACTATAAATAAAAGAAACTTATCTAATAGTGCTGCCATAATAGATATACCTGAAAGTCACTACAATTATGTAAGACCTGGAATAATACAATATGGTTATTATCCTTCTAATGAGGTTAATAAAGATGATATTAATATAAAGCCTGTATTGACTTGGAAAACTAGAATAGTCCACATTAAAGAAGTAGATGAAAATGAATATATTGGATACGGAAAAACCTATAAAACAAATAGAAAAACAATAGTTGCAACCTTACCTGTTGGCTATGCAGATGGATACTCTAGAGGCCTTTCTAATAAAGGTAAAGTAATAATTAATGGAAAGTTAGCTCCTATCATTGGAAATGTTTGTATGGATCAATTTATGGTTGATGTAACTGATATAGAAAATGTACAAACAGGAGATGAAGTTATACTTCTAGGCTCTGATGGAAATGTAAAGTTTGATGCAGATGATATGGCTGACATAATAAATACAATTAGTTACGAAGTTCTTTGTCTAATAGGGAGAAGAGCCCCAAGAGTTTATATAAAAGATAATAAAATACTTGAAATAAGATACCTTATGTAACAAGGATATAAATATCATATTAGAGGCACCTGGTAAATTCCAAGTCGCCCTCATATGATATTTATATCCTTTCATACTGAAGGTAATAATTCCTCATTATAAGTATTTTTTTCGTTTAAAATAAATTATTTCTACAAATATTATTGCAATGGTAAAAACAATCGAAATAGTAAAGCCAAATTTATTATTTATTAATGGCATATTTTTAAAATTCATTCCAAATATCCCTGATATTATAGTTAGAGGTAATGATAACACCGTAATAATAGTGAGTAGTTGCATAGTATTATTCAATTTATTTGAAAGCTCCGAATTATAAATGTCCACACAAGAAAAAATTGATGATTCAATATTTTCTACTAAACTTAAGGTATTATCTAAGACTAATAATACTTTATTATATAAATCCAATTGATTAAACTCATCATCTAAATAGGTTATCATAGACTTATAATAAGTTGTAAACCTCTTAATCAACGATACAGATTTTTTTATTTCTAATATTTCTTTATTGTTTATTTCTCCTATATTGACAGCTTCTTGAAATAAATCATCTACTCTTTCTTCTATTTTCAATAATTCTTCATTATATGCGTATGAAAAAAATTGGAATAAAAATAAACATAACATATACTTGTCTATTTTCTCATGTAATGCTATCTTTTCCTTAAAAAATTCAATTAAAATATCACTATGATAATTAAATATAAATCTATCTTTATCTATAACTGCATCTATAAATATTTTTTCACCCTCAGATAAAATTGGTATTCTTAGTACAATCATATCTTTATTTTTAATTATTATATCTTTATGTATATTAGTAATTTGTTTTTCTGTAATTTTATTTATATTGCTTGTCTCATATATGCAACCAACTACATCTGACAAATTTTCATCAAAGCCCTCATTAGTAATTATATCCCCATTAAATAAAATCGAAGTTATCATATTGTTCTCATCCCTTAAATATAATCTTATTTATATTATAAAACAATAAAGGAACTAAATATAGTCCCTTTAACTTATACTAATTTCACCTTATAATACTTTAACCAATTATTCATTTGGATTAAATATGCTATCATTTGAGGTCCTGTCATCAACTGTCCAAACCAAGGTGTCTTATAGGCTGCTCCCCTTGTGTCAACTATTTCTCTTACCTTTACTTTATCTATAAGATTTAGGATTGGTGAAGTATTATCATTTAAAATTTCATTCATTATATTGCAAACTAAATCGGTATAAACTGGATTATGAGTTTTAGGATAAGGACTCTTCTTCCTATAAATAATATCTTCTGGCAAAATTCCTTCTAAGGACTTTCTTAATAATCCTTTTTCTCTTCCATTAAGTAGTTTTATATTAGATGGAATATTGAATGCATATTCTACTATTTTATAATCTGCAAATGGAACTCTTACTTCTAGACTATTTGCCATACTCATTCTGTCTTTTCTATTTAATAAATTTACCATAAACCATCTTAAATTTAAGTAAAATAATTCTCTCATCCTATATTCTAATTTACTTTCTCCATCTAAATGAGGAACTTCACTTAATGTATTATTATAAGCTACTTGTGCTACTTCTTCTATTTTTAGATTTTTTAGTTCTGGGCTTAAAATTGCCTTTCTTTCTGATATAAATCTTGACCATGGAAAAGTATTTGAATTTATCATTTCTTCATTAGTAAACCATGGATAGCCTCCAAATAATTCATCAGCACATTCACCAGATAAAGCAATTACGAAATCCTTTTTTACTTCCTTACAGAACAAGTAAAGAGATGAATCTACATCTGCCATTCCAGGCAAATCTCTACCAATTAAAGCATTATCTAATGCAGTAACTAAATCATTATGATTTAATACAACAGTTCTATGATCACTGCCTATATATTTTGCCATATATTCTGCATAATATTGATCTGATGTTGGTTGAAATAGTGATGATTTAAAGAATTTTTCATTATCCTCATAATCTATAGAATAAGTGGTTAACACCTTATTTTTCTTTTTATATTCTTCTGCTGCTATTGCTGAAATTGCTGAAGAATCTAATCCTCCAGATAAAAATGTACAAAGTGGTACATCCCCAACTAGCTGTCTCTTTATTGCATCTACAAGTAATTCTCTTACATGTTCAACTGCTTCTTCTTCACTTTCATTAAATTTCTCTGCCTTAAGCTCCCAATACATATCCTTTTTTAGTCCAAATTCATCTAATACTAAATATTCTCCTGGTTTAACCTCATTAATGTCCTTATAAACAGTAGTTCCAGGTATAACTGCTGGTCCTAATGCAAATAATTCAGTTAGTCCATCTTTATCTACAATTGGCTCTACATATGGATGTTTAAATAAAGCTTTTAATTCTGATCCAAAAATAAAAGTATTATTTTTTATACTATAAAATAAGGGTTTTACTCCCATAGCATCTCTTGCTAAAACAACTCTTCTTTTTCCTTCATCATAAATAGCAAAAGCAAATATTCCATTAAACTTAGATATAGCATCTATTCCCCATCTTATATATGATAAAAGCAATACCTCAGTATCAGAGTATCCTTCAAATTTATATCCATCATCTATTAATTCTTTTCTTAACTCTTCAGTATTATATAGCTCTCCATTGTATACAAGAACATAATCTTTACCATTAACAGACCTTTTCATAGGTTGACCTCCACCTTCTGGATCAACTACTACAAGCCTTCTATGTCCAAACATAACATTATTAGAAACGTACATTCCTCCAGAATTAGGTCCCCTATTTATTAAAGTATCAGTCATATTCTTTAATATATTATCTTCTTCTTTTATATTTTTTTTAAAGTTAATAAATCCTGTTATTCCACACATAATTATCCTTCCTTTTTCTGTTAACCTATATTTATAGTTATATGAGTATCTTTTGACAATCGTGATTTAATAATACTTAAAAGTAAGGACTTAATAAAAAAAAATACAACTAGAATACTATTCTCTAGTTGTATTTAAAATATTATTATGCTATGTGAAATAATTTTTTATTTGTCTAATATAAACTTTTCTATTGCCTTAGCAACTCCATCATTTTCGTTAGTATCAGTTATATAATCTGCAACTTTTTTTACTTCCTCAAAGGCATTTCCCATTGCTACACCTAATCCTGCATATTCAATCATATGAATATCATTACCTGCATCGCCTAAAGTCATAATTTCTTCTCTTTTTATACCTAAGTGTTTAGCTAGCATTTCTACTCCAACACCCTTATTAACTTCCTTATTTAAGAATTCTAAGAAGAAAGGTGTACTTCTAACAACAGTATATTTTTCATAAACTTCTTTAGGAAGCTTTTCCATAGCTGGGCCTAGGATTTCTGGCTCATCTATCATCATAACCTTTATAATAACTTCATCATCTGGAATATTATCTATGTTCATTTCATGAATTTCTATGTTATTTATTTCAGCTTCTACTTCTGTATATTTGCTATTTTTAGGAGTTATCAATCCCACTTTTTCTGAAAAAGCATGAATATTTACCTCTAATTCACTGCTTAACTTTTTTAAATAATGTAAATCTGATCCTCTTAATGCTATCTTTGCTACAGCTTCCTTACTTTTAGTTTTTTGTATTAACGCACCATTATAGCTTAAAACATAATCATTTTCTGAATACATATTTAATTCCTCTAAATATCTTGAAACCCCTTCTATTGGTCTTCCTGTTGCTAAAACTACTGTTACGCCCTTTTCTCTTGCTGATTGGATAGCATTTTTAGTTCTTTGTGAGATAGTTTTATCCTCTTTAAGTAAGGTACCATCCATATCAATAGCTACTAATTTATACATTATAATCCTCCGTATATATAAAATTTACTTTGATTATAGCATAACTTAATATATATATGAATTTATTATTTATTTTTTATAATTATTTATCAAATTCAAGATAAGCCTTTAGGACATTATTAAATCCATCTCTTAATAATACATTAAAAATAATACCTATGACTTCATAGCTTGAAGTTGTTAGAGAATCTTTTCTAATATTTTTTATTGTTTTCACAACATCATTTACTAATATGTTTAAATCTGATTCGTTTAAAAATGAATGACTGTCATAGGCTGCATTTTCTATACTAGTTTTAATCTTATTAATATTGAATTCTTCTAATCTTCCATCTTTTTTAATTATTTTCATATAAATCACTTCCCTTTTTTATTATTAGACATAAATATTTATTTTATTAAAATATAAAATAATTTTAATCATGTACAGTTCCATATAAATACTTTTCTTACTATAATTATACAAATATAAATAATATTTTTAAATATGTATTTTTATTAAATAAAAAGGAGATAGACACTATATTCTTTGTGACCTTGTAAAATACATGTCCCCATAATATAATATCTATCTCTATACTACTTCTTTGCTTTGCTTATTTTAGCAATTTTACCCTTAACTTTAATTTCTTTATAGTTCTTTAATAAAGTATTTCCTTTACCATTTAGAATATCTACAAATGAAAAACCATCTTGAACATCAATAATTCCAATATCTTCACCTGTTAATCCTTCTAAATTACTTAAAGCTCCTAGGATATCAACATTTCTTACTTTTTTCTTTTTACCTGCACCTATGTAAATCTTAGTAACTTCACTATGTATTGATTTTTTCTTAGCTACAATATTTCCATAATGATTTTTTTGATTTTCAAAGAAATTATTTCTTCCTGAAATTACTTCTTCGTAAGTGGGCATATTAATTTCCTCTATTTTATATCCTATATATTCTTCAATATCATCTAAAAATCTTTTTTCTCCAATAGAAGTTAAAGTAATTGCTAAGCCATTTTTTTCACCTCTACCGCTTCTACCTATTCTATGTACATAGCTTTCTTTTTCCATAGGAACTTCATAATTAAATACATTAGTTATATGATTTATATGAATTCCTCTTGCAGCAATATCTGTAGCTATAAGCACCTTAAACTCTTTATTTTTAAAGCTCTCCATAACCTTTAATCTTAGCTTTTGATCCATATCACCATGTAATTCATCAACTTTTATCTTTTCTTTTCTTAATAAAGAACTTAATTTCTTCACAGAATCTTTAGTATTACAAAATACTATGGCACTTTCATCTGAATAAGCATAAAGAAGCTTTAATAAAGCTTTAAATTTATCTTCTCTGCTAGAAATAATAAATTTTTCACTTATCTTTTCTCTATTAAAGACTTTAGACTTTACATCTAAAACCTTTGGATTTCTCATATATTTTGAATATAATCCTTCAATTTCACTTGGAATTGTTGCTGAAAAAAGTGCTGTGTTTTTATTTTTAGGTAGCTTGTTTAATATTTCAGATATTTGATCTACAAAGCCCATATTAAGCATTTTATCTGCTTCATCTATAATTACATATTCTATTTTACTTGTATCTAAATTTCCTCTTTCTATATGATCAATTACTCTTCCTGGAGTTCCAGATACTATATGAACTCTTTGTTTTAACTCTCTAACCTGATCATTAAAGGGCTGCTTACCAAAAATAGCTGCACATCTTATTTTTTTAAGTCTTCCTATATTTGAAATATCCTCTTTAACTTGCATTGCTAATTCCCTTGTTGGAACTAGAACTAAAGCCTTAATTACATTTTCTTCTTCATTAATAAGCTCACAAAGTGGAATTCCAAAACTTGCAGTTTTCCCACTACCAGTTTGGGATTTAACAACTATATCATTTCTATTTAATATTTCTGGAATAACTACCTTTTGTACTTCTGATGGGTTCTCAAAGCCTAAATTATTTAAAGCTTTTAATATTTCTTCTCTTAACCCCATATCTTCAAATTTATCTATATTCATTAATTTACCTCTTTCTTATAACATATTGAATAACTTTATTTATTTTAACTTAGTATTATGTTATATACAAGTAAATCAGAATTAATTCAATGTCCATTACCATACTTATATTTCTATATTAAAATTATTCAACTCTTCTCTTAATTCTTTTGGACTTTTAAATAAAATAGTTTTTATGCCTAATTTATTAGCCCCTTCAACATTTGCTTCCATATCATCAACAAAAATAGTTTCACTTGGATTTAATTTATATCTATCTAAAATCAATTTATAAATATCTTCCTCAGGCTTTATTAACTTTTCTTCGTAAGATACTACACCTCCATCAAATAGCTTGAAAAAATTATTTTTCCTTGTTACTTCTCCAAAAGCTAATTCATGAAAATTTGATAGATAATATATCTTATAGCCATGTTCCTTTAAGGAACTTAATATCTCTACAGTATCTTCTATAGGCTTTAATAAATCATACCAATTATCAAAAGCTAAATTAATTTCCTCTTTGTAATTACTATTTCTATTAATTATATTATTAATTGCTTCTTTTTCAGTTATTGTGCCTCTATCTAACATTACCCATTCTTCACTATTAAAAATAGCCTTAAAAACTTCATCTAACTTTTCTTCTGAAACCTTACTTTTTAAATAACCCTTTGGATTAAAATCTAATAAAACATTTCCTAAATCAAAAATAACGTTCTTATACATAAATACCCTCCATACTAATATATAATAATTGATAATACATAATTATAAAGGCAGTAGGAGCTTTTATATATTATATCCTACTGCATAAACTTCATAACTATATAGGATTACAGTCTCTTAAAACATTTAAAGGCCTCATCATTTCATGATCTTCATGTTCTAAAAAGTGACAATGCCAAACATAATTCCCACTATACCCCTTGAATTGCATAATAATTCTAGTAACTTTTCCAGGTTCTGAGTCTATAGTATCTTTAAACCCTCTTTCATAATCCTTTGGTGGTTCCTCTTTTCCTGTAAATACTATTTTACCAGTATTATTATAATTATCCACATCAAAAGGTCTCCTCCATAAAAGCTTAAATTGAACTAAATGAATATGAACAGGATGTGCTACAGGCATAGGATTTATTAAATCCCATATTTCTACTGAATCAAATCCAACCTTTTCTGTAATAGGATCACTCCACGTCTTATCATCTATAAGCAACATAGGTCGTCCATAATGATCTGTTTTTGCTCCAAAAGAAAGTTTTCTATTTTTACTAACTGAATCTATATTAGGTCCATGCTCAACTCTTAACATTTCTGGAATTACACTAAGGTCTTTTCCTTTTAACTCCTTTGTAACATTGAACCTCATAATCGTATCAATTCCTTGACTTGGAGAAGTTCTCTCATCATTCATTAAAATAATCTTTTCACCTTTATATTTTGAAAAATCAATAATTAAATCAATTCTTTCTGCTGGCATAAGCTTAAATGTAGATAAAGAAACTGGTGATTCTATTAATCCTCCATCAGTTCCTATTTGAGTAAATCTTTCCCCATTAGACATCCTTAAAATATACTCTCTTCTATTTGAAGCATTTAATATTCTAAATCTATATTTTCTTGGTTCTACATTCAAATATGGCCAAAGCTTTCCATTAACTACAATAGTATTTCCGAAAAAGCCTGGTACTATAGATGGATATACCTCAACAGGAAAAGGTGGTTTATCAGGATAAAATAATTCACCATTTTTTTTAAAAGATTTATCTTGTATCATAATTGGAATTTCATATTCTCCTTTAGGAAGATTTAATCTTTCTTCTAACTCATCTCTAAGAATATACAATCCAGCAAGTCCTGCATAAACATTTAACCTAGTTTGTCCCATAGCATGATCATGATACCAAAGTGTTGTTCCTGATTGATAGTTTTCATACTTATAAACTTTTTTATTGAACTCTGGTCCAACAACTCTGAAGTCTTTTGTAAACCAAGCTTCGGGGTGTCCATCACTAGTACTATCTACCCTAGCTCCATGAAGATGAACTACAGTCTTAACTTCTGGATCATCTACAGTTCCATGTAATGTTCTATCATAAGGTAAAAAGTGCTTATTCGGTAATTGATTTTCCCAAAGTACATAGGTTGGAATATTTTTAAAAGCTTCTATAGTTGGTCCAGGATATAAGCCATCATATCCCCAAATTCTTGTAGGTGGAAAATAACAGGAAAAACAATGTTCTGATTCTTTCATTACAATTCTATATTTTTTTGAATTCTCATATTCATCTGAGCATTCTATTTCAGTAGCTTTAAATGGAATTGGTAACTTATCAACAAATTTAGGTATCGTAGCTGGATTTGATGGATCAATGCGAATATATTCATTACTATTTTCTTCTTTAGATTCTTTATCATAACTCACAAAATTCACTCCTTAAGTTATATGATAATAACAATATATTCACTTATCTATTAATATGTTATATATTAAATAAAATAATATCCAAAGGCATATCCAGCATACATAAGCACTGAATTCCAAATTGCTATACCTATAATTGAGTAAATTGAAAATTTTACAATATTCATTCTAAACATACCTGCTACAAATGGAATTAATGTTCTAACAGCAGGTATTAATCTTGTTATTAAAACGCCTTTATCGCCATAATTCTCTATATATAAACATACTTTATCTATAGACTTCCTTGATTTAGGAAACTTATTATATATTTTTGTTAAAATAGGTTGCCCAAACCAATATGATATTATATAAAGTACATAGCTAGCCAATTCACCAGCAACTATTGATATTCCAAGAGCTATGAAAAAGTTCACTCCAGATTTTGCTATAGCTATGCCTATTGCTGGCATTATAATGGCTGCCCCCAAGCCTGGAAAATTTAAATATTCCAGAAAAATTATAATAAATACAAATATCAAGCCATATCTTGCAAAATATTCTATTACTACTTGTATATCACCCATTTTATCTCACTCCAAGTCATCTAATAATGACTTTAGTTTACCCCTACTTTCTTAATATAACCTTAATATAAAATATTAATTTTCTTAAAGATTTATAAAGTATTTTTAACTTTTGAAAATTATAATAGTAAGTATTCTATAAGTAGTTTTATAGTATTTTCTATTGCCTCATAATGTGTTCTTTCCATACCATGTGATGCATGAACTCCAGGTCCTATAAGAGCTCCCCTTATATCATTTCCTCCTCTAAGTGCTGCCCCAACATCAGAACCATACATTGGATAAATATCTACTGCATATCTAATATTATTTGATTTTGCTAAATTAACTAAAGTAGTTACCATGTTATAGTCATATGGTCCACCAGAATCCTTTGCACAAATAGATACGTCATATTCTGTACAGCTTAAATCAGCTCCTATACATCCCATATCTACAGCTATCATTTCTGTTATATCTTGAGGAATATATGATGATCCATGTCCTACTTCTTCATATGTTGAAATAAATATTTTAGTAGTATACTTTGGTGTAATTTTTTCTCTATTGAAAACTTCCATTAGTCCCATTAATGCTGATACACTACCCTTATCATCTATAAATCTTGATTTTATAAATCCACTTTCAGTTATAGTAGTCTTTGGATCAATAAATATAAAATCTCCTGGACATATTCCTAAGTCCTCTACATCTTTCTTAGATAAAACTTTTTCATCTATTCTAACTTCCATATTATCTGGATCACGTTTTTTATCTTTGCTATCAGGATAAACATGAACAGCTGGACTAGTACTTAAAAATGTTCCAGTATATATTTTTCCTTCTCTTGTTCTTATTTTGCAATATTCACTATCCATAGTAGCTGGTATAGGTCCACCTAGAAGTGTGAATTTTAAAGTTCCACTATTAGTTATTGATCTAACCATAGCTCCTAAAGTATCTACATGAGCAGATAAACCTATTACCTTTTCATTGCTTTCACCAGGAATAGTAATGATTCCACAGCCTTTTCTAGTAGTTTCAAATTTATATCCGAAACCTCTTGCAATTTCTTCAATAACCTTAATAATATCGAAACAATATCCTGTTGGACTATCAAATTCTAGTATCTTTTTTGCTGTATTTAGCACATAATCTTTATTTACATTGTACTTCATAGATGTAAAACTCCTTTCATTTCATCTATTTTAATCTTAAAATAGTTACATATTATTTACTATATTTTACTACATTTAATATCATATAATCCACAATATTTCCTAATAAAAAATCTATAAGATAAAAAAAAATACACCTTTAAATGTTAGGTATACGCATCTAACATTTAAAGGTGCACTTACATAAATTGTTTTATTATTTTATATATACTTTTACCTCATATATTACTACTTGCTAATATGTTTTTCAAAGATAATTTATTTCTAAGTTTAATTAATATTTTTTAGCTATTTCTACAAATTTCTTAGAACGTCTTGTCATTTCTTCAAAATTACCTTCATTAATTAATTTCTCATCAGTTAATCTGCCACGTACACCCGCTCCAGAAAATCCTATCTTTAAAAACTCTTCGAATATCTCCTCATTAATTCCAGAAGTTGTAAGATATCTTACATGATTTATAGGTGCAATTAAGTCTTTGGAATATTTAATTCCTAATGTTCCTGCTGGAAATAATTTTACAAAGTCAGCACCATAATCATGGGCTTGAACAACTTCTGTACATGTACAAGCTCCTGGGCAACAAAGCATATCATATTTATGAGCTTCATCAATTACTTCTTTACAAACATTAGGTGCTACAATGAATTCAGCTCCTGCAGCTCTTGCCATTTGAACCTGTTCCTTATTTAAAACAGTCCCAGCCCCTACTCTTATTTTATCTTTAAAATGATCCTTAAGAAGCTTAATACTATCTAATGTTTCTGCTTTACTCTCTGCCTTCTGATTATATGTTATCTCAATAAAATGAATTCCTCCGTCTATTAAAGCTTGTACAGAGTTTATCAAATTTTCTCCTGTAACTCCTCTAAATATCCCTATTATTTTATATTCTTCAAGCTCTGCTATCATTTCTTTTCTCATTTTTATTCATATCCCTCCAAAACTTATTATTTATATTTCTATTTATATAAAAAATCATTCTGTTTTAATTCATCTTATCAATATTAATATCAAAATCCTCCTGGATTGACTCAATTTCTAAATCTTCCTCTTCATTAACATCCTTCTTTACTATTGCTAGTAATCCTACAGTTACTGCAATTCCTACACCAACCGCAATAAAAGCACCTGGAAAAACATTAGTCATTACAGGAAAAGCAAAGAATCCTCCCATCATTACTGATGATCCCACATCAAAATACATTGCAATTGCTCCTGTTATAGCACATCCTATTACAGAACATGGAATAACTCTTAATGGATCTCTTAATAAGAATGGTAATCCTCCTTCTGCAACCTGACAGCATCCTAGAATAATTGCAGATTTACCAGCTGCCTGCTCAGCTTTTGTGTACTTTTTCTTATTAAAGAACGTTGAAGATAATCCTAATGCTACTGCAGTAACAATACCAATACATACTTTTGCGCCTTCTGGTCCATATACTCCATCGGCAACCAAACCATTAGCTACTGTAGTTCCTATCTTTGTTACAGGGCCTCCTAAGTCTATACCCATTAATATGCCAAGAATTATTCCAAAGAGTACCTTAGAACCTGTGGTCATAGTGCTAAATAGTTGAATAAGTTTAGTCTGTAATCCTCCTAAAATTGGACCTGCAACATAATTCATTAAAATAATAGCAAATAAACCACCTAGTAAAGGTAAAATTAATAATGGCATAAGTGATTTTAGACTTTCCCCTACCTTTAATTTATTCTTAATAAACAAACAGAAATAACCTACTGCATATCCTCCTATAATCCCTCCAATAAATCCAATTTTATAGTTTACAGATAGTAATCCTACTAATAATCCTGGTGCAATTCCTGGTCTATCGCAGATAGAGAATGCAATATATGCAGCTAGTATAGGAACAACCATCCCCATGGTAATTGATCCACCTGTATAAAGAGTATAGGCAAACGTACCTTCTGCACTACCTACAGATGTACCACCTAAAATCGTACCAAAGGATTGCAAAAGTCCTCCTAAACAAATTACTGGGATCATATATGATACGCCAGTCATCATATGCTTATAAACATTAGATTTATTTGACATTTTTATACTCCTTTCAATTTTTCTTCAATTTTACTAATTAATTGTTCTGATTGCTTTATTGCAACCGAAGATGGAACTCTTACTACTAGTTTCCCCTTAAATCTATCTTGTCCACTTACATTGATATCTGCTGCGATAATGACAATATCTGCTTTTCTAATATCTTCAGCTAAAAGTTCATTTTCTACACCTACATTCCCTTGAGTTTCTACTTTTATTTTGTGCCCTCTTTTAGTGGCTGCATTAATCAATTTATCTTGTGCAATATATGTATGTGCAACCCCTATAGTACAAGCAGTAATGGCTACAATATTCATAATATCCCTCCTTTCACTTATAATATTTCAAGTAAATCATCAGCTACTTTTGCATTATTAATTCTTTCGATGACCTCATTCTTAAGTAAGCTTCTCGCTAGCTGAGACATCATTCTTATACGAATATCATCCCCTTCCTTATTCGGAATAGCTAATAAAAATATATGTTTAACCGGCTTATCATCCAGAGACTCCCATTCAATAGCCTCTTTTAATCTTACATAAGCTATTGCTTCTTTTATAACGGAATCATCTTTTCCATGAGGTATCGCAATTCCCTCTGATAGACCTGTTTCAGATAAAGATTCTCGGTATAAAACAGCATTTAGGAACTTTTCTTTTGATTTTATAGCACCATATTCATACAATTGATTAATCATATAATCAAATACTTCTTCTTTTGTTTTTAAGCTTATATCGAATGAGATACACTTTTCATTCATAATAGTATTTAAATTCATAAACTTCCTCCTATTTCTGTAATATATTAATAAGTTTTTCCTGCGTTAATGCTGATACTAACTGTTTATGTGTTTCATCTGAATAAAGCTTATAAAAAACCCTCCTAAGCTTTTTAATAAGCCGAGTGGAATCCTTTTTCGTAAGAACTATAAACATTATTAAGTCTACAGAATCATCTTTCCAGTATATAAAATGATCTAAAGTAACAATGACAATAGTTGATTCATTAACTGAATTAAAGGCTGCATGAGGGAGTGCTGAATTATTCCCAATGTATGTAGAATTAACAGCTTCACGTTCCATAATTGCTTCCCCAAAATTATCTTTTACATACTTTTTCTTGCTTAATATCTTGTGAACTTCTTTAACTACCTCCTCCTGCGAATTATAATTTGGATGAATTAAGCTAATAACGTGTACGTCATTCCATAATTCATTAATTCCGTCAGAGTTTCTAAAAATGTAATTTTCTATTTCCTTTATATCATTCTCAACTAATAACGGGCTCACAATTATTACTGGTAAATCCGTTTTTAAAGGAACTGTTGTTATTATAAGATCAATATCATATCGAAAATGATTTTTATAAAAACTAGACACACTTTCCACAGATAATATCTGCAGTTTATAAAACCGATTTTTAAGTCGCGTAGCAAGAAGTTGAGAAATTCCAATTCCATGGTTACATACAAGTATAACCCTTGTATACTCCTTACTCTCCTCTATCATAGCTTGTATGTGAATTGCTATGAATCCTGCTTCATCCTCTGATATATCTCTCCCAATATATTTTTTAAAAATTGAATTAGTCATCCAGGCTATGCCGTAAGCATCAGAATACTCGCATTTAATTTCCTCAAGAAGAGGATTTTTCAAATTAACTTCTCTTTGTAATCTATTAATTGTTGGACCTAGATGAATTATTAAATTTTCTAAGCAGTTATCGGAATCGATTTCAACTTGCTTAGTATTTTCTATAAGTCGTATTATTTCCTCTCCAATAAATCTTGCATAATCGCACTCATTAGGAAGAGTACTGTTTTCAATTTTTGTTTTATTTGTAATTAGCCTAGCTGAAATGAGATTTAAGAATACCAAATATTTCTCTGATTTGCTGAATCTTAAATGGTAGTAAGTTCCAATATTATCATATAATTTTGATGCAGCATCAAATTCCTTCTCATAACCTTTGATATCCATCTTTCCTTTATAATCAATAGCATTTCCACCTAGAACACGTTTTATAGCAATAGCGATGTGAATTACTATATTATTAAAGGATTCCTCTGTAAAGAAATAATCTAATTTTTCTTCATATATCTTTAGTTCTTGATAAATGTAATCTGGATTAATATGCAACATACTTAGTATTCTTCTCTGTATAGGTTGATAATAGCTCTGGGATACATATGGGCTAAGTATCCTTGTCTGAGCTAAGAAAACCCTCGATAAAACACTTCTTAATGCTTTTTCATTTCCAGACACTTTCACTCCTCTCTTTTTTTTAATTTCTATTTCTATTTCCTCGTTTTTTAGCCATTCCTTTAGTTCATATAAATCATTCTGAACTGTAGTTCTGCTTACGTATAATGCATTTGCCAAGTTTTCAATTGTCATATATTCATTTTTATTATCAATAAGCATGTAAGCTAAATTGTTTATTCTATCTGTATTGCTGCCCTTATTACAATTCATATCTATACTTAATAGCATGTTTTTCAACATATTCTTATTCTTCGCACTTCCCTGTATTTTAACACCAACGCCTCTTTTTTTGATAAGTTCCACATCATAATCCCCTACGACTGTATCAACTTGGTTTATATCACTCCTAATTGTTGCTACCGAAACCATAAATATTTTTGATAAATCTTCATATGTTACTAATGTTTCTACATTTAGCAAGTACGATATAATTTTAAAAATCCTATCATTAATCATACAATCACCTCACATAACTTTAATTTAATAACATTCAAATATTAAAGTTCTAGGATCAGTAAATGAATATTTATACCCTTTATAATTACGCATGTAATTTTTAAAATATAGTGATCGGTAGGCAAAAGCGAATAGAATATTCTTAATAGTCATAGAGCTAGCTAAAATAAAAGTAAATATTAGAGTTAATAAAATTCGATTTGTAATACAGCAATATAATCCTGAAAAAGCAATAAGTAGATGAAAGTAATTAATATATGTATTCTCAATGATACTATACTGTTGTTTATTACTTTTTGTAGTAAAGTATATGAAATAAAATTTCATGATTCTTTTATTCATTATTTTTACCCCCTAGATATTACTTCTTTATCTAATTAAATTATATCTCGTTATAATTTAATATAAAAACATATTTCTGAATAATTGTGTTATTTTTAATTTTTATATTAAGATAGCTAATTCACTAGATATTCCGTACTTTTATTAGCTTCTAAGTCGAAATAACTAGCCTGAATTTCTACTATTTCCAATTGTTTTTTCTTAATTAATTACACATATTAAAAACAAATATTCTAAATATTTTTCTAACTTTTCACCTATAAATATTACTATTATATTATTGCAAAAGGACTTAGCATTTTTAAAATTCATTGAACATTGTTATCTTTCTTGAAATCTTTTTAAGATTTCTTCTACTATACCCAAGCTACTGTTCTTAATAATTTTTTAATTAAGAGCATAGAATTAATAATATTAATATTTATTATTAATTTACGCAAAAATATAAGAGTGCCTTAATAAGACCCTCTTACATTTTAATTAGTTTTTTATAAAACCTAGTATATTTAAAATTTCCTTAGCTATTTCTCTTTCTTCTCCCTTATAAGGAAATGAATGAATATGAATAGCTGGATTAAAATTAAGCTCTATTATAGCATAATTAGAATTCTCATCTTTATAGTCTTCTATCATCATATCTACTCCACAAATATTAGCTCCTACAGCCTTAGCGGATTCAATTGCAATGTTCTTGAATCTTTGTGGTATTAAATCTGTATAATCTATGCTATCTCCACCAGTACTTATGTTAGAATTTTCTCTTAAATATACAATTTCATCTTTTTCTGGTACGTAATCAAAATCTTTTCCTAAATGTTTTAAGAATAACTTTGCATTATTATCTAAATTTATTTTTTCTAGAGGTGTTTTATATCCCTTACCTCTAAGTGAGCTTTTATTTTTTTCTTTAACTAATTCTCTAATGCTACTTTTTCCATCACCTATAACATTAGCTGGAACTCTATGAAGAATTCCTGGTACCTTATCACCAATTACTAAGAATCTATATTCTTTACCATTAATAAATTCTTCAACCAACACAGTGTTATCATGTTCAAAGGCTAATTTAAAGGCTTCCTCTATCTCTTCTACTTTTGGTCCTTCTTTAAATATAGAAATTCCTAGTCCAAAGTTAGTTGATTTTGGTTTTACTACAATTGCTTTGTTTACATATTTATGTGCTTTCTTTATAGCTTCATCTAAGCTAAAGAATTCATCTCCCTTTGGTGCTTTTATATTATTTTTATCTAATATTTTTTTAGTTACTACTTTATTTTCCATCATTAAAACTGTTACATAATTATCCTTTGATGTTTTAGTAGCCTGTTTTACATATTCTATATGATTATCTTTTTTTAAAGAAATAAAATTATCAGATCTATCAATAACATCAACCTTAATTCCTCTTTTAATAGCTTCTCTCATTAATAATTGAGTTGAAAGTTCTAAATCCTCAAAACCTTCTAGTTTAAACCTATTTTTATATGCATCTTCTTTATATTCTCTTGCTAATCTTAGATGACTTTCTAAGAATCCTTCTTCCTTTACCATTTCAGATATTCTATAAGCATATGTTAGTTTAGGATTCTTAATCTTTTCTATCATAGAGTTAATTATATCTTCCTTGCCTAAAGATAATTTTTCATTCATTTCCTTCATTTCATTTAATATATCTAAAGCCCAATTATTTTTAGTTATTGTTTCTCCATCTCTATATAAAACTACATCCATTTGTCCATACATTGAAATTATATTTTGATTATTTTGTGCTTCTTCTTGCCATTTTTCATATGAACTTTCATCTTTTATAAGGAAATAAACAGTCAGTAAATTAATAAAATTTAAGTCATCAAGAGAAATTCCAGCTTTACTAAAGGGATTAATATCTATACTTCTCATTTCAACATAATTAATTCCATCTTCTAAAAGTGATTCTAAGAATCTATTGTTATCATTAGCTTTTAGCCTAATTTGTGTGTAAAGTTCTTTATGATTATCTATTAATTTATCCTCAATAAACTTATATACACTTTCAACATATTCTCTTACTGAATTATAATTTGGATATAAATCTATAGTATTTTTATACCCACACTCACTATTTCTATAAGATACAGCTCCTCTATTACTAAATCCATCTTTAGATATTTTATCTAAATCAATTACGCACTTTTCACCAAAGGTTTCATGCATAGTTGTAGTTCCACCTAAAAGGTAAATTAATAACCATCTATATCTTAAATAATTTCTAACTACCTTCAAATAAATAGAGTCTCTGAAATCCCTATAAGATTCGCCATTATTCATTTTTTCATATAAATCTTTAATTAGCTCTTCATTAAAAGAAAAGTTATAGTGTATTCCAGAAATTAATTGTTTCTTTCCACCATATTTTTTTAATAATTTTTTTCTATAATCGCTTGCAACCTCACCGCTTTTACATTTACCATAATCTGCTATTGGAATTAAATCATCTTCTGGGATGCTACAGGGCATTGATTGTGGCCATAGATATTCATCCTTTAATTCTAAAACAGTAATATCATAAAGTGAATTAACAAAACTGTATAACTCTTCTAAAGTATTTAATATTGGAGTTATAAGCTCTATCTGACTTTCTGAAAAATCTGTTGTTATATATGGATGTGAAATTTTACACTCAAAAACCTCAGGATGCTTAGTTAAAGCTAATTTTCCATTCTCATCTACTCTTAATGTTTCACGTTCTAATCCAAAATTCCCCTTTAACAATTCTTCTCTATAATTAAGCGATTGAATCACATCTAACATTTTTATACACCTTCCATATTTTCAATTTATATATTAAATAAGCTACTATTCCTTTTAAAATACTAGAAATTGAAATTCCTAGCCATATTCCATTAACGCCATAAAATTTAGTTAATATAAGGGCTAATGGTATTCTAAGAATAGTAAAAATTATACTAATAAATGCTGGTATTTTAGGAACTCCAAAGCCTGTAAAAACACCATTAGATATCATCTCTATAGTAGCAAAAATTTGAGAATATCCAATTATTTTCACATAATCACTTGCAATTATTATAGTATCACTATCTCGAATAAATAATTTTACTAACACTTCTGGAGCAAAGATAAATATTACACTTACAAATAATGCATATATAATTCCAATACCTATTGCTGTATTATATCCTTTATTTATCCTATCATATTTTTTGGCTCCAAAATTCTGCCCTACAAAGCCTGCAATAGCTCCATTAAGTCCACCTACTACCATATAAACAACTGATTCTATTTGTAATCCAATTTTTTGGGCTGCAATAGCATCTGCCCCAAAGCTTCCTACTATTCTAGCTAATAATATATTAACAACTGTAAATAAAACTCTTTGTAATGACATAGGAAGCCCTAAAATTGTTATTTCCTTAAGATTAATATAATTTAATCCACTTTTAAAGTCAAAATTATATAAATTTAGCGACTTTTTAATAAAAAGTATGAACATTACTGTATTAGCTACTAATGTTCCAAGAGCAGCCCCAGTGACTCCAAGCTTTAAAACATATATCATAATTGGATCTAAAATCAAATTAATTATTACACCTATAGCACTTATATTTAAGGCTGATTTATTTATTCCAAAACTATTAAATATTCTAATAAACAAAGTATTAAAGAATGAAAAAAACAATATGGGTGCATTAATAGCTAAATAAATATATGCTTCTCTTTCAACTATTGGATTTTTAATATTTAAAAATTCTATAAAATGTCTTCCAAAAAATATTAATATTAAAGAATATATTCCTCCAACAATTGCATTTAGTATCACTCCTGATGATATATATTCATCAACAGCTTTATTGTCTTTTCTCCCAATGGAGTGAGCTACCTTTATTCCTGTTCCAATTACTACAAAGGCATTAATAGAGTAACCAAGTCCAATGAAAAAGCTAGATGAACCTATGCTTGCAACTGCATTGCTACCTAAACCTCCAACCCATAACATATCTACTAGATTATATGTAAATTGTAATAATGAGCTTCCCATTATAGGTAATGCCAAGGTAACTAGTACCTTAAGTACATTTCCCTTAGTTAAATCAACTTTATCCATAATCTTCTCACTTTCTAGTTATTCATTCTTATCTATACAATTGGAACTACATATACATTTTTCATCACTTGTTAAAATACTATTTATAAATCTCATAAGCTTATCACATAATTCTGTGTCTAAACTATAATATATCCATGTTCCTTCTTTTCTACACTTTACTATTCCAGAATCCATTAATACCTTCATATGATGCGATAATGTAGGCTGAGTAAAATGAAAGCTTTCTAAAATTATGCAAGCGCATTTTTCCCCAGAAGACAGCATATCAACTATCTTTAGCCTATTTATTTCACTTAGCGCTTTTAGTATTTTTATGTTATCATCATAATTTTTATTCATTAGAGCCTCCTTGCATAGATATTTATCTATATATAAATTATTAATAGACAACCATCTATATATAACCATATTTAAATATAGATGATTATCTATATTTAGTCAACAAATATATTTCTAATTTACTTTTTTCATTTATAATCCATAATATATGCATCGTGAATATATATTATTTACTATTTCAAAAAATTATTTATGAGTATACCTAGTCATAATGAATATATTTATCATTATTTCTATTACCTGACTTATATTATCATTATTTATATTTATTATAATAATTATACCATTTATAAAAATGAAAATAAAATTTAAACTCCAAGTATAAGCACCAGCTTCACTTGGAGTTTATTTTATTACTTTAAATTTTAAATTACTGTTGTTTGATTCTTTCACCCTTACTAAATAAGGATTTTATTCCTCTTTTTATAACTTGAAAAAATGTAATAGAACGAACCAAACGATTTGACTCAATATATTGATTAACTGCACGTAATGTCTTTTTGTTATCTCTTGTAGAAAATGAAAAATGTCCATTTTGTTTTGTAAATATTGCAAAGCGACTGATCAATCTTCCGCCAAACATAACAGATGCTGCAACGTAATCAACTTCTTCCCATGGTATCTGAATATAATCTTCTACATTCCTATCATTATAGAATTCAAATGCCTTATCACCAATCATGATTTTACCATAATTCGACATTCCTAAATAAGATGTTCCTGGGATTGTTAAATCAACTTTTGTATTTAATGATTGTGCCATGGTCACCCTCCATAAATCTAAATTGATAAAGGCTCGGCTATGCCGAACCTTTATATAATATCTTATATTACATTAATCCAATTACTCTTGCAATAATACCTACAATAAATAAAGCAATAATAATAACAATAGGTGATACCTTTTTCTTTAGTAACCAGCAGCATAATAATGTTAATAATACAGCTGCTAATCCAGGAATTAATGAATCTAAGTTTTGTTGTAAAGTTGTTACTTTTTCAATATTTAAACCATTAGCTCCTAAAGAACTATATTGTGTTAAAGCTTCTTTAATTCCTTCTGCTCCAGAAGATAAACTTTCCCAATCAATGTAAGCTCCTTCAGATTGTGTAACTCTAGATACAACAGGTGCAAAGCTAATACTTACCCAACGTTGTACTAAAGATCCAATTATAAACATACCAAGTATAGATGCACCTTGTGTGATTTTTCCTAATAAACCACCTGATAAGTCTTTAGTAATAGTTGTTCCAACTTTATAACCAAATTCTTGAGTATACCAAATAAATGCGAAACGTATAATGTTCCATACAAAGAAGAATAATAATGGTCCAATGATACTTCCTGATAATGCTAATGAAGCTCCTAAAGCTCCTAATATAGGACGAATAGTAAACCAGAACACTGGATCTCCTACACCAGCTAATGGTCCCATCATACCTACTTTAACCCCTTGTATTGCTGCATCTTCAACAGCAGCACCGTTTGCACGTTCTTCTTCAAGTGCTAATGTAACACCCATAACTGGTGCAGATACATAAGGATGTGTATTATAGAATTCTAAGTGACGCTTTAAAGCAGCGATTTGTTGATCTTTTTCAGGATATAATTTCTTTATAGCTGGAATAATTGAGTAACACCATCCACCATTTTGCATACGTTCATAGTTCCAAGAACCTTGAAGGAACTGATGACGCCAAGCTACTGAAAAACGATCCTTTTTCGATAATTGAATTTTATTTGCCATTTTTCTAATCCTCCTTCAAGATTTTAATAATCATTTAAGATATCGCCTAGAGGATCACCTTTACCTGATCCACCATTAGAAGAACCAGCAGATTCTTTTAATCCTAAATAAACTAATGCTAAACTAATACCGATTACACCTAATGAAATAAGTGTTAATTCACTGATTGCTGCTAAACAGAAACCAATTGCAAAGAAAGGCCAAACTTCTTTTGTAGCCATCATATTAATAACCATTGCATAACCTACAGCGGCAACCATTCCACCACCTACAGCCATACCACCTGATAACCAAGCTGGCATTGCATTTAATGCATTTGTAACAATTTCTGGAGGTACAACACATAATGCAATTGCAGGGATAGCAATACGCACACCTTGTAAACCTATGGCTAATATATGCCACATTTCTACTCCTTTGATATCTCCCTTTTCAGCTGCAGAATCCATAAAGTGAACCATAGGAATTGCAATTGTACGACAAATCATTGTTAAGAATAAACCTGCTACTGAAAGAGGAATTGCAATTGCAATTGAAGTATTGATTGCATTAGCAACACTTGTATTTCCTCCTTCTAAGCCAAGAACCATAATAATTGCGGATGCTACTGAAGCAAGAGCAGCATCTGGTGCAACTGCTGCACCAACATTAGCCCATCCAAGAGCTATCATTTGAAGTGATCCACCTAAGATAATACCTTCTGTTAAGTGTCCACTAACTAATCCGATTAATGTACATGCCACTAGTGGTTGATGAAATTGGAATTCATCTAAAATCCCTTCCATACCTGCTAAAAAGGCAACTATAACAATTAATACGATAGTAATTACTGACATATTAATTTCCTCCCATTTTTATGCTAATTCTTGTTTTGCTTTTTTCAAAATTTCAGCGAAATTTTCTGGAGAATCACTTGGTACTTTACGTACATCAATTTCTACTCCTAAAGCTAATAATTTTTCAAATGTCTTAACATCTTCTTTATCCATAGAAACAGCTTTTGTTAAAGCTACTTTTCCTATTGAATGAGCCATTGAGCCTAAATTTAATTTTTTAATTTCCACTCCACCTTCAATTGCACGTAATGCATCTTGAGGTGTTTCAAATAACAACATAGCCTTTGTATTACCAAAACGTGTATCTTTAGCAACCTTACACATTTTATCTATTGGAACAACATTAGCCTTTACCCCTGGAGGTGCAGCTTGTTCAATCATACTCTTTCTTAAATCATCATGAGCAACTGAATCTGATACAGCAATAATACGATTTGGTTGAACAGATTTTGTCCATGCTGTTGCAACCTGACCATGTAATAGACGTGTATCTATACGTGCTAAAACATATTTAATTTTTCCGTCTCCTATAACTGTTCCTTCTGGAATAGCTCCCTGAAGTTGATTTTCTGTTACTACAGGTGATTTTTTCTCTTCTGGTTCTAAAGATTCAGGTTTAATTCTAACTCCTTCTTTAGCACTACCAGAAATATGTGCTGCAATTTCATGTGCAGTTTCCATAGAGAAACGAGAAGCAAAAGCTTCAATTAACATAGGCAAATTCAAACCTGTAACAATTGCCCATTTGTCTTCATGACCATTAATCAATGCACTTGCTTGATTAAAAGGTGTTCCACCCCATAGGTCAATTAAAAATAGCACTTCATCTTGATTATCAAATGAAGCAATAGCTTCCTCCATTTTTGCTTTGATATTTTCAGGTCCATCACTTGGCATTAATGTACAAGCTTTTACATTTTCTTGATCACCTAAAATCATTTGCCCTGACTGCAAAATACCATTAGCAAACTCACCATGACTAGCTATGATAATTCCTACCATTTTTTTCTCCCCCTCTTTGAATTTCAGTTTAAACCTCACTCTATTTTAATGCGCATTATTAGAATACATTATCTTATTCACAGATACTCTGAAAACATTTTAATGTATTAATTATTAAGAATTAAACTATTAAAATTATAACTTAGATTTTTCTCCAATGTCAAACTTTTTGGATATTTTTCGCACTTAAATATTATCAATTTTACACCAAAATTCAACAATTTAATTTGCATAATTTTCTTTATATCTACTTATTCTTATATTATTTTTATATTATTTCTATATTTTTTCTATATTAAATGAATACGTTTTTAAATTTTATAAAAATATTTCTAAATATATCCTTATTTTTTTTTATAATTTAAATTGAACCGCCCCATGTCAAGTAGACAGGGGGCGGTTCAGAATGAAATAATTTTATAAATTTATTTTATTGATGGATTAATTATGCTTGTAGAGTGTCAATTTAAATTAGATTCATTTGAAAAAGCTTTATTTGTATTTTTTAATAAGCAAATGAACAAGCTTAAGATATTACATTTCGATGAAGGTTTCTGGTTATATTATCATAGGCTAGAAAATAATAAATTTAAATGTCCTACTACTCAAGAAAAAGCTTTAAAAGTAATGATGTTATTTTCGATAAATGTGGTAATGAATTATCTATTATAGGAAAAAGACTTCAAAAGAAATTTTAAAATATATACCTGCAAAACTTTATATAGAAGAACATATTACATATAGCTATACTTGCAAGCCTTGCAAAGTGAAGCTGGAGAAATAAATATAATTTCACCTAAAGCTACAAGTACTGCTTTTTATAAAACAATGACTTCAAATGAATTAGTAGATACTATGAAAGACGAGCTTCTAAGAAGAAACTATATTCAGGATGATGAGACAACCTTACAAGTTATAGATAATAATGGTAAGGAATCAAAATATAAGAAATACATGTGGTTATATAGAAGTGGCCAACTTAAAGATCCCATTATCCTATATGACTACCAAAAGGCAATGTCGAGTTCTTGTCCAAAAAGAATTTTTAAATGAGCTTTCTGGTTTCCTTCAAATTGATGGATATACTGGATACAATAATGTTGAAAATTTTACTTGATGATTCTTTAGAGATTTACAATAACTGTGCCGAAATGGCCATCAAGCCATTTGTAATTGGCCGTAAGAATTAGTTTTTTAGTAATACAGCTAAAGTAGCAAAATCTAGTGCTAAAATATAGAATTATTGAAACTGCTAAAGCTAACGGCTTAATAGTAGAAAAATACTTAGTGTATTTATTTGATATGATATCAAATATAGATACTAAAGGATTATCATTAGATATTATGCCGTGATCAAAGAAGCTTCCACCAGAATTAAGAGTATCAAACAGCAAATAATTATATTAAATTTCCACTCCAAGTAGGGATGGTATTACTTTCTACTTGGAGTTTATTTTATCACTTTAAATCTTTAATTACTTTACGTGGATTTTTTGATGGTTACATATATTAAAAAAAATTATAGTATTTTAAATTATAACTTTTTTACTTTCAGCAAGGCTGTAGATTATTGCACTGACAAATGGTCTTAGCAATAGTCATCTATCCGTTAAACTTATCTCCAGCTGGTAAAAGACCTTGATTTTTGACTGTACTTATATATTAACGCTGATTAATAAACAATTAGCTTTCGTTCAGCTTCGCATCACACATCTGGCTGTTTACTTGCAGTTCTTCTTTATACTCAATACCATGAATTTTACTCACAACACATAAAAATAATTTGAAATCACTTACTGAAAGATGATTCCGAGGTATCTGTCCTCATCTCTTTTAAGGCCCCCCACTTTACCGGCTCTTTACGATATTACTTGACATTCTCTTTAGGTAATAACAGTATGTCCTATATTTAATCATAACTATAATTATAAAAATTCAACCATGCTTGGAAAGAACCTGTAAACCGATTACTTTTATTCTATCTCACACTTTAAAACCTCATAAATTAATAGTATTTCATAAGAGCTTACTTCTATATGGTATTTAGATTCAATAATATAAAAAGCTTTTTTACTAAGTTCATAAAACTCTGTCGGAACTATTATATCTTCATTAACTTCGCCTTTATTTATCATTAATCTTTCAATCATCATTGCTATATGTAAATTCAAATTCATACGTAAATGACTTGGCAATTTCTTTTTATAATATTCTTCATAACAAGCTAATACATTGTCAATATCACTTATTACTTTTTTACAATCTAGAAAAGATAAAGCTGTTGCAATCCCTTCTGCTGAGAATAAGGAGACTATTTCCCCCCGTACATTTTCTAAAGTGCTACCTGTATTATCTTCTTTTAGTATTTGTTTTAATAAATACTCACATTGCTTATTAAGTATCTCTAGAACTGTGATACAGGGGATATAATTGCACTTACATTCATTAGTAGTAATTATTAATTTTGTATTTTTTAGCTTGTGAATATTTTCCTCTTTCAATAAATCTTTCATTGATTTATAGTCCATTACAATAATTTCGTAGTCACTTTTTATATATTTTTTAAATATCTTACTAATTTTTTGTGCAACACCCATTCCCGAAATACAAGATATCACAATATTTGATTCTTTCGAAATACCTTCATAGTACTTCAACTGTATTTTAGATTCATCTATTATGTGTTTTGTTAGGCTATCAAAATCATAGTTTTGTTGAAGCTTCTCACCTATCGAAAGGGCAATACCCGTTGATACATTATTAATAATCGCTAGCTCTCCATAAAGATGATTCTTAATAGGTTCATAAAGCTGTTCTAGAGACCCCATATCTACCATCAACAAAAAACCATACTTTGTATCAAATTGGTCAATATACTCTATAACTTTTTTCACAATACTTTCAGGATTGCAATATAAAGGCATATCAATTCCCTCAAAAAGGAAATCATTTAAGAGCGTATTAACAACGTCTGTAATACTAGATGCTGTATTCTTTCCATGACAAACTATTAAAGCTTTAATTTTTGTGCTATTACGTACATAATCTAATAAAAAAACTCCTAATAAAAAGGTAGCAAGCTCTTTTGAGCTAAAATCATAATCTGTTAAGGAATCAATTAACTTATTTGCAATGTAGCATGCATTTTCATTAATTCTTTTTAACTCATCCCACTTTTCTTTTATTAATATTACTACCTCTTTTTCTACTTGAAATTTGCTAAGATTCAAAATTAACAATATCCCATTTTGTAGCCTTACATCATTTTTAACACAGTATAATTCACATATTTTTTTCAATCGATTAATTATACTCATCTTTAAATATTGGTTGTATTCCCCTAATTCAAAATTTACTTCAGTATTATTTAGAATACTTGATATAGATTTAAACAAGCCATTATTATTCATATTATGTTCTTTTATCGTTCCAATTACTTTTTCAAACACTTGATTTTCTGGTAAAAACATTTTTGCCTTTGGAGCTATATTTTCTCCATAATAGAAAGTAATCCCCAAATCATCAGCTTCATCTATATATTCATCATCTAAGTACTTCATAAAAACTTTAATAGTATCTTTTTCATTATATTGGTCTGTATATGCTCTAGCACAAGATACGTGCACTATATTATTCAAAGAACCAATATTACCTTTGCTTTGTAGATTTAACAGATATTTTACAGCCGAGTATGGCAGGTAAATATTCCTTTTTAATCTTGCAACTTCTTTATTATAAAGGCTAAATATTAGTTCGATTCGTTCTTTATATGATCTATTTTTATAATCTGGTAGCTTTACAATTAATGATATCCTGCGATGAAAAGTATCAAGCAATACTTCATTACTACATTCACTTGTTGCGAATAAAAATCTAACATTCGCTTTATGCCATCCACTTTGTTCTCCAAGTCTTCTAAATATACCTTGATCTATAAATAAAAACAACTTTTCTTGATTTTCCGGGCTAAGTCTATGTACTTCATCAAGAAATAAATATCCACCATTTGCTTCCTCCAATATACCTTTTTTCTCTTGTTCAGCACCTGTAAATGCCCCTCGAATATATCCAAATAAAATAGAAGATAGAAGCTCTGGATTGTTTGCATAGTCAGCACAATTTAGGGTAATAAATGGAGCATTACAATTAATAATAGATTTTTCTATTGCATACCGATAAATTTTTTGTGCTAAAAAACTCTTTCCAGTACCACTATTTCCTTCTATTAACAAAGGTAACCCTGAAGGAGGATAAATAACAGATGATCTGCATAATTCGATTATATCATGTAAGCTACCATCTGCTCCGATTATTTCATCTAATATATCGCTACTGTTTATTGACTCAATAAAAAATAGAACTGGATGTGAACCCTTTTTATTAAGCTTACCTTGTTCGTATAGTTTATTCAGATATAATGAAACCACACTTCGCTTCAATCCTAGTGAAGCTGCAACTTGTTCAGCATTCACTCCACCTAGATTTTCATTATTATTTAACAGTTCTATAACCTTATTATAAACTTTGTTAATAGCTACCATAATATTCTCCTTATCAACTTATTACAGCATAAATAACAATAATCTTACTATTAGCATGAAAGAGGAAATTTCTTAAACAAACACAAAGCGTTTAAAAAATCAAATTTTCAGGATAATTAACAATTGGAAGATTAATTTTATTATTTTATCCACAGGTAAGAGATCCATTTGCCTTCTAAATATTTTTTGTGAATTATTTTTTAAGAAGTCTTTCCAATTATCACCTCTTGAGCTATACTAAGCATATTAGCTAATGCTATAGAAGGGGCTTAGGTAAGCATCCTTCAGCTTTACTTGAAGTCGCTTGAATATGCATTTATGGCTCGCAGTCATGCAGCATAACGTAGTGATGTATCTCTATTAGAGCACTATCTTCCTTGATTACTCCTTAATTCTCTATACAGTTATAATTATTGAATTCCCTTGTAATATATCACATGCTCATTATGTTAAATATGCATTTTAATATAAGTACTGATGTTATTTCGTCAATAGTATATATAACCTAATTTATTCCTTATCAAGACAAAACAGCTCCTTTGCGAATAATTTTATTATTATTATATAACAAAGGAGCTCTATATTCCATAATTTCCGTATTTATTCGTACGAGCTTTATTCGCTTTCATCGCTTGAAACTTATTAATTTTAATGTCTTAAAACCCAAGTTTAATAAAAAATCATAGTGATTTTCCTTTCTTATATTAACTTATGAAAATAAATTTACTAAAAAGAATATATCACTATAAATTATACTTATATCAACGATAGCTTAATATAATATTAAGACATAGAAATAAAAGCAAATCTAAATGAATATAAAATCTTACTATCTAACGAATATATTAATTAGCTTTTTTGATTAAGAATTCTGAATTACTAGATCATCAAAGGTTATTAATTCAATATTATTTCCTTTAATCCAGTTTTTAACCTTTGGAGAAGTTAATGTCTGCTGATCACGACACCTAGCTACAGTTACAGTTGAATTGTCTAAAATATACCCGTCTAAGTAACCTGGATGAAAATGAAGTACTACTATTTCATGAGGATCCTCTAGTAGATTGAAAACATCATTTAAAAAATACTCTTCTTTCGACCCTTGTTCTACTAGTCTGCCGTATTCTGGATGGTCGAAGGAATATTCATATGAGTCTAGAAATCCTTCTTGAGGGGAATTATCATATTTCATTACATGGATGGAATACTCTTTTCCTATTTCCTCAATAGCTTCAATAATTTCATCATTTATAATCGAATGCCCTTCTACATGTATTGGATAATGACCAGTTAATTGTTTAAATCGTTCCATCTGAGCAATAGCTTCTCTTTTAAAATCCTCTTTGTTCATTTTTCGTGTCCCACTTTTTACTTTAGGAAAACGTGGGTCCGGAGCATATTCTCCCGATTTGTAAAACTTTCCGGTTGCGCTTACTATAGAAGGAATATCTTTAGGATCTGAACAGCAATACCCTTGAACAACATTAGTGTGCTGACATAAACATAACTTTGGATACTTCTGAGCTAGCCTTACTCCATGTTCAGCAGCATCCATATTACTCATCAAAGATGCACAAGTAACAATACCATCTTCATGAGCCTTGATAACACCGTAATTATACGCTTCACTAAAGCCAAAATCATCTGCCACAACAATTAGTTTCTTCATTTTTATCACCTTCCTTAAATTTATAAATTATAATATTCCTATAAATGCTCCTAATATGGCTATGATAATAATACCTATCAGCATTTTTGACATATTTACTTTTTTCCTATGTAAAAGGAAACAAGTTATTACTACAGTTAAAGGTAATAATCCCTTTAAAATAGAATCTAAAATTTCCTGCACAACTATTGTCTCTCCAGCACTAAAAGTGAAGGTTAATGGTGTAGATATTGTCACAAATTGAGCAGAAAGTGCACCTATCATAATCAATCCTACAATACCAAATGCAGTTGTTAACCTCTTCATTATTCCAGAATTGTATAGCTTATTTAAAAACTTTTCTCCAGTGGTATAACCTAAATACAAGAGATTGTAACGAGTCAGAATTGAAGGTACGTTGTATAGTAATAAAAATAAAATAGGACCTACAATATTTCCTTTTGCCGCAAGTGGAAGTGCAATACTAGCCGCTAGTAGTCTAACAACACCCCAAAACAAAGAATCTCCAATGCCAGAAAGTGGTCCCATTAAAGATACTTTTACTGCATTAATTGAGCTATCATCGAAGTCTTTCACATTTGCCTTTTGCTTTTCCATAGCAGCATTTATTCCCATTATAAAAGGAGCCGTTTCATAAGTACAATTGAAAAATGTCTGTGCGCGTACTAGTGCTTTTCTTTTCTCTTCTTCGTCTTTATGGAACATTTCGATAGCAGGTATTATGGACTGAGCATAACCAACAGAAGTCATGCTGGCCATATTCCCGGAACCATAAATATGAAATGATCTCTTAAATATTTTTCTTAACATTTTCTTTTCTTCTGGAGAAATTATATATTTACTCATTCAAAAAAAGCCTCCTTCTCATTATCCTCATGCATATTTGATTCTTTATCACTACCGGCAAAGAAATATGTAATTGCAATGATTGCAGCAAATATCGCAATAGCAATACTTGGTAGACCTAAATAAATTACTAACAAAAATCCCAAGAAATAAAATGCAAAAATCTTTTTATCAAATAATACATTTAAAAGAAGTCCAAATCCTACAGCTGGGAGCATACTTCCAGCAGCAGCAAATCCCCTTGTAACAAATGAAGGCATTACAGCTAAAAACTTATTAATATAATCTACACCTAAACGAATAGCTACAAAAATAACAATCGCTTGAAATAAAAAACTAAATATTGACATAATCCAATGTGTACGAACCATACCTTTAGCATTACCTTCTTTTGCATATTTTTCAACTTTAGGTAAAAACATTGGAATAACAACACCGAATGATAATTGCATCAGAATTAATGACATCATTGATACTGGAACCGCAATTGTCATAGCTGTATTAGCATCTACATTACTAAGAATAGATACTGCAGCTCCAATTGTTGCACCAACACTTGCGTCTGCAGGAACTGCTCCTCCAACTGCAATTACGCCTAGGAATAGTGATTCGAAAGTAGCTCCTAATATTATCCCGGTTCTCAAATCTCCTAAAAGTAAACCAATTATAGTACATATAATAATAGGCCTATTAAAATGATAAATTCCTAAAGCCTGCTGAACGTAACAGCATAAATAATAAGCTATTGCTACACATAAAGCTTTTATTAACATAATTTTATTCCCCTTTCATCATTTTTTCAAAATTAACTGCTTTGAACTCTGGTGTTATCTGCATTTCTACTGGTATTTTGTTATTAATTTGCTTTAGTAAGGATATATCTTCTTCAGTTAGTCTTACATATTTACTAAATTCTTTACATTCTTTTTCCTTAGCAAAAAAACCACAATTACCTATGTTTACAACTTTAATGTCATCAAATTTCTGTACTATTGTGTATGCATCTTTTACATTTTTGACAACAACAAGTATATTCAAATCCTTTGTTCTTGGGTCTTTTAATAACTGCAAACCACCTTCTATATCTTTTATTGCCACCTTTACATTTGGTGGTGCAGCCATTTTTAAAATTTGTTTCTGCATTTCTATTTTACTAATTTCATCATTTATTACTACTATGTGTGTTATCCTTAATGATTTAGTCCATGCAACAGCAACTTGTCCGTGAATTAGTCGTTCATCTATCCTTAACATTGAGATCATTAATTTCACCCCCTTTCAAAAAAACTTTCGTTACTACTTTCATTTTTAAAATAGTCATTCTCCAATATCATTTGTTCCTTACATTCTTCAATCATTTTTTCTAACAGGCTCTTAGATATCTCTCCATCATACATACTTAATCCTAAAACAAATGCGAGATTAATACCTGTGACTAAATAAAAATTTTCTCTCCCTAAATAAGGGATAAACTTTTGATTAATGCTTCCTCCCAATAAATCTGTACAAACAATTATTTCTTCATCGACTGGCATTTTCATGATTTCTTTTATATCTTCATCAATATTTGTATTTTCTACATAAGCGTTAAGAAACACCATATTTGATGTGTTTCCACCAATCAATTTAATGGAAGTCATAAAACCTTCAGCCAATTTACCATGAGTTGCAACTATAATTCTTCTCATATTTTCCTCCTTTCTTTACATTATTATTAATAAGCAATAATCATGCCAATTATAAAAGTTCTTGATTTTTAAAGGCTATCTTTATATGTGTTGAGAAATTCAACAGACTCTTTCAAATGTTTCAACACAGCACTCACAAGTTTCATACATATTTCATAATAATTCAGCGAAAGAGTAGGATTTATACAAAATTGATAAGAAAAAAACACTTGAATTTAAATTAAACTCAAGTGCCAATGTTGGATAATATTTATACTAAACTGCGTCAGATACCACTATATCTATTGAAATTTAATTTTTCCTCCATTTATTAAAATTTAAAGAAACACCACAAATATTTTTCAAGATCCAATTAAAAATATGGACATAATGCTACTTATATCCTATAAATATTAATAGATTACCCCTCCCCAATAGAGAGGCTAGTTGGTAATTTATTAAATTGCTGAGTTAACTGGTGGAGAATTACCATTCTCATTATTGTACTACGAGTGTAGTCTGCTGTTACCACAGCAGACGCATATACTAATGCCTCTACCTGTTAACTTAAAAAGTAATTCTTGTGCAAACAGTTTTTGTTTTACAAGCTTAAAATTACTATCAGTAAACTTTTGATATATTCTAACATTATTTGTATATTTTTAATAATTCCACGTAACCCTTACCTTGAATAACGCTATTTTTATAACAATTCGACGAAACTTCTCTACTTACACTATTTTTTATAAGAAATTAACTAAAATACCTTTTAATATATACCCCATCCCCAAAATAGAAATATATTATTTATTCAAGTCTGCTCATTTTATATAATATATTATTTGTATAAATAATCTCTAGTCATTTCTAATGTGTTGTTATTTCCTTTTGAAAACACTATTTGATGCAAATCAATCATTCCATTATGGAAGGATGCAGCACAAGAAGATAAGTATAGCTCCCACATTCTAACAAACCTTTCATCAAAGGTTTTTGAAATCTTATCTATATTATTTTTATAATTATCATACCAAAAAAGTAATGTCTTTTGATAATGTCTTCTTAAACTTTCTACATCTAAAGTATAATAACTAAGTTCACTCCCAATATGTATTATTTCTCTCAAGCTTGGAATAACTCCCCCTGGAAATATGTATTTTTTTATCCATGGATCTCCTGAATGTTCTTTTCTTCCACTAATATAGTGTAATAAAAATAATCCTTGATCCTTTAATACATAATCTACATTTTTTAAGAAAAGCTCATAGTTATCACGACCAACATGCTCAAGCATCCCTACACTGACAACTCTATCAAACTTTAAATTACTCTTTTCTAAATCTCTATAATCCATTAATTCAACAGTTAAATATTCTTCTAAGCTCTCTTCCTTAATTCTTTCTTTAAATTTTAAATATTGTTGTTCACTTAAGGTAATGCCAACTCCATGAACCTTATATTTTTTAGCAGCCTCAATTAATAAATATCCCCAACCACAACCTATATCTAGCAAATTCATACCTTCTTTAAGTTGTAATTTTTTCAAAATGTGATCTACTTTATTCTTTTGTGCTTCATATAATGTGTCATCCTCACTTTTAAAATATGCACAAGAATAACTCATTGTTTTATCTAACCAAAGTTCATAAAAATCATTTCCTATATCGTAATGTGATGTAACTTCTTTCTTTTGATTCTTTTTAGATGTTGATGAATGTATTAATTTACTTAATATATTTTCATTAACATTAAACTCTTCTAACCTTCCCATTACAATATCTAAAGCATCATATAAATCTCCTGCTTCCATATCTAATACCTTATCCATATAAGCTTCTCCTAGTGCTAATGATGTACTAGTGAGTAATAATTTTTTATCTATATTTCCATTTACTTTTACAACAAATTTAGGATTACCCTTATCTATATTTAACTCTTTACCATCTTTAAATATAACCTTAAAGGGCACTTGATTATTTTGTTTAAAATACTTTTTAATAATCATGCTTTCTAATGACATAGTGGTACACCTTCTTTCAATATTATAGCCATACATACTATTTTTTCCCTAAGTTCCTAAAGTATTCTTATTTTTATTAAATAACATTGTTTAATATATTTATAATTAAAATTAAAAAATCGGACAGAGATAACCTCCATCCGATTTTAATTCTTCTATTTTTAATAAAGTGGCCTATCCTTATAAGATGCACTTTTAATCAAACGGTATACTATAATATACATAATTCCAACAAATGCATAGAAAACTATATTTGCCTTAGTGGTTCCTATCATAGCGCAGGCATCATAAAAACCATGTAAAAATACTGCACTAAAATATCCAATGAACAAATTGAATACTGTACCAAATTTTCTTCCTCTTTTCTCACAAAGTTTAGCCCGACCATAAAATATACCCATAAAAACCGAAAAGCCCAAGTGACCTGGTATGGCTAACAACGCACGAGGTAAAGCTACTGAAATTCCATAAGAAAAAATATATTTGATGTTCTCAAAAGCAGCAAACCCCAAAGATACGAAGGCAGAGTATACAACTCCATCAAACAAATAATTGAAATTCCAATCCTTCCATGTACGACGTTTTAAAAAGAAAAGCTTTGTTCCTTCTTCCACAGCAGCCACTACAATAAAAGATAAAATAATAACATAATACGGGCTGTCTTGACTTACTGTACTATCTAAAACCATACTACCGATTCCCTCTAAAACAATAGAAGATAATGCTGCTGCAACACCACAAAGTATCAGGGACCACAAAAGGCTAGGTGGCTCTTTTTCAATAGTATCTTGTTTATATATGTAACGGAGTAAAAATATTGCTGGAACTATAGCTACCAGTATATATATTATAAGTATTTTGCTTAACGGAATAATTGGTATAAAGAAAAACATACAAATTCCTCCTCCCTAATTTATACCTATTAATTATATTATACATAAAAAAATAAACTCCAGGTAGGTGCCATATTGCTTCTACATGGAGTTAAAATTTAAAATAATTTTCTCAATAAATTTATATACAATTTTTATTTTAAGCTCTTTAATCTTTCAATTTCTTCTTTTTGTTCTTCAATTATTCTTAGAAGTTCCTTCTCTTTACAAGACCATTCTTTGCTGAGGTCATTTATTAAAGATGCCATTTCGTCTGCACTTCCTGCAATTCTATTAAATAAAAGTAGATTTGACTTTAGAATTTCTGGTATTTCTGAGTGTGAATATCTTAGTCTATGATCTATTTCTCCATAGCCTTCTTCAAATATTGTTCTAACTTGAATTTCTGCTATAACTTTTTCGTTAGTTGGATAAAATTCCACTAAGTAGTGAACTGATCTATACCCTGATATTCTTGATCTAACTTCTATACCAAGTTCTTCAAACTTTTTAGTGTTATCTCCTTCTCTGACATTTGCAGTAACTTCAATAACATTCCAAGTTTTAGTTATAAATTCATGAATATCCTGCCACTGATCTTTAAATATATGAATAACTCTAATTCCAATTAAATCATTTATTTCATTTTTATAATTTTCTAGAGTAAATTGAAAGTCTTTTCCGTACTTTAACTTTCTATCTTCTGTTTTTCTTATAACTTTTTCAATTAATCTATCTGGGTCCTTTATTCTTGATTTTACTGTATGAATAATTGGTTGTGAACGTAAAATGTTAGATATAAAGTCTGCATGATTTTCATAAGAAATTTCATACTCTACAAAATCATTATATATGTCATTTAAAACATCAATATCTATATTATTAGTTTTAATTTTCTCTTCTGCATGTGGATATTTCAATAAAAATTCATCTATTTTAAAACTCTTCTTCATTTACTCTTCCCCTTTGGATATAGGGGACTGTGTTAACAGTCCCAAATTAAGAATGTAAAATGTAAAATGTAGAATTATTGATGTAATTCTTTCAGAATTACTAAAATTAAAATCTTTTCAAAACTCCTAAAGGAGTTTTTTCATTAATTTTTAATTATTCATTCTTAATTTTACATTGTGAAGTATCACTTCTTCGCCTTATCTTCCTTGTCTTCTATTAGTACTCTTATTACTTTTTGGCTTAGAACTTTTTCCTTTAAAGTCTCCAAATTTCCCTTTTGATGCACCTTTACTATTTGTTGACTTTGAAGTTGATTTACTATTCATTTTTAAAGTTGATTTTGAAGAAGATTTTGACTTAGAACCTTGCTTACTTCTATTTGAGTTTCCTCTTGCTATTGCTTCTTCTTTTTTCATCTTAGCCATATATCTATCAGCTTTTGATTTAATTAAACACTTTGGTCCATTACCTATTAAATCTTCTCTTCCTGCTTTAACTAAAGCATCATGAACTAAATTATAGTTCTTAGGATTTTTAAATTGAAGAAGTGCTCTTTGCATAGCCTTTTCTTCTCTTGTCTTTGGAATATATACCTCTTCACCAGTTATTGGATTAATTCCTGTATAGAACATAGCTGTAGATAATGTTCCTGGTGTTGGATAAAAGTCTTGAACTTGCTCTGGTTGATATTTTGTATCTCTTAAATATTCAGCTAATTCTATTGCTTCATTTAATCCACTTCCTGGATGGCTTGACATTAGATATGGAATTAAATATTGCTCCTTACCTAATTGCTTATTTATCTTAAAGAATTTTTCTCTAAATCTATCATAAGTATCACCTGATGGCTTACCCATATATTTTAAAGTGTTAGCCGCTACATGCTCTGGTGCAACCTTTAATTGTCCGCTTACATGATGCTCAACAAGTTCTCTAAAGAATGTATCATTTTTATCTGCCATTATGTAATCATATCTTAATCCTGAACGAACAAAAGCCTTCTTTACTTTAGGAAGTTTTCTTATCTTTCTAAGTATTCCTAAGAATTCACTATGATCCACTATTAAATTCTTACATGGCTTTGGAGTTAAACATTGTTTAGATTTACATGCACCTATAGTAAGTTGTGTTTTACAAGCGGGCTTTCTAAAGTTTGCAGTTGGTCCTCCAACGTCATGTATATAACCTTTAAAGTCTTTAAGATTAGTTATTTCAACAGCTTCGTCTAATATTGAATCTTCACTTCTACTTTGAACTGCTCTTCCCTGATGGAAAGTTATAGCACAAAATGAACAGTTTCCAAAACATCCTCTTGAGCTTACTATACTAAATTTAACCTCTTCTAAGGCTGCAATTCCACCAAATTCATCATATATTGGATGACATTCTTTAGTGTATGGAAGAGCATAAACCTTGTCTAGTTCTTCCCTTGTTAAAGGCATTTCTGGTGTATTGCATACTACATATTTGTCTCCATGTTTTTGAACTAACATCTTACCTCTTACAGGATCTTGCTCTTCATACTGAATTTTAAAAGCTTCAGCATATTTTAGTTTATCCCTTGTTACTTCATTCTTTGATGGCAATAACTTATAATCCCCATATATTTCATCTAATGAATCTATAGTATATGTAGTACCATTAACATGTCTTATATATTTAGCTTCAAATCCATCATTTAAAGCATTAGCTACTTCTACAATTTGCTTTTCGCTCATTCCATATATTAAAAGATCTGCTCCACTATCTATTAATATAGAATTTCTAACATTATCACCCCAGTAATCATAGTGAGCCATTCTTCTCAAGCTGGCTTCTACTCCACCTATAACAACATTAATATTTTTATATGCTTCTCTAATTTTATTACAATAAACTATAGTGGCTCTATCTGGTCTTGCTCCCATTTTACCACCTGGAGTATAAAGATCCTTTTCTCTAGGTCTTTTACTTACAGTATAATGGTTAACCATGGAGTCCATATTTCCGCCGTTAACTAAGAAAGCAAGTCTTGGTCTTCCAAGTTTCATAAAATCATCTGTACTATGCCAATCTGGTTGTGGTATAATACCAACCTTATATCCAGCATCCTCTAGAACTCTAGAAATAATTGCAGTTCCAAAGCTATGATGATCAATATAAGCATCCCCCGTAACTATAATAAAGTCACATTGTTCCCATCCACGTTCTTTCATGTCTTCTTTACTTATTGGTAGAAATCTATTATTTGACATTTAAACACCTACTTTATATATTTCGCTAATTGATTATATCATTTTAAATGAATTAAATCATTTATTTTTTTAATTTACATAATGTTACTAGTATAATTCAAAAATAAAACCTATGGAGTAACAATTTCTATCATCTCCATAGGCTTCAATATTAAAATTATTGCAGCACTAAAAAATGGTACTAGTATTTTTAAAGCTTCTTCTCCATTATATACACAAGTAACATCATATCCTTGCATTTTCATATATTCAGTTGTAACTTCAAGTATATTAGGTTCATCTTCTAAAAATAATATTTTAATCATATTTCCTCCAATAAATACAAATAAATGTATATATTGATTATACATTAAATGTAATAATTAAATAATAAACCTAAACTATATAAAATTTGAAAATTATATATTTATTTATAAATTCATAATTTTATATAATATCCTAATAATATAAATGAATAATACTTTTAGGAGGAAACATATGAAAAATCAAAATAGAAAAAAACACTCTAAAGAAAATTACTTAAAGAATGGTTCAAAAACTCAAAATCAATATGCTAATAATCACTATAATTTCACTACAGAAGAACCTGCACTTAATGAAAGTGGAGTTGAAGCAAAGAAAAAAGGATTTTAAGAAAAGCTGTCTTACGACAGCTTTTCAAAATGTAGAATGTAGAATGTAAAATGTAGAATTAAGGAAAAAACTCCTTTCAGAGTTTAAAAAATAGTTAGTTTTGTTTTATACGAAACTAACTACTTTTTGTAATCTTAATTTGAATTTTATATATTCAAATTCATTATAATTTTTTAATTGGAAGTAATTCTATATATCCTCTTGTTCCAATTGGTTCAAGCTGAATACGTGGATTTAAATCATCCCATTTATAATCTATTATTGATGGATTATATTTTTTTATTGCTTCCCATACCTGTTCAATTGCTTCTGCATAATATTCTTCTTCAAAGGGTTCTCCTTGAAACATCAAGTATTTACTTGCTGGAAGATCAATTATATCAAAGCCATCAGGAATCACGCCACTATAATTTGTTGGAACTTCAACCCCTTGTACATACTCTGATGTTCCTTCAGCTATATAGTTTTTAGGTAACCATAAACATACAGGCTCTCCACTTATGGATTTTATACTCTTTAGCAATCCCCAAACATCACAACCAACTTCTTCACAATAAGAAAAATACTCAGTAGCTTTTACACCTCGTTTAATAATTACTCTACGCTCAGGTTTATCTACCATTTGTATAAATATTGTTTTTACATTAGTCATAGGTTTTTCTTTACCTCCTTTAATTGATTTAATTCCATAAGGAGTAAAAAGATGTATTGGAATTGGATTTTGTGCATATTGCCCTGGATTACAACCAAATTCACGATAAAAGGCCCTTTGATAATCATCTACACTTTTAAATCCTGCTTCATAGGCAACATCTATAATTTTCACCAGTTCATCACGTAATTTTATTGCAGATTTAGACAACCTAAGCCTACGTATATAATCTGAAGGTGTAATATTTAATAATTGTGTAAATAGTCTATAAGAATACCATGGAGAATATAAGGATACTCTTGATAAATCACTCATAGAAATATCCTCATTTAAATGGTGTTCTATATAATCTTGCATTCGTTGAATTGCTTTAATTCGTTCCTCCATCCTTTTATCACCCCTTACAAGTAAAATATACCAAATAAGAAAGCTATAATTCTCGACTATTTTTGCTATATACTAAATATTGCAAATACAATTTAACTCTTTAAAATGTTGCATACAAAATATAAAAACTCATCTTTTTGATGAGTTCTCATAAAATTAATACATAACTGATACCAAACTATATAATTTTTTATTATTAATTTTTATTTATTATATCTTTTAAAGCAGCTTCTAATATATCATCACCATATTCCACATAAATATCTGGTTCTAATATAGGTTCATTATCTTTACTAACATCAGGTCTCCTCCATTTTTTATATGATACTTGACCTATGAGGTTAGAATTCTTTAATTGATATGTCAATACATCTCCATAACTTGACGGTTTATTGCTACTTGGTCGTCCTACTAAAGTTCCAAGATCACCATCTGATACCCATACGCATAGCATTTGAGCTGAACTAAAAGTAACTTCATTTGTAAGTACATATAAATTAATATCTTCATTCTTTACTGCTTTATTGCTACTTTTAAATTCTATACTTCCACTTTTTCTTAAATATCCCCTTTGTTCTTGGGCTAAAGGAGAAAATCTTATTACAGCTCCATAATTTCCTGGTACCATATCAAGAGCTTCTAAAATCATACTGCAAGCTATTGAATTTCCTCCTGGATTATCAATTACATCTAATATAAAATTACTTATTCCTTCACTTCTATATTCTTTAATATCTTTTACTAAGGTTTCTAATGCTGAATTAACTTCACAAGTTGCCAATCTTACATAAGCAGTTTTTTCATCTAGCTTTTTAATATAAATACTAGTATCTATATAACTATTATTTATACCTCTATTAAATTTTACTTCTATATTTTCTTCTATTCCCTTATCTTCTACAGTCAAATTAATATTACTATTATTTTCTATACCAATGCTTCCTAGTAAAATTTTCCCCCTAGAATATCTTTCTATATTCCTAGCTTCTGCAATATAGTTTTCTGCTGGAAATATTTCTTTAATTTTCTCTACTATTTTACTAATATCTACATTTCCTATTTTTTTTATAACTTTATCAGTTAAATTTTTTTCTTTATCAAGTAATATTAAGTTTCCATCTTTATATTTCCATTCTATATCAAGAAGCATATTCTCACTCCACCAAAGAGCTGTATGCCCATCTTTTAATGATGATAAATATTTAGATATTTCCTTTTGCAAAGCTCCAACTGTCATACTAGAATTGCTTAGATTTAATAGTTCATTTTTTGCAATATAATACCTTTCTGGTACTTCTTCTAAAAATATTGGATGAGTATTCTCTATTATATTTATAATATTCTCTACGTCTTCTTTTACTTCTTCTTTTAATAGTTCTTTATCTAATACTGGATTACCTGAAATTTTAAATTCCTTTGATTTATAAATTGAAATAGGTTGATTGAAATATAGATATATAAAAGAACCTACTGCTAATACTATGATACTTAGTAAAATTAATTTAATTGCTTTTCTAATATATTTGTTCAATTTTACTCCCCCTGTAAAATTAAGTTTTTTAGTATTCCCATAATTATTCCCTTTTTATTTTTACTTAATAAGATACTTAATGAAATTATATAATATTCATATTATATTGTATATTATTTGTAGTTAATATTTTATTAATTTCCATATAAAGAAAAAACTCCTTACGGAGTTTCAACAATTAATGTATTATCTATAGATTTCATTTTTTTATGATAATAAATTCCTAATGGAATTGCTGCCGCAAGCCATGCTATTGGATCTGCTAAACATATACCAGTATAGTAAATAAATCTTGGTAATGTAAATGCGACAATTGCTCTAGCTATAAGTTCATATGCTCCTGCCATCATAGGAACAAAGGATTCTCCCATTCCTTGAAGAGCATTTCTATATATAAATATTAATCCTAATGGAATAAAAAATACTGCAGCATAATTTAAACATTCTTGTGCATAAGCTAATATACTCGCATCTGGATTCTCTATAAATAATCCTACAAAGAACTTTCCACCAAATACTAATATAAGTCCTGCAAGAATGCTAGTAACTATAGATATTTGGGTACATTTCTTTACTCCTTCTTTTATCCTAGCATAATTTTTAGCTCCTAAGTTTTGTCCACAATATGTTGCCATAGTAACTCCAAAGGTAATAGCTGGTTGCATTACTATTTGTAATACTTTAGAAGCTGCTGTATATGCAGCAATTACTGTAGAACCAAATACATTTAAAGCTCCTTGTACTGTCATTATTCCAAGTGCAGTTATAGAAAACTGAAGTGCCATTGGAATTCCTATTTTTAAATGTTTTATATACATTCTTCTTTTAACTTTAAAATCTTCTTTTTTAAGTCTTAATATTTTATATTTTCTATATGTATATATTAAGCATAAAATACTTGATACCCCTTGAGAAATAACTGTAGCATAAGCTGCCCCTGAAACTCCCATCTTAAAGTTTACTATAAATACTATATCTAAAACTATATTTAAAATTGAAGCTATTATTAAGAAATATAATGGTGTTTTACTATCACCTAATGCTCTTAATATACTTGCAAACATATTATATGCAACTGTTGCAACTGTTCCTCCATAAATAATGATAATATAGCTATAAGCATCATTTATTATATTTTCTGGAGTATTCATTAAGTTAAGTAATGGCTTTGCAAAAAGCATACTTACAATTGTAACTATAATAGTTGCTATTAAAGATAAAACTATAGTACTCGCTGTAGCCTTTTTAAGACCAGCCTCATCCTTAGCACCAAACTTTTGAGATATTAAAACAGCAAACCCACTAGTTAATCCAACAACGAAACCATTAATTAAAAAAGACATAGAACCAGTTGAGCCAACTGCTGCTAAAGCATCTACTCCAACAAATCTACCTACGATTATAGTATCAACCATACTATAGAACTGCTGAAAAATATTTCCTATTAATAAAGGTATTGAAAACAATAATATTAATTTTACTGGATTACCAGTTGTCATATCTTTTGTTAGTTCTTTATTCATTACTTTACTCTCCTATATTATACTTTCGATTATATAGAATAACATCTTTTATTAAATTAATAAACCCTTAATTTAATATTTTTTTCTTATTATAAAGTATATTATGTTAAGTAAACTTAGGCTGCCCAAAGGACAGCCTAAGTTATAAGTTAACGCAACTTATTTAATTCTTTCATTTTTTCATTTCAATTATGCATTACGCATTATCAATTATGCATTAGTTCTATCTTCTTCTATGTCTTCTAGATGATTCTCTACTTCTATCTAAATTAGAGTTCGTATTTCCATTAGTGTTACTTCCATTGGTATTTTCACCATTCATTGAACCAAACAACATTGATAATGGATCCATTTGAGAATTTCCTTGATTATTTGGATTACTTCCATTATTCATATTATTTTCTGAACCTTGATTCCCATTCATTAGCATACTCATTAATTGATTCATATCTACGCCATTATTTCTATTTCCACCTTGATTGCTTTGTTGGTTTGGTTGTTGCATATTTAAACTATTCATAAAATTTGCCAAAGGATTGTTCATGTTATTCATGTTGTTCATATTTCTATTCTGATTAGGCATATTCATGCCGTTTCCTCCCATCAACATGCTTAACAATTGATTCATATTATTTCCCTGAGGCATGCTATTTCCCATACCATTCATTCCTGACATTCCATTCATTAGCATAGATAGTGGATTATTCATTTGTCCTTGTTGTCCTTGGCCTGGTCTTTGACCACCCATTCCTCCCATCATTGAGCCCATTAGCATATTCATAAGTGAATTACCTCCCATGTTTGACATTCCACCCCCCATATTTGGCATTCCACCTCCCATACCGCCCATTAGACCCCTAAAAAGCATATCCATCATTTGCATATGGTTATTCTCCTATTATATTACTATTACTATATATGTATTTATATTTATATACTTTTGCTACATTTTTCTTTTAATTATTGCTTAGTAATAAGAAGTTCTTATATAAGCTATTTACCTCTAATCTCTTACCGTCTAAATATCTATTAATCTCTTTATTGTTATTTGAATTTATGGATAACTTCATTTTATCTTCTATAAATCCAGTTATAAGGTATAAATTTCTTATACTATAATCATTATGTTTTTCATTAATATCTACTTTCATTTGATTTATTAATGAGTCATAGGTCTCAAATAAATATTTTTTCATGTCTTTTATTTTATATGGGAATATGTATTTATTTGCAATTAATGTTAAACTTGCTCCTATTATTACAAATACAATTCTCGTTAACACCATTCTTAGTGTTCCTCCCACCAATGATGCTGAAGCTACTGCTGATACAGTTACACAAATCATTTTTCCCCTATAACTTGTTGTAAATGGATCTAGATATCCTGCCATCAAAATAACCACTGCTCTTGCAGTATTATTTCTTAATATAGTAAAAGACAATATTACAATAATTCCTCCAATAATTGTTGCAGTTATTCTATCCTTTGCCCTTGATTTAGAAAACTCTGAATAAGGTTGTATTAATGAGAAGATCGTAAAACACATCCATCTACCTTCTGATAAATTTAATAATTTAGCAATAAATACAGTAATTGTTCCAACTATTCCTAACCTTATTGCATATCTAACTTTTGACGAATCAATATTAAAATTCCTCTTATGTACTGTTATGTTATGAAAATGGTTAGGAATTTCATAATCTACTTTTATATTATTCTTTTCCTTTTGAGTTAAGATATCTATTTCTGCAACTTCTTTAAGTAAATTATTAATTAATCCTATGAATTCCTCTACATACTTTTTTTCTATTTTTTCATCATAAGAATTATTTTTAAGTATATGAATGTTACTAGCATTAAAATCTCTATTTTTTATGACAATAACCTCGTTATATACATCATTTAGTAAATCATAATAGTCTTCTTTATTTTCCAAAGCACTTATATCATCAAGTAATAAGTTTATTCTCTCAAGAGACCACAAAATATCTGTTACTATAATTCCATCCTTAGTTAAATAATAATCATCTACTCTTTTATCAAAAATCACTCTTTTTAAATAATTTATTGATTCTACTATACTTATATTTTCTTTAGTAGTATCCTCATTCTTTTGTATAGCTCTTATCTTAAAAAGGATATTATCACTAATCTCATTTACTACTTTACTTCCAACTTTAAAAACCTTATCTCTATTAACTATAAATTGGATTATCATTATAAATATAGATCCAAAAATCAAAGATAAAAATCTATTATATAATACTGCTCCTTCAGCAGGATAAAATAACATAAAAAAATACTGAAGTCCAAAAGGAACTACAACTGATTTTTTCAAATCATAACTAAATAAATATCCTATAACAAAAAGGGCAATAAAATTTATTATTATTCCTAAGAATATATTCTTAATTGCTAAAACTGAAAATATTAAACTAAATATGTTTATCGATAATATTTTCGCAAAATTTTTAACTGGCGATATAGTTAAATCTTTTTCCATAAGTGTTAAGGCTGTAGTAATAATAGTTACACCCATTAGTGTATTTCCTTCTCCAAATAATTTCTTAAATATATTTACAAAAGTTATTATAAATATGAATATTATCGTGTTTCCTATTATTTTATTCTTCACTATTCTGCCTCCTTTTCCGCATGCAAGGAAAAATACTATCATATTGTATTTTATAATTCAATAACGGTACTTTATTAAATTTTTTTAAATTATTTTTATAAGCTAATTTTAAATTTATATATTATATTATTATCAATATCTAAAAAAATATAGAAGAGATGGGAAACCCATCTCTTCTATATTTTTTTTCTATCACTCTTTTTCTTTAGTAACGCACTGGTATCAAGAGAATCTTTTTGGTTGTCCTTCTGAGCCTCTTCATTCTTAGGCTTTTTAAATTCTTTAGTTTTTTCCTTTTCTACCTTTATCTCTTCATCTAATTTTTCTTTTATATTTTTCTTTTCTTCTAAAATCGCTTTATCTTTAACTAGTTTTTCCTTTTTTATAATATTAGAACTTTCTTTTTCTTTCTTTTCCTTTTTAAGCTTATTCTTATTTTTATTAAAGAACTTAATAAAATCTAAGTTTAATCTTCTATAAGCTATATCAAGCATAAATAGTAAAATGCTTATTATTAATAAAGGATTAGTTAAATTAATTTTCTTATATTCCCTTTGAAGCTTTCCTTCAAAAACTTCTTCTGGCTTATTAATAAAAGTACCCTTTGTTTCTTTTACTACTACATCTAATTTTTCAGCATTAGTATTAAATTTATATTCATCTGAATATTGAAGTGCAAAGGCTCCTTTATAGTTATTAATAATTTCGCCATTCTCTTCTTCTCTAATATTAAAGTTATAAAAACCTAGTGAGTTTAGAGGGACATTGGCAGAGAATTTTCCTGGTTCAACTTGAGCTAATTCAAATTCCCCTTCTTCTCCATTTTCTCCATTAAATATTCCTTTTACCTTCGTATCTTTAGAAATATTATCATTATAAAATTCTATTTTTGCTTCATTACCTTCTTGACTAATATTTAAATATCCTTCTTCTCCATACTTTGGAATAGTGAAATAAACCATATTTTTTATAAGCTGTGGTCCATATTCCCAAGCTAAATAATTTTTACTCCATTGTCCATTAACATCAGAAGTAAAGCTTACAGTCCTACCTATTCCATATTGCATAGCTGCTAATATTGGTTCATCATGGCTAGAGCTTAATATCTCTACTGCATTCTCCTTAATAGAAGTTCCTATATATCCAAGAAGGCTTGGAATTCCATCTGAAGTTCTTACCCCTGCTAGTATTTCATGATTGCTTAAAATTTTAGGTGTAAATTCTTCATTAATTATATAAGTTCCTGCAGATAATAAAACTTCCTTTGCAAATATTCTAGGTATATCAGTATAAATATCAGTATAATAACTTCTTCCCCTACCAATAGATGCTAATTGATTTAATAAATCTGCATTTGCCCCTTCTCCTACAGCTACAGTTGAAAGAGTTACATTATTATCATTAAATCCTTGTAATAAGCTTGCATAGTTATCATATCCATAACCATCTTGACCATCTGTTAGTAATATAGTGTGCTTTATCTTTGCATTACTTTCAAGTTGCATATTATATCCCTTTTCAAGTGCTGGATATATTGATGTTCCACCTCTTATTTGAATTCCAGAAATCATTTCTTTTATAGATTCCTTATCTCCAACCTTTTGAAGTGGTACAACTACATCAAAAGTATCATCAAAGGCTATTACTGATATTTCATCAACTTCCCTTAGATTTTCTAAAGCCTTCATAGCAGCTTCCTTTGCTAAGGTTAATTTACTAACTCCGCCACCTTCTGCACTCATACTTCCAGATTTATCTATAATTAAATTAATACTTATAGCAGGTACTTCATTTTTCCCTCTCTTATCCATATATACTGGTAAAACTTTTTCTAAGGATGTATCTTTATATCCGCCAAGGGCATAAGAATCCTCACCACCAAAGGTTATAAGACCTCCGCCATAATCTTTAACATAGCTCTCAATATTATCCATAAAACCATTAGTTAAATCATCTCTATGAACATCATTAAATACTATTGTCTTATATTCAAGCATTTCATTTAAAGTACTAGGAGATGCCCCAGGGGATATTATTTTTACATTTGCACCAGATTTTGTAAGTATTTCTTCTAGTGCTGTAGAATCTGCCTTTATTCCATTAATAAGAAGTATAGTAGGTCTATCTATTACATTGGTATAAGTACTATATTCATTATTAGATTTATTTGTATCTCCCTCTGCTTCAATTAATACTCTATATCCTTTAAAGCCTCCTGAATCTTGCTTATCCTTAAAAACGAAAGAGTTTTTACCTTTTTGTATTTGAACTTCTTGTTCACCTACTTTTGTTCTACCAGAAAATAATGATAACTTGGCTTTTGTTGCATAATTAGATTTAATATCTATAGAAACTGAAAATTCTTCACCTACAGATATATTATCAGGTACCTTTACACTATCTACATAAACTTCATTCCCTTTTTCGCCAGTTACCTTATACACTTTTAAATCTATTTTTTGCTCATTTATTAAAGGAATAGTTTTTAATATATCTCCTTGATTTTCTTCACCATCTGTAATTAAAACTATTCTCTTTGATCCACCTCTTTCAAATAAACTTAAAGCACTTTCAACAGCTTCTTGAATATTTGTAGCTGTAGCTATAGGTTTTTCATTAATAGATTTATACTCCTTCTTTTTATTTAATACCTTATCCACAATTGAATTATCTCCAAATAAGACTACCCCCGCTTTATTTCCTCTTGGAATTTTCTCTAAAGCTGTAGATATAAAATCTTTTCCAGAGTCTTCAAAGTCGTAAACACTTTCTGAAACATCTAGTAAAAATACTGTTGAAATATTTCTTCCTTTTAAATTTAAGGTTATATTACCTAAAGCTAATATTAATAAAGTAAATATTATTGTTCTACTTATAAATATTACTATTTCATTTTTATTCCATGGCTTATATTTTTTAAAACTATAGTACATAAAGGCAAAGACTATTGGGATAAATATTAAAAAATATAAGTTTCCTATTTCTATCTTCATACTCTTTACCTCCTAATTTCCTCGTTTATACATTATCCACTCAAAAGCTACTACTGAAACAGCTAAAATTATAAGTAAAGGAGAAATATTTAAACCTCTCTTTAAATCTGATTTTACACTAGCTATATTTTCATTTTCACTGATATTATTAATGCTTGTATTACCTTCTTTTTCTGAAGGAAAGTTCACTGAAAACAATTCTTTTTCTTCTAATGCTTCAAGTCTATATACTCCAAGCTGACTATCTTCCTTTATTTCATCCCCTGAATCAATTTCTTCTGTATCTCCATTAGGATAAGTTAATGTAATATTAGAATCTAAAGATATTCCTTTCGCAATAATCTTTTCCCCTGCTTTATAGTTATTTTTATAAACCATTCCACTAGAAATTAAGTTTTCCCCTAATTCATACATTAAAATAGGAAACTCCTTTTTAAGTGGAAAATCACTATTATGAAGATCAAAGGATAATGCTGCTATTTTTCTTCCATCAACTTCTCCCTTAAATCCTATAAAGTCTTCATCAATATTTAGGAACCCTCTCCCATAATAAGGTATTTCAATAGAATTATACTTAGCAGCTGTAAAGGTAGTACCCTCTAAATATTTAGAAACTTCTCCAATAACAGCCTTAGCCTCTCCACCTTCTCCACCAGAAATTACATTAAAGAATTCATTTGAAGAAGGATTAATAAATAATATACTTCCTTTTGATGGCATAATATCTGGTGTAATACCATCAAATACATATAAATCATAACTATCTGCACTAGTTAAATTAGATGCACTATTTGTCTTATAAACTTCAGTATTTTGAATACTACTAAAGGCTTTTTCTAAAAACAAGTTTTCTTCTGTTACAATAAGAACCTTATTTACTTTTTTCTTTCCAATAACATGATTATAAGTATTATCTTCTAAAATCATATCTTTTCTAGAAAGTTCTCCTCTTAAGGTTTCAGATTTAATTGAAGATAAATCAAAGGTTAATGTTTTATTCTCACCTTCATTAAGTTCTAAAGTTTCTACTGTTATAAGCTCTTCTCCATCATATATAGAAAAATCTCCAGAATATTCTCCAGAACCTCTGTTAGTAATAGTTGCAATTACTCTTACCTTATCCTCTAAGAATTTATGAGATATATTATCTATAGAAGCATTTACTCCTGAATTAGCTAAAGATACTACTTTTCCATTAACATCCCCTAATGAAAAATCTCTATCAGTAATTGCAATTACTTCATATTCTTCTTCTATACCTTCTCCTATTGCTTTTACAAAGGATAAAATTTCACTTATTTCTCCAGTATTATAGCTTTGAGAAATTGAGGATATAATTTCATTAGAAACTTCTTTATTAAAATCTCCATTTTGAAGCAAGTTGCTATTTCCATCAAAGGATATAATATAAGTATTTGTATCATCCTTAGTAGAAGATAAAACTTCCTTTGCCAATCTTTTAGCTTCATCTAGCCTAGTTCCATCTCCATACTCTGCACTCATGCTTGCAGTGTTATCTATTACTAAAATTATATTTTTATAAGTTTTTCCTCCAAAATTTAAAAATGGCCTCATTAAACTAAATATTAGTAAAAGTAATATTATTATTTGTAAAAGTAACATTATATTTTTTCTTAGTTTTTCCCAGGGTGTATTAGCCCTTGTATTCTTATAAACTTCATTCCATAAAAGAGTTGAAGGAATAACCTCTTCTCTATACTTTCTTTTTAATATATAAAGTAATATTAAAAGAGGAATAGTTATAAGTAAAAACAATGGCCATAAATTAGTAAATCCCATAACAGTTTCCCCCTAATACAATACTCTTTTCTTACTAAACTCACCTAATATGATTTCTTCTATTTCCATAGATGAACTCACACTTATAAATTTTCCACCATATTTTCTAGTTAAATCTTCTAAAGATTTTTTATATACCTTTAAGGCTTTCTTATACTCCTTTATTACATTTGGAGTTAAACTCATCTTAACTGCTTCATTAGTTTCAGAATCTATAAATGTTATTTCATTACTAAACTCTGGATTTATTTCTTCATCAGAAAGCACTTGCACTAAAATTATTTCTTGTTTCTTAAAGGCTAAATATTTTAATGCATCTTCTAAATCCTTTAGTCCATAATTATTTAGAAAATCAGAAACTACTACTGAAACTCCTCTATTTGATAAAGGTCTCTTTTTTATACTTTTTGTTAAATCTGTACTTCCTTTAAATTCTAAGTCATCAAGTTCTCTGAGTATTCTTTGAAAAGCCTTATTTCCTGCTGCAGATTTAATATTTTCTATATTTCCACTTTCCATAGTTGAAATATTTACCCTATCTAAATTATTCAATGCAATATAACTTAAGGCAGCAACTACCTTTAATGCTGTATCCTTTTTATTTACTTCTCCATAATCCATAGATTTAGATTTATCTATAAAAAAGTTAAATACACCTTCTCTTTCTTCCATAAAGACCTTAACAAAAAACTTATCAAATCTTCCATAGGCATTCCAATCTATTCTTCTAAAGTCATCTCCAGGTGCGTAATCCCTATAGTCAGAAAACTCTACAGAAACACCCTTTGCCTTAGATTTTCTTCCTCCTTGAGTGCCAGATGAAAGTTTAAAATTAATATGCATATTAATTTTGTTTAACTTTTTAAAAAAGTCTTCATTAAATAACCTTTCACCCATTATCTACACAACCTTTAAATCTTCTAATAGAGTTCCTATAATACTTTCTACAGTTAAACCTTCAGTTATAGCATCAAAATTTAATATTATCCTATGTCTTAAAACAGGATAAGCTAGTTCCTTAATATCTTCAAAAGAAACATTTAATCTACCTTCCATTACTGCTCTTACCTTTGCCCCACTAATTATTCCTTGAGCTGCTCTTGGACTTGCTCCTGCTTCTACATATTTTTTAACTATATCTGCTCCATCTTCTATTTCTGGATGGGTTGCTAGTATTAATTTTAAGGCGTATTCCATAACAGAATCTGCAATCTTAACTTCTCTTATTAATTCTCTTATTCTTAATATTTCATCACCTTCAAGAACCGAATTAATTTCAGTTTTATCATTAGTTAGTGTTAAATCCATTATAGCTTTTAACTCTTGTAGGTTAGGGAAATCCACATTTAATTTAAATAAGAATCTATCTAATTGAGCTTCAGGTAATGGGTAAGTTCCTTCTTGTTCAATGGGATTTTGAGTTGCAAGAACCATAAAAGGTTTTGACATTTCATAAGTCTTTTTACCTACAGTAACAGTTTTTTCTCCCATTGCTTCAAGTAAAGCTGATTGTGTTTTTGGTGTTGCTCTATTTATTTCATCTGCTAATAAAAGATTCGTAAATACAGGGCCTTTTTCAAACTTAAATAAGGTTTTATCGCCTTCCTTAACAACTATATTAGTACCAACCACATCTGCTGGCATTAAATCTGGAGTAAATTGAATTCTTGAAAATTTTAAATTTAGAACCTTACCAATGGTCTTAACTAATTGAGTTTTTCCCATTCCAGGCATACCTTCTAAAAGTACATTACCATCAGCAAATATAGCTATTAAAACCTCTCTAATTATATCCTTTTGACCTATTATTCCCTTAGATATTTCTTCTTCACATTTTCTTATTTTTTCCGATACCTCTATCATTTCCTTTTCATTAATTTCCATATTATTCACCCCTTAGTTTAATCCTTCGAAATAATCCTTTATAAGATCCTTTAGACTTTCTGGTAAATTACTATTATTTGCACCTTCTAAAGCACTATTTGTATAATCTCCTATTACCTTATCGTAATTAATTTTACTTCCATCTAAATTAAATCCATTTTCAGAATCTATACTTTGAGAATCTCCATTTTCATTTTTATTTCCAGTTAAGTTTTGATCTTTTCCAATATCCCTTCCTGGAATATAAACTTGCTCTCCTTTTTTATTATCTATATCATTTTCATTACCTTCATTGCTACCAGTGTCCCAGCCTGTTCCACCTTGACCATTTCCATTACCTTGACCATTTCCATTGCCTTGGCCTTCTCCCTCTCCAGAACCTTCACCTTCGCCTTCTCCTGAGCCTTGACCTTGGCCTTCTCCTTGCCCCTCTCCATTTCCATCTTTTTTCTTGCCTTCACTATTATTTTGAGAGTTTTCAATAGCTTCTTTTAAGCTTTCAGCATCAATTTTCCCATCTAAAACAGAATTTGAAGCATTTTCTAAGGCTTCCTTTAGATTTTCATCATTTACACCTTCAGATGCACTTGCAAGTGCCTTTGATAAGTTATTTAGTTCACTAGAGCTCATCTTTCCTAAAGATTTTTTTAAATTTCCTAAGGCTTTCTCCAAAGCTTCCTTATCCTTTGATAAAATTGCCTCTGCTAAGTCTTTACCTTCCTTCTTTTTCATAAGATCATTAACTAGCTTATTTAAATCCTTCTTAGCTCCCTCTTCCTTCTCCTTATTAAACTTATCTAATAGGTTTTTCTGCATATTTTCTATAGCTTCTTTACTTTTATCATTTTTAGATTTATCTTTTGCATCCTCTAATTTTTTTTCCATTCTTTCTAAGGTTTTATTAACATCAAGCTTTTTTTCACTTTCCTTTAATTCTTTCTTTGCATCCTCTAATATCTTCTTAATTGCTTCCTTTTCTTCCTCTGATAAATCCTCTAGCTTATCTACTTTCTTCTTTTCTTCTTCAACTTTCTTTATATACTCTTGCTGATATTTATTAAATTCTCTAACATTATTAGCTTCTTTTTTTGCTGAAGTATCAATAAAAGATGTTAGTATACATAATCCAATTAAGGATATCACTAAAAGGATTTGCTTTTTATCAACAGAAATCTTAAGATTTTCCTTTATATTAAAGTTTCTTATAAATTTTAAAGTATCATTTTTTTGAGCTATAGAAATACTATCTTCATCATTAATAAATTCTAAAGAAGTTGTGACTCTTTCTTTTAATCCTTTTGAATCTACTATTAAAGCCACCTTTTTATTATCAGGTGCTTTAATAAATCCCAAAATAATTATAGCTATTAATCCTACTAATAAAACTATTAAAGAAACTTCCTCTATATATGGAATAGTTATAAATAAAGATATTAAAAGTAAAGATAAGACTAAGCATAATAGGTATTTTAAACCTACTATGCTTAAATTAATTATAAAGTTAGCTTTAATTCTTTTTGATGCCTTTTTTATAAAGGTTAAAATTTCGTTATTTAAAGAATTCATAGCTCTACTCCTTTACTTTTTTCTTAGTACCCTCTTTTCTAATTTTTTTAAATTTTACTTTTCCTTTTAACGGATTTAATTTTCTTGCTGCAAAATATATAAAGATAACACTTAAAACTAATTGTATAGCTATACTAATGTAATCTGCATATTTGTTAACGCCCATTTGACCTATAAAGTAAAAAGAATTCCCTCCAAATCCAACTTGGTTAGATAACATAATAAAGAACCCTGTAGCAGGACTTAAATATGCAATAATAGGTATCTGAGGAGTATTATTACCACTATATACACCATTATATGAATTAAGACTTACTATAATAAATGCAATAACTATTGTTCCAACAAATATAAACAATACTAAAGCATAAGTTAATGCTGTAGCCGCTTTAGAAGTTTTAGAATAGGAAGAAATAAATACTCCTATAGCTCCTACAAATATGGTATTTATAATAAATGATCCTGTTAAAAGTAATATATTACTTAATTTTACTCCACCAATTAATCCACAAATTGCATATAAAGGTATTGTACATATTACTAGCATAATTACCTTTAATGAGGAAGCCGAAAGCTTACCTAATATTATTTGAAGTGGAGTTAATCTTGTAGATAATAATATATCTAAAGTTTGTTTCTCTCTTTCTGAGCAAATAGATGTTGCAGTTAAAGATGGCACTATAAACATCAATAATATAGCTTGAATTACTGCCATTGTAATATACAGAGTAACTGCTCCTTGTGGGTTTATTCCTGAAGCATAAACATCTCTACTATAACTATTATAAAATATTAAAGTTCCAACTGATAAAACTCCTATATATATTAATATCATTAATGAAAATCTTGGAGTCCTAACAGATAGCTTACTTTCATTTCTTAATACTGGATTTAATCTCATACTACTTCCCCCCTTCATCATTATCCTCTGTTATTTGAATAAACACTTCTTCTAAATTACCACTAGATTTACTAAAGCTTATAACTGGAATATCTTTCATAACTAAGCTCTTTAATATATCCTTAGCTTCATTATCTCCTCCAGCTACATTTACAGTAATTTTATTGCTATCAATGGATATTTCCTTTACTTCTGGTATTTCTTTTAATATGGCTATGGATTCATCTACTTTATCCATAACAGTTATATTAATAGGAGCAGTACCTGATGCCATTAGCATAACTTCTTCAACAGTTCCTTCACAAACTATAGCTCCATTTTTAATTATTCCTATCCTAGTACATATTTCTCCAAGTTCTGATAATATATGAGATGAAACTATTATAGTCTTTCCCATTTCCTTAAGATTTTTTAATATACCCTTCATTTCAAATCTTGCTCTTGGGTCCATCCCAGAAGCTGGTTCATCTAAAATTAGTAGTTCAGGATTATGAACTAGACACCTAGCTAAGCATAATCTTTGTTTCATACCTCTAGATAACCCATCGACATTTGAATCCCATTTATCTTGAAGATTAACAAGCTCTAATAAATCCATTGATAATTTTCTTGCCTCATCTCCAACTATTCCATATATAGAAGCATAAAACTCTAAATATTCTATTGCTTTTAAATTATCATAAACTCCAAAGAAGTCTGGCATATATCCTATTTTATCTTTTAATTTTCTATTATTTTTTATAGCATCTATTCCATCTACGTAAACTTCTCCACTATCTGGGGAAAGAAGTCCAGATACAATCTTCATAGTAGTACTTTTTCCTGCACCATTAGGGCCTATAAAGCCAAATATTTCACCTTTTTCTATTTCTAGATTCAAACCTTTTAATGCTTTAAAACTACCATAAGATTTTTCAAGGTTCTTTATTACTAGCATTATTTTTCCCTCCCCTTTATAGTAATTATAGGAATCATTGATTGTCCCTTACTATTATCATCTACTAAATATTTAATTTTTATTGTATTGTTATCTATATAGTTATCTAAGTCTTTAATTTTCTCATACCCCTGAGACATTAAAAATTTATCATAAGTATCTGTCTTGTAGTTATAAATATACTTTTCTGCGTTATCTCCAGCAGAATATCCATATCTATCTATACCTTGCTTAACTATTAAATCTAAAACTTCTATATTATTATCTATTTTATATTTAAATACAACTTCCCCTTGACCAAATATATATCCATTATATTCATCTATATGAACATTAGTGGAAGAACTATCTACAGTTCCTTCAAAGTATCCATCTGGGAAATTATAATCTCCATTCTTATCTTTAAAACTTAATTCTGCATCTTGAATAATTGCAGTTGTATCAAACTTAGATACTGACTTTTTACCAAAATTAACACCATAATCTATTGGGAAATCAGTTATTGCAACCAATTTAATACCTTTATTAATGGAAATTTCATCTGATGTAGCTCCAATTAGAGCTGAAACTCTTATTATATTCTTAAATTCTTCTGATTGTAATTTTTCTTTATCATTCCATACAGCATCATAATATTTTTGATTTAAAGTGTCTGAGTAAACTTGTAATCCACCAGAACCTGCAACCTTTAAATTAGTTATTTCCTTCTCTTCATCTTTGCTAATTGGTCCCATATCCCAAACATTTCTTCCTGCTACTAGCAATAGCCTTTTTATATCGTACCCTAAAGTGTTTTTCACTTTTCCATTTAAGTTACCTTCTGATAGATTAAATGAGGTGTTAATTGTAGAAATAACTTGTTCCTTACCAACCACTTCAAAAGACTTCATATCTAAAGCATCACTATTATGGAATGTGAAGTAAGAATTATTTCCACTATAAGTAGTCTTAACTCTTAATACATTACTAACTTCTTCATCTTGATTTCCATAATAATAATTATCCATAGTAGAATAATTCATAGTTAAATCTTCTGGCTTTTCAATAATAACATCTGACTTATATTTTGTTCCTATACCTAAATATCCCTTAGCTGAAGCTTTTCCATCTTTATCTACTGAAATTAAATTATTTTGATTTAATACAATATCATTAACTCTTGTTTTAGAGCCCATGAAATATATTATTAATGTAAATAATATTGATGCTAAAGGTACTGCTATCCAAGTGAAATCTCTTTTATTTAGCTTCTTTAAAACTACATAAATTATTATTCCAACGACAAGTGCATATGCTACAAGCACCATAATTAATGACTTAACTCCTATTATTTCATTAGTAGGAATAGTTCTTGTTAGCTCACTTATTCTATAATATCCTTGACCATAGCCTCCATTCATATTATTTTCAAACACTTTATTTGCAGCATCTGAAAGCAAAGTATTCATAAATTTTTTAGCATCTTTTGATGATATAAATGGTTCTAATCCTAAATCAAAAGTTGTAACTAAAATTTCACCTTTTCCTTTTTTAACTGAATATACTAATGGATTATTAATATCTCCATCTTTAATTTCCCCATCTTTAATTTCTAAATCTGAAAATATTAGATTTAAATTATCCTCCACTAGAGTAATTGACTTCTCATTATTCCCCTTAGATTTTATATTTAAAAAGTCACTATCTATATTATTAATAGTTTTCCCTTCATTTGCCCCAGTACCAATTATTAAAGTACCACCTTTATTCAACCAAGTATTTAAAGCAATATACTGATCATCCTTTAGATTTGACATATTATAATTATTAATAATAATTACATCTAATCCATTTATGTTTAAACTATTTTCTCCAATTATCTTTTCATCTAGATTTACTCTTTCAATTACCCCTTGATATCCTTTACTAGTTTCAAAGTTTATACTACCAATGTAACTTAAAGATGTTGAATCATCTGTTAGAAGTCCCATAAACAAATTTGATTCTGTTACTCTACCATTTGATATTAAGCTCTTCTTTTCAAATAGTACTTTTCCATTCTCAACAAAATTAACTGAAATCTTGCTAGAACCATCTAACATTTTAATTGGTATAGTTACCTTCCCTGTTTCACCTTTAGCTACAGAAATTTCTTTGCTGTAGGCATCATAAGTAGAAGTATAACTGCCACTTGTTCTTATTTCTACTTCTCCATTAAAATCCTTTTCATTACTAGTAAATTCAACAGTTACAGGTATATACTTTAATGCTCTGAATTTTCCTTCTATGCCTGAACTAATTTTCACCTCATAAGCTTCGATTTTATTTGTCTCTGCTTTAGTAACTAAATTACCAATAGGCAAAGTAACAATTATTAAAGCTATTATAGTCATTATTAAGCTCTTTTTCCTTAACGACTTCATTATTTTACCCCCTAAGATTCGATTATTTATATATTAATTTTAGCCTAAATAATAGAAATTTACCTTAACAAAATCTTAAAAATTCCTTATTTTCTTTAAATAAATGCACTAAAAGTTGTTAAAGTATTATTATACTAATTTTACTACTATTCTCTTTAATTTACTATAATATGTTAAAACTTTATATTTTTGTAATATTGTCTTAATGTTATATATTTCGAATAACAAAAAAACTATTACAATATTTAGCAATAGTTTTCGTAAATTACATTATTTTTTATAATTATTTAATATCCTAATATAGTGGTTGGCTTCCCTTAATACATGGTCTGCTAAAAGTGGTAGTATTATAGATTTTATTTTACACCCATCTATTCCTTCAGTTCCTGCCTTCTTGAAGTCCCTTAACTTAATTGTTTCCATTAATGTCTCATCACTGACACTTGAAATTGTTGCGCTAGTCATATTTTTTGCTTTTTCAATTAAATCAGAATACTCTTTTGCAAATTTATCTGAAGTATTTATTAAACTATCTTCACTAGGATCTAATAGCCCTCTAATAAATAAAGAATGCTCCATCATAATTTGATCCCAAAATAATTCAGTTTCTTTTATATCCTTTTCTTCAATATCTTTATCATTTTCAATATCATACACATAAGAACGGTATAATTTAGCTTCACGTATTATATGTTCAATAAGTAGTGGATAATTTGATGTAAATAACTTACATGATAGCATTTCATTTAAAACTCTTGTCTTTAAGTCTATAAGCCCATCTAATAACTTTATAACCTTACAATTAATTTTTTTAACTGCACTTATTGTTTTAGCATCAGACTCTATATCTTCTTTACTATTTAATTTAGATTGCATAGTAGTTATTTTAGAGTTTATTTCTATTCCTGTATAATACTCTGTTTTTCTTTCAGTACTTAAAGTATAATCAGTATAAATTTCTCCTGAATCCAATACAACTCTTCTAATGTTTCCATCACTTAATTTGACTACCTCTAATAATATTTTTTCAAATTGTACTTTATAATCATTTGCTTCCTTAGAAAGTTTAGTGTTTTTAGGGGTGAATCCTGCCTCTAAAAAAAGAGAGTGTTCCTTCATTATTCGTGCAAAAAATAGATGTAGCTCTAAAGATAAAAAAATATATCTTTTACTGCTTAGCATAGCTTCCTCCAAGAAATTATTTATTATATTATATTAAAAAATTTTACTTTATATTCTAATTCAACGAACAATTACATTTACATTGCATAATATATTTATATATGTCCTTTTTCAAATGATAATATATGAGGGGAATCTATATGAAAAAAATTAAAGAAATTATGAAGATATGAATAATATTAGTCAACAAATTGCAGTAACAATAAACAATGAATTAGAGTCAGAAGAAATATTAGAAACTCCAGTTAAAACCAATCCTTCATGTCCTGATAATCATGAAAGCACATGTGCTACTGTTAATTCAAATAGCCGTAACGTACCATTTTGTGCTGTAATAAACTTACCAAATAACTTTCTTCCAAATACTACAACACCTGGACTTAAAATAATATATGATTTAAGTTGTCTAAAGGCAGTAGTTGAACCATGTTGTTTTAATGGAGTGTCAAAGTGGGATATAAGAATAGTAGGATGCATTTCATTTATTACAAATATTAATATTTTAAATACACCAGGGATAGGTGGAAATTGCGTTTTCCCATTCCCTAATACTGTAGCAGCATGTGGAAGTAATAATGTATGTGTAAATAGAGTTATTTGTAACAAATGTAATTATGAGGGTGCTGTGATTTCTCATGCTAATCTTAGATTAAATTGCGACACTGTTACTGTAAAAAATCTTGTTTCTTCATTTAATAAAGAGGATTGCTTTATTAAAGTAACAGGCGAATTTGTACTCCCAAATTGCCCATAGTAGCTTTTTAAAACTCAATAATATTTTTTTATTATTTTAATTACAAACTAAAAATATAGCTCTGTAGCCCCTAGTAAGAAGTCATATATTCTTTCTATGAGGCTATCTTTTTTTAGATGTCCTACAGTTATAAAGTTAAATAATAAGTGTATATTCTAAATAAACGTAATTAATTAGTGAGGTGAAAAATAATGGAATCAGAAAAGGAAATGTATCTTTTAAAACAATCTGATGGCTCTATTTGGAACTTTATATATGATAAAAATTTAAGAATTACATATAAAATATATAAAGAAAATAAATGGTCAAATTATCATATATTGACTCGTGAATCTACTGGAAAATATTCAATAAGTTTATTAGCAAATGATAATATCTGCGTTATTTATGAAAGCTTTGACAAACACTTAGTTTTGAAAATATATAATAACAAAAAATGGACTAGTTATGATATATTAGAGAATGATAATGATGATAAAATAGAAATATACTTTAAGACTATAATTAACAAAAATAATTTAATTTTATTTTATAGTACTTATAATAGTTATTCTAAAGATCTAACTATATGCTCTAGCTCAATTGATGATAAAGGAATCCTACATTCCCTGTCATTAATTGATACTATTAAAGTAAAAGATAATATATTATTATCCCCATCTTCTTCTGATAACGAAATTATATATGTAATGTATCAAAAAAAAGCTGATAATTATATCCTAGGATATAAAGTATTAGATAATTACTCTATTACTTGGTCCAAATTCTATAAAGTTGACGAATCTTCTTCTCCATTTAAAGAATACAATTTATTATCTTGTAAAGAAAAATTTCATTCTATTTATACTAAAATAGATACATCAGATAATTATTCACTTAATTATTATAACTGTACTACTAATAAGCATATTAATATTAATATTATACTAAATAAGAATATTTACTCCTCATCCTTATTTATATCAGATAAATATATCTGGTGCTTTTGGATTAGTAATAATGAACTTTTCAGTACAGTCTCTATGGATGAAGGTCTTTCTTTTAGTAAGTCTTATAAAACAGAATCAATCGATTATTTAAAGATTTATAAAGTTACTTATTTATCAAACTCTTTAGAGAATAAAAACCTCTTCTTTCTAGGGGAAGTATTTGCTTTTGATATCCATTCACCGAAACTATTAGTTATTGATAATATCTTTGGACTAGTTTATAAATATACTGAAAATACAAGTTACTCACTTTATTTTCCACATTTTATATCACTAATTAATACAAATAATAACTATATTAAAACAGATTTTAAAGAAAAAGATATCATAATTGAAAATCAAAATAATGTTATAGAAGCCCAAAATGCCAAATTGATTTCCTATAAAAATAAGTTTAACTCCATAAATTATCTGTTAAAAGAATTTAATGAAAATAGACTTAAGCTAAATGAGTACATTTTATTTCTTCAAGATAGCGTGGATAATAAAGAAAAAACAATTAATGAATATGAAATAGAATTAGAGCTTTTAAGGAAAGAAAATAAAATCAATACATCTAAAAAAGTGAGTAAATTTAATATAAAAGAAGCTCTTTTAAAATTACTTTCTATTTTTAGAAATTAATAGTATAAATATAATGGAGCTGATTCAAAAACACAGGAAATAAATTATTCTTAATGAAAATCTATTTCCTGTTATATATTTCTTATTATCTATTATACTTTTCTTCTAATTTCCTTATATCTTCTTTATTATCTATCCACTCTTCTGTATATCCACAATTGCAACACATATATCTAGAAACATTTACTGTTCCTTTTAGAAAACCAGCTGGTATGTTATTTCCTACTCCATAAGCTCCAGTTTGACCTGGTATCCTAATAATTTTATTATAATTACACTTAGGGCAGATTTTTGTATTTTTCATAACTTCCCCCTCCTATATTAATTACTCTGAAAAAATCCTATCCATACTTGACTTAATATCCTCATTTAAATCTATTTTATAAACATCGAGATAAACTTTATCTATATTCCTTAGGATTTTATTTTCTATAATAATAAAAGCCCCTGCCGTTCCAAGAATTATCTTACTAAAGGATGAACTAAATGTGGTGTCTGTAACAAGAACTATACTTGCTGGAATAAAGGAGCTATATAAAACAGCTCCAAAGTTAAAACTTATTAATTATACCTATATATTATCAATATACTTTAAAATAAATTTATATATTTTTAATTTATAAACTACCTTTTTAATTATTCCCTAATAAAGTATATATCTTTCTTTTTATAAATAAAGAAAATCATTAAAGCTGGAAAAATTAAACCTACTGGTGTAGCTATAGTGAAATCAGTAGTAATTACTTTATATATAAATGATAAAACTTCTATTCCTATAAACATATATGCTCCTATAGGCTTCTTAAATAAAATTAATATTACAGATACAGTTATTATTACTGATATAGCTAATGTTATTAAAAGCTCTACTGTATTTACTTCTGATACTATCCCCATGGATTGTAAAGAACTGTCCATTACATCTTTGAAAATAATACTACTTAAAGATCCTAATATAACAAAAAATTGTCCAATAAAATCCAACACGGACATTGTAATGATTCCTGCCCCTACTTTTTTACTTTCTACTGTATTTTGCATTGATACTCCCCCTCATTTTTCATTAAATTTGTTAAAATATATACTTATTTTAAAAGAACATTAATATTTAAAAATATAAACACATTAAATAATTATATAGAAAAATTTTAATTTATTCACCAAAATATACTTTAAACGCAAAAAAATCCTCCTAAAAGGAATTTACAAATCAATTTTAGACTTTTTTAACTTATAAAATTCTAAAATTCCAAATACCAACCAAAATAATAATTCTAAGAATAGTATTATATTAACTGGCTTGTTGAAAAATTGAAGCAATACACTAAAAAAAATAATAGAGCAAATAATTACCCCACCTTTCGTTGGCTTTCTTTTATTTTTCAATAGAGATATAAATTCTAATAAGAAGATTGTTTTAATAATTATTAAAAAGATTATTAATAAATTCATTCTTTCCTTCCTTAAATTAATATAAGCCTTTTACATATTGAATTAAATTTTTTATATTTTCCTTATTACAGTGATATTCTGCAATATCATAGGCAGCTAACATTCCTTGCTCATCTTCTGTTCTATATTTCTTTGATTTTAGCTTTATTTTTAACATACTCATTAAAATTTTATCCTTTGCACTTAATTTTTTATAATCAAATCCCCCTCTTAAGTAAAATGTCTTTATGTGTTCTAACTCTGCTTTAGTAAAGTTATGATTCCATACATGTAGAAGTTCATTTTCCCTTCCTGGATTTGCTCCTGTTGCCCAAACTATTATCTTTTTATTAGCTAACAAACTATAATTTTTCTTTATTAAACTTATTCCATTAATTCCTACAGAATAAAGACCCCCACCATAAATAATCACATCATATTTTTGCAGTTCATCACTTTCCACATCATAAGCTTGTTTTAAATTGCATTTTAATTCTTCTGCAATCCATTTAGCATAAGTTTCTGTATATCCAGATTTAGACTTATATATAACAATAGCTTTCAATTAAACCCCTCCAATTAATTTTTTATAACTTTTAATAATATATTAAATTTCTTATATAAATATATACAAAACTAAGTAACCATATACTACATATAATTATAGGTACAACAAGGATTTTTTTATGTGTTTCTCTTAAATATACAATACTAAATACTAATCCTATTAATGGAACTATAAATTTCACTATTATTGCAATACTAATGAAGATTAAAAATATTAATGTTAAAATTCCTTCTTGAGTATTTGCTTCAGTATAAAATAATAATAATATAATGGAAGTTAATGTAACTGCAAATAATGATATTAATATAATTAAAAATCTTATGTTTACTTTTTTTAAATAATTAATTTTTACCTTATCTATATTATTTATATCAATATTAGAATTAATTACTTTATATTCTTCCATACAAGAACTACAAACATCAATATGATCTTTCACAAGTTTATTTCCCTCATCACTTAAAACATTTTCAACATAATTAGGTAATAAATCTGATACTGGTTTCTTCAATACTACTAATGCAAGCATAATTAATACTACAGTAAATTCTACAAATATACTTCCCCACTTTATCTTTTTCATACTTATCCTCCAAATACAAGGTATCCTTCATACCATATAGACTAATTTTCAACTTATCCTTTATTATATTAGATAATTTAATTAATCATTTTATTTATAATTTAAATGCAAAAAAAATAAGCCTTAAAAGAATTTTTAACTCAATTAAGCCTATTTTATATCTATAGATTATTCTCTTAAAATAAACATAGATGAACACCCTATACTTCCATGACTTTTCATTATCTCACTATAATCTATAAATTCAACTTCATACCCATTTTCTTTAAGCATTTCTGTAACAGATTTATTAGTACTTAATAACTTCTTATTGCCTAAATATACATAGTTAGTGCCTAAATCATCTGCATCCTTTTTAGATATTTCATATAAATTCTTTATATATTTTTCTATTATCTTTTTATCATAAACATAAGGTGATATAACTGCACTTTCTTTATCTAGTGTGTTAAAAGCACAGTCTAAATGTATTTTACTTTTATCAAAATTAATTGGAATAACTTTAGAATTACTTCCCAAATTTATTAAAACTTCTTGAAGTTCATTAGCTGCTTGAATAGTGGTTCTGCTACTTATTCCAACAAAAACAACATCTTTATACTTTATAACATCTCCACCTTCCATGTTATTCTTCATTTCATAATATCTAATATTGTTTTCTTTTACAAAATTCACAAAATTTTCTGTTTCAATATCTCTTTCTTTTTTTCTCATTTTACTTACAAAAAGTATATTATCAACTGCAAAACCAATGTCTTGAGTAAAAACTTGATCAGCAGCATTTTTATTTATGTCTAAAAAATATAACTTTACATTATTTTTACTTAATGCATTTATAAACTTGTTATACTGACTATAAAGCAAATCCTGATTGATTTTATTATAATATTCATTATTTTTATCCGTTATTTTATAATTTACTGGATAACACAATATACAATATTTTAATTCATCACTTTGACAATAATTATTTACCTTCATATATTAACTCCTAATCTGTTAACCATTATTTAGCATTTTATATAAGTTACTGTAAATTACAATTTTTTATATAAATTATTCTAATAACCTATATATTTATAATTTCAATAACAGACTTATAATATTCAATTATATTTTTTATTTTTCTTTGTATACTAAAGTATTATTTAAATATTGGTAATTTATTCTTAAAGCTATAACTTAAATCTGCCTTTTTATCGTAATCATAAAAGCCAACTTCCCATAGCTTTGAATTTATTCTTGTAATTTCTTTTATGTTGTCCAAATTGACAGCATAAGACTTATGTGTTCTTAGAATATTTTTATAGTTTATTTCTTTTATTATATTGTCTATACCATTTGTTCTTATATTAATAGAACCAACTCTAGTATGTATTATGCACTTTTTTAAATAGTATTCTAAAAACAAAATATCTTTATGATATATCTTTATTTGATTCCCATTTAAGTCCTTAAAGAAAATATAATTATTCTTTTCTACCTTCTTTAAATGTCTTAAAAATTTATCTACTAGCTCAAATACTTTTTCAATATCATAGGGTTTTAATAAATAATCAAAACAATTAACTTCATTTAAAGCTTCAATTATATATGATACCTGCCCACTAATAAAAACTATTGGAGTTATCTCATACTTATCTATTTTTCTTATGGATTTAGCAAAGTCTAATCCTGATCCTTTTTTTAATTTTGTATCTAGAAAAAATAAATCTATAATATTTTCACTTTCAATAATTTGCTTTGCTTCATTTTCACTTTCTGCTTCATATACTCTTACATCTAAGAACTTTTCTTCAATGCATTTTTTCAGCATTTCTCTCTGATTAATTTCGTCCTCTAATACCAAAATATTCATTTATTTACCCCCTAAAACACCATTGCAATACTTTCTATTTTATACCATTTGCCACTTTATGTAAATATATAGAAAAATTTGTTTTTGTATTTTTATAATTATAATATAAAAATATAAATTTATTATTAATGTTCCTATTATCATCAATATAGGCTTTTGAATATATTATCAATATAATATTTTTTTAGGAGCTTTTATGAGATATTTTATTAAAACCTCTGATAATGCTAGAATTCTAGTTGAAGATTTAAATTCTGATTCAGATAAAACAATATTATTTATACATGGTTGGCCATTAAATCATAATGCCTATGAATATCAACTTAACTTTTTTGGTGAAAAAGGATATAGATGTATAGGCATAGATTTAAGAGGGTTTGGAGAATCTGATAGACCTTTTAATTGCTATGATTATGATACAATGGCTTCAGATATAAGAAAGATAGTTGATGTTCTTGATTTAAAAAATATTACTTTAGTTGGACATTCTATGGGTGGTGCCTTATCAATTAGATATATATCCAAGTATGATTCCCATAGAGTTTCTAAACTTTGTTTAATAGGGGCAGCTGCTCCTAGTTGGATAAAAACTAATGATAATCCCTATGGTTTTACAGAAGAAGAAGTAAATGAATTTATTAAAGAATCCTTAAATGATAGACCAAGCTTTATAAGAACAAAGGTTACTAATTTATTCTTTTTTAAGAATACTCCAATAGAAATGCTAAATTGGTTTAATAGCATTGCTTTATCTGCTTCTCCTTGGGGAACCTTTAAGTGTTTAATTAGTTTAATGGATGAAAGACTATTTAATGATATAAGTAAGATAAAAGTTCCTACTTTAATTCTTCATGGAACTCATGATGTTATTTGTCCATATGAATTTAGTAAATATCTTCATGAAAATATAGAAAACTCTAAATTGATTCCTTTAACTGAAAGTGGACATGGCTCCTTTATTGAAGAAAAAGATAAAGTCAACAAAAACTTATTAAACTTTATTGAAGATAACAATTAAAAAATATAAATTTCATAAACTCCGCAAGGAGTTTTTTCCTTAATCATTCACTTTTAACTTTTATATTCTAATTTTACTTCTGCAAAGAAGCTATTCCCTATTCATTTTTTCATTTCAATTTTGAGGATTCAAAAGAGAATTTTCATTCCCTCACTTCCTCTTCCTATACTTTATCTACCTTAATAGAAATTTTAAATACAAAATCTTCAGGTATAGAGGTTGATATTTCGTCTATTATTGCTTCTTCATAAGAATAACCACTTATATATAAATTATTATCCTTTATGTATCTTGCCATTTTTTCATAAACCTTATATGTCTTGTCATAATATCCATGAGAATATCCTATTAAGTATAGTCCCTTTGGCTTTTTTATTGTTTCATTATGTTTTTTCTCTTTTGGTAGTTTTGTAAAATAAAAGCTATATTTATCAAAATTATTTTTCATTAAATTTTCTTTGCTTATTATAGCTCCTACTGGATAACCATAATTTAATTCATTCTTAATACAATACTTTACATGTTCAGTATATGTGCCTATATCATACTCTTCATCTGTTTCCTGTATAGGCTCACTTAATATTAAATTTTCTTCTTCAACCTCTTCTAAAAATAATTCCTCACTTGAATTTATTCCTGAATTTATAGACTCTAATTTAACTTCTAGAATATTTATTATCCTTTTTAAATTTTCGATTTCCTTTTCCACTTGATTTTTTTCATATTTAAAAAGTTCTATAGTGTTTTGAGGATTTCTTTTATCCAAAAAATTTTTTATATCTTTTAAAGGCATTCCTATTTCTTTTAGTACTAAAATTACATTAAAAACTTCTAGTTGATGATAGGAATAATATCTATATCCATTTTCCATTACCTTTTCTGGCTTAAACAAATTTATTTCATCGTAATGAAATAAAGTCTTTTTCTTCACTCCACATATTTCTGCAAATTCTCCAGTTGTAAAAAATCTTTTTAAACTCTCCACTATAAAACCTCCTATTGACTATTCCCTTACAGGATACTTTAATATATAAAAAGTGAAAAATCAACTAATATAGGAGGCAGAAATGAATAATTCACTTGGAAAGAAAATTACTTTCTTAAATTTAATTAAATTTACATTACCTACTGTTATAATGATGGTTTTCTTTTCTCTTTATACAATTATTGATGGTATATTTGTATCTAGATATGTTGGGTCTAATGCTTTATCTGCTATAAATATAACATATCCAATTATCTCTATATTAATAGGAATAAGTGTAATGATGGCTACTGGTGGAAGTGCCATTGTTGCAAAGTTAATGGGAGAAGGTAAAAATAAGGAAGCAAAAGAAAGCTTCACTCTTATAACAATTACTTCAATAGTATTTGGGTTAATTATAGCTATATTTTCTTTACTATTTATAAAGAAAATTATTTACTTACTAGGATCAACTGATAGCTTGTATGAAAATTCTCATACTTATTTATTTACAATGTTACTTTTTACTCCTGTAATCATACTAAAAATGCTTTTTGATTACTTTTTAATTACAGCTGGTAATCCTAATTTAGGTTTAGTAAGTTCAATAATTGGAGGAGTAACAAATATAATTTTAGATTATGTTTTTATTGTTCCTTTAAATCTAGGTATTTTAGGTGCTGCATTAGCAACCTGCATAGGGTACTTACTTCCATCAATAATTGGAATTATCTATTTCTTTAATAAAAAGAATACCTTACATTTTGTTAAACCTAAATTTAACTTAAAAACAATATTACATAGTTGTAGCAATGGTTCTTCTGAAATGGTAACTCAAATTTCATCAGCTGTTACTACCTTTTTATATAACATAATAATGATAAAGCTTTTAGGTGAAAATGGAGTTGCATCTATAACTATAGTTTTATATTCTCAATTTTTATTAGTTTCAGCTTTTATAGGATTTACTTCTGGAGTATCCCCACGTATAAGCTATAATTTTGGTAGTAAAAATAACGAAGAACTTAATAAAATTGTTAAATATAGCTATTCATTTATAGTGTTATTTTCTATTTTTACTTTTGCTATTTCAAAGCATTTATCTCCATTATTAGTTTCTATATTTGCAGGACACGGAACTGAAGTTTATCATATTGCCTTAAATGGGTTTAATTTATTTCAAATAAGCTTCTTATTATGTGGGATAAATATCTTTACATCTGGAATGTTTACTGCTTTTTCTAATGGTAAAGTATCTGCATTACTTTCACTTCTAAGAACTTTTATATTCTTATCAAGTGGAATAATATTTTTACCATCATTAATAGGTGTAAATGGTGTATGGCTTGCTGTTCCTCTTGCTGAAATTCTAACTTTAGCCTTTTCTTTATTTTATATTTATAAGCATAAACACACCTATGGCTATAGTTTCAAAACTAAGTTAGCTTAGTTTTAAATGTATAATGAAAAATGTAAAATTACATCAATAATTCTACATTTTTAATTTGGAGCTGTTTTCTTAGACAGCTCCATTATTCTCTTCTAAAATTTCATTTAATAATTCTGGATAATCTGTAAAGGCCCCATCTACATTATTTTTAATTAACAATCTCATATGCATTGGATTATTAACAGTAAATATGTTAACTTTTAAATTGTTTTCATGTGCTTCCTTTATTAATTCTTCTGATGCAACTATTAAACTTGGATGAATTGCATCTACTCCTAAATCTTTTGCATATTCAACAACATTTATTATAGGACTTTCATATAGAATTCCTGTTTTTATATTACTAATAGCTTTTACTTTTTTTATAGATTCATGATTAAAGCTAGATATTATAATCTTGTCTTCTAGATTATAGGCTCTAATTAAATTAATGACATCTTCTTCTATTCCTTCATAATTAATAATATCTGTTTTTAATTCAATATTTAATAATATATCTATATCCTTAATTAACTCTAACACCTCTTCTAGTGTTGGAATGTGACATTCTTCATTATCTCTAAATAGTTTTTTTCTATTTTTAAATTTTTTTAGCTCTTCTAAGGTAAAATCTTTAATTAATCCTCTTCCAAGAAATGTACGCTGTACATCTTCATCATGTATTACAACTAACTTATTATCTTTACTTTTATGAACATCAATTTCTAACCCTTTTGCCCCTGATTTTATTCCTTCTTTTAAAGAAAGTATTGTATTTTCTGGGTAATCAGAGCTTGCACCCCTATGTGCAAAATTAATCATATTTATCTTCTCCCTTTATAGATATTAATTTTTTATATTCTTAAATAACTATAATATTATTATAAACTGTACTTTTTCATTAATATAAGTTTATCTATTATTATGGCTATAACTATTCCAATGGTATAGCAAATTAAATCTGAAAATAAAAAGCCATGTCCTAATACTAATGATCCTATTAAAGTACTTCTAACATTATTAATCCATTCCCCTTGATATAGTTGTGATATTTCTATTCCATAAGAAAATATTAAAGATATTATTGTAATTCTTTTTGTTGTAAACTTATTAAATATAAAAGCTAATCCTAAGTAAACCATAGTTGCCCATAATGTATCACCTGCATATTTTCCTAAAAAAATAGGCAAATAATAAATATATTTTCTGGAAGCTAAGCCTAAGCACATAATAAGTAAAGTTAAAAATAAATAAATCATTCTATTTCTATTAAAATTACTTTTTCTATCATTAAATAATACTTTTAAATCTATCATTTTATATTATCCTTTATTTATATAATATCTCTTATAAATATACTAACACAATTAAATTATATACCCTTTATTTATTTTATAAATATAATGAATTTTATTATTATTCTATGAAAAAAACACATCCTATGATGTGCTTTTTCTTCTACTTTAGATTTAAATATTATGACAATCTTCGTAAAGCCCTTGGACTTTTCCCCAATCTATAACATTCCATATATTCTCAACATAATCTGCTCTTAAATTTTTATATTTTAAATAATAAGCATGCTCCCATACATCTATAGTCAAAATTGGAATTAAATCATCCATAACTGGTGAGTTTTGATTTACTCTTTTAACTATTGATAACTTTCCATCTTTATCTTTAACTAAAAATCCATATCCTGATCCAAACTGTGATATAGCTGCATTAGATAATTCTTCTTTTAAATTATCTACACTACCAAAAGTATTATTTATTTCTTCTAGTAGTTTACCTTCTGGTGACTTTTTAGGATTTGGAGATAGTATTGAAAAATATAAATTATGATTAGACACCCCTCCTCCATTATTAACAACTGCTGGTCTTATTTCTTCTGGTAAATCAGCAATATCTTTTATTAATTTATCTAAGTTTTTCCCTTTTGTATACTCTTCATATCCTTCTAGAGCCTTATTTAAATTTGTTTCATAAGTTTGAAGGTGTTTACTATAATGTGTTTTTACAGTTTCTTCATCTATATATGGCTCTAATGCATTAAAATCATAGGGTAATGTTATTTTATTATACATAAGTTTTTCTCCTTAATTTTAATTTATCTACTAAATTATATATTTCATAAATTTAGTAGTTTATTTTAATTTATCCTTATATTGTGATTTTTATGCAAGAAAAAAGTGCACTGTTAAATGCACTTTTTATTTTATAATATTTTTATTTTACTTCTATATGTTATATTCTGCGTTGTAAAGTTCTTCAACTTTTCCCCAACATAATACATTCCATATATTCTTTACATAATCTGGTCTTAAATTCTTGTATTTTAAATAATATGCATGTTCCCATACATCAATACCTAGAATTGGTACTAATCCATCCATATATGGTGAATCTTGATTTGATTTCTTAACTATTGATAATTTTCCATCCTTATCTTTAACTAAGAATGCAAATCCAGCTCCAAATAAAGTTACTGCTGCATTATTTAATTCTTCCTTTAATTTATCTACACTACCAAAAGTTTTATTAATTTCTTCTAATAACTTATCTTCTGGAGCCTTCTTTGCATTAGGAGAAAGAATTGAGAAATACAAGTTATGATTTGAAACTCCTCCACCATTATTAATAACTGCTGTTTTTATTCCTTCTGGTAATTCATTAACAGATTTTAATAATTGTTCTAATGTTTTTCCTTTTGTATATTCCTCATTATTTTCTAATGCTTTATTTAAATTAGTCTCATAAGTTTTATGATGCTTTTCGTAGTGTGTTTTCATAGTTTCTTCATCTATATAAGGTTCTAACGCCTTAAAATCATATGGTAATTCTATTCTATTATACATAAAGTTCCCTCCCTTTTTTCTTTTATTATAGCATATAAAATATACTTTTTCAATCTAATTTAGAATTATTTTCATTTAATATTAATTATCATTTTCATTTAAATGCTAATATATCAATTTAATTTCTATCCTTCTTCCTTTTGCATAGAATAATTTACTTTATTAGTATTAGTAAACTTATATTTCATTCTATTTTTATTTGCCCCATCATACCTTCTTCTTCATGCTCTAATATATGGCAATGGTACATGTAGCTTCCTATATTATTAAATTTCACAATTATCTTTACTTCTTCATTAGGGTTAATAAACACAGTATCTTTCCATCCCATTTCTTCTAGCTTAGGCTCTTTCCCATTCCTTGTTAATACCTGATTAGGCTCTTTCCCATTCCTTGTTAATACCTGAAATTGTATTCCATGTATATGGAATGGATGACCCATAGAATGCATCATAGTAGCTGGATTAGTAACTGTCCACATTTCAGTTTCTCCATATTTACCTACTTCATTTATTGTATTCATATTAAACTCTTCACCATTTATTGATACCATATGTCCCATTCCTCTAAGCTCAAACTTTCTTTCTTTTGTTGCACTATCACTTATCATTCTATTTATACTAGTTAAGCTAATAGGAACTTCTGTTTTATCTTCTACTTTTTCATTAATGTTAAATGTCATAATACTCTTATTATTATTTCTTAATTCTATTTTGGTTCCAACTTTATAATTTGAGAAATCAGCTATAATTTCTGCTCTTTCACCTGGTGATAAAAAAATATTATTTAGTTTAACTGGAGTTTCTAAAAATCCTCCATCTGAAGCAATTTGATAAAATTCATCATTATTGCTTAATTTTAGATGAAAATTACTTGCATTAGCTCCATTTACTATTCTAAGTCTTACTTTTTCAGTTTTAACATCTAAATATGGACTAATTGAGCCATTAATAAGTATTGTATCACCCACTGCACCATCCATCATATTTGTATGGTATATAAAGCCTCCTGATTTATTAAAACTCCTATCCTGAATAATTAGTGGTATATCGTTCACCCCATATTCCTTAGGAATATTTAAACTATTAGATACTTCATCATCAATATAGAATAACCCTGCTAACCCTTTATAAACTTGAGTTGCTGTACTTCCAATAAAATGTGGATGATACCATAATGTTGCTGCTGGTTGATTTATAGTAAAGCTTGGTTCCCAAGTACTTCCTGGTTGTATTCCTTGGTTCGGTCCTCCATCATTTTCCCCATCTACTTCTAACCCATGCCAATGAAGAGTTGTTGCTTCATCTAATTTATTTTTAACATGTATACTTACCTTTTCTCCTCTATGCACTCTTATTACTGGTCCTAAAAAGCTACCATTATATCCCATAGTATCTGTTTCTTTATTATCACTAAAAGAAGTTTTCCCTTCTTGAGGCTCTAAGGTAAAATTAGCAATATTTTCATCTGGATTTTTATCTTCTAAAAGTTCTGGTATAGGTAACTCATTCTTACTACCATCTATATAATTATTATCATCTATATCCTTATTTTCAATTACATCAGTATATTTTCGTAAATATTCTTTAATGGGGTTTAAAAATAAAGCATATATTAATACTATTGAAATAACACCTATCATTATATATTTACTATTTTTATTCTTCATTTTATCCTCCTAGTAATATTAATTATTATTTAATATATACTTTAAGTTATTTTTATGTAGAATGTATGAAGATTTATATATTATTAACATAATCATCCCTTAATTTTTTATTTTTTAAGTAATAATTATCTTCATAAAAACAACATAATTATTTTATATACTTTTTTTAATTAGTAATTAGGAGGATATCTATGGCTATTAAAAGAGAAAAAATTAAGGTTTATGAAATGACTTGTCCATCTTGTGAAAAAAGAATTGAAAATTCTACAAAAAAAATTAATGGTGTAATAAGTGCCAAAGCAAACTATGCTAAAGAAGTACTCGAAATTGAATATGATACTACTTTATGTAATCTAGATGAAATTAAAAAGGCTATAAATAAATCTGGCTACCCTACTGAAGCTTCTAGTAATTTGGGATTTATAGGTATGCTTGCAATAATATTTATTATATTATTCCTTGGGTTAAGAACTAGTGGTTTTGATATGGAGTCAAAGCTTAGTACTGCTTCATATGCTTTTCTTTTTATAGTTGGTATATTTACATCTATTCACTGTGTAGGAATGTGTGGAGGTATAATGATATCTCAAAGTTTATCTTTTGCTAAAGAAAGTAAATCTAAACTTGACTCTATAATTCCTTCTATATTATACAATGTTGGTAGAGTTATCTCTTATACTATTTTAGGTGGCATAATTGGTGGTATAGGTTCTATATTTTCATTATCAATTACAATAAAAGCATTTATTCAAATATTTGCAGGGATATTCATGGTTATAATGGGTTTAAACATATCAGGCTTTAAATTTTTTAGAACCTTTAGCATAAAAATTCCTAATTTTTTATCTAAGTATAAAAGAAAATTTAGTTCTCCATTTATTATAGGAATTTTAAATGGATTTATGCCTTGCGGACCACTTCAAACCATGCAGCTTTTCGCTCTTGGTACTGGAAGTGCATTAAAAGGTTCTTTATCAATGTTCATATTTGCTTTAGGTACTGTTCCACTAATGCTTACTTTTGGTGCAATTTCAGGTTTCTTAAGTAAAGGATACACAAAAAAGCTTCTTAAGTTTAGCGGAGTTCTTATTATAGTTTTAGGAGTAATAATGGGTAATAGAGGCTTAGCTCTTTCTGGAATAAATATAAATCCATTTGGATTCATGATGAAGGGTTCTTTTTCATCAAATTCTAGTACTAATTCTTCTAAAGCGGTTATAGAAGATGGTGTTCAAATTATAAATATGACTGCTAATAATAATGGTTACAGCCCTAATGCATTTTATGTGCAAAAAGGTATCCCTGTTAAATGGGTAATTAATGGTGATAGCCTTAACTATTGTAATAATTCAATAGTAGCTAACTCATTAAATATTCAGCAAAAACTTAAAAGTGGAGAAAATATTATAGAGTTTACACCTAATGATAAAGATATAAATTTCAGTTGCTGGATGGGAATGATTAGAGGGGTAATTAAAGTTGTTGATGACTTAGATTCAGTAGATACATCTAAATATGATCCATCACTTCCTAGTGCAAGTAATGGTCCTAGCTGTTGTGCTGTTCCTTTAAATGACTCTCCTGCTTATCCTGAAACCTTAATCACAACTTCTAAAGTAACTAAAGAATTTCAAACAGGTATTATAAATGGTGTAGATAATGAATTCAAACCATTAATATTAGTTTCAAAAAATAACCTAAAATTCAATCTTACTATAGACTTCACTAATTATAATAACTATGATGGAGAATTTACAATTACCAATGTTAAAGATGGGAGTGCAGTAAAATCATTTACTGGCCAAAAATCCATCTTTGAAATTGAATTAAACTTCAATTCTACTGGTGGATACGCAATAACTAAAAATAATGAAGTTCTTGGTATAATAGAAGCAGTTGATGATATGGATAATATTAATTTTGATGGAATTCTAAATAAATATATTCGTTTTAATTAGATGCTTTTAGTTAAATAAATAGATAATTTTTATATATTAAAATTTAAGGGGTTGTCTTTTGGTCAACCCCTTATTCACATATTTACACTATCAAAAATAATCTTAATTATTGTACCTTTACCCTCACTAGACTTCACTTCTACATTAGCATAATGTAAACTTAATATTCTCTCTACAATTGTTAAACCTATACCATTACCTTCTATTTTTTGACGACTCTTATCACCTCTATATAATCTTTCAAATATAAATGGTAAGTCTTCTTCCCTTATTCCTATTCCTGTATCTAAAACTTCTACTAAAACTTTATTATCTTTTTTATATAAATTAATTCTTACACTTCCACCACTATCAGTAAACTTAATTGAATTAGTTAATAAATTTATAAATACTTGTCTTAATTTATCTTTGTCGCCATGAATAATGTAAGTTTTATTTTTTTCTATGTTATAATCAAGATCAATATTTTTACTCTGAGCTTCTAAATAAAAGTCTTCCACTATCTCAATAATAAATTCATCTAATAAAATTTCTTTAAGGTCTAAATTTATACTTTCATCTTCAAATTCTTTCAATACATCTAAGTTATTTAATAATTTTCCAAACCTTATTACTTCCTCATTTAAGGAAGATAATTTTTGATTAGATACTGGAAAAATCCCATCTATCATTGCTTCTAGATTATTTTGCAAAACATTAAGTGGCGTTCTTATTTCATGTGATATATCTGATACTAGTCTCTTTCTTAGCATATCCTGATTTTTAAGCTTCTCACCTAATATATTTATACTTTCCCTTAGTTCTTCAATTTCTTCAATATTACTTTTTGTATTAGACTGTGCATCGAAGTCTCCTCTTGAAAGTCTTTTTGATATATTTGCTACCTTTTTTATAGGAATTGATAATTGCTTTGAAATATATAAACTAATTATAATTATAATTAATAAGGTTCCTACTCCACTTAATAATATACTTTTATTTATAGATGATTTAAATTCTAAATCCTCTTCTGTCAATAATACAGAAGAATATTGGCCAACTTCTACATTTCCAATCACTTCACCATCTACTACTATATCAAAATTTTTAGTAACATATACTCCACTATCTTCTATATTCATACTATTAAAGTGATTAGTATCTCTTATATCAGATGGATTCATTCCCCAAACTATATTTCCCTTATCATCCCTTAAAGTTAAGCAATAGTTGCTCATATATGCTTCATGCATTATCCCAACTGCAGAACTTTCAGTCCATTTTTTATCTCTTTTATAAACTTCTTCAAAGTATGAAACTATTCTCTCATTTCTTTTATCTTGAATATCTATCATATACTTATTGAATTTACTATTAATAGTAATATTAACAAACAATATAATTAATATAATTGCTGAAATGGATGATACTAAGAATGATATACTTAATTTTTTCCTTATACTCTGCATCTATATATCACCACCAAATTTATAACCGACTTTTGTGACTGTTATTATATATTTGGGGCTTTTAGTATCCTCTTCTATTTTCTTTCTTATATTTTTTATATGTACATCAATGGTTCTATCATATCCGTCAAAATCAATGCCAAAAACATTTTCAATTAATTGTTCTCTAGATAAAACCTTTCCTTTATTAATTAACAAAGTATATAAAATATCAAATTCACTTTGTGTAAATGATATTTCCTTTCCTTTAAATTCTACAATTCTCTTATCATAATCTATTTTTAACATTCCATCATTAAAAATATCACTTGTTTTATTAGTTATACTTATCCTTCTAAATAATGCATTTACCCTTGCTGTAAGTTCTCTTGGACTAAATGGCTTAACTAGATATTCATCAGCTCCCATATTTAATCCAATAATTCTATCATTTAAACTAGCTTTTGATGTTAGCATAAATATATGTACATTAGAAGTTCTTCTTATAATTTTACATATCTCTTCTCCATCTATATCTGGTAACATTAAATCTAATATAACAAGCTGAAAATCTAATTTCTTAAAAACTTCTAATCCTTTCATTCCAGAATTACATACCATTACATTATATTTATCTTTTTCTAAATATGCTTTTATTACATTAGCTACACTTTTCTCATCTTCTATTATTAATATGTTGTTCATGTTAAATCACCCTCTTTTAATATAGTAATATTTCTAATACTATACACTTTATCAAATTCTTTTGAAGGTATTATGAAGATTTAATATATTTTAATTCGTATAAAATTATAAATATTTATCTCCTTTTTTAATTAATTTGGTGACCACAATAAGGACAATATTTATATTTAGAATCAATTACTTTACCACAGTTCTTACAAACATTATTTATATTATAATCATATCCATAAGCATTATTAACTTCATTTAAATCCCAATATGTTAATTCAATATTTTCTCCTCTTTCTATCATCTTTCCTTTTTCCTTAGAGATAGAAAATATCTTATTACAGCTTTCACATTTAACATAATATTTTTCATTCCATTTAAAAATAGGTATAAAAAAGAAATGGAAAAATTCATACTGCTTTATAACTCTTCCCATTGTTAATCTATTGCAACCCTTACATGTAAAATTATTTATTATTTTAATTTCTTTTTCTTTATTTTCTATACCAAAGATCCCTATAAAAAACATATTATTCTCCTTACTTGAATTTCTAATATATTTTTATTGTATCATTTTTAAAATAAATAAGAAGCTAGAATAAATATTAATTCTAACTTCTTATCATACTTTTATGTTCTTTTTTAATTTATTACTATTATTTAATACTTTACTTACCAAGTTATGATTAAACTTAGAATTACCTTTTAATTTAACTGTCATTAAGAAATTCTCCTCTGCAATTATTTTAAAACAAGTATAAAAATAATAGTAAATTATACTTTATTCTTATTTAACTCATATTTTAGTCTTTCCCATGTATTATTGATATCCTTTTCAATTTTTCTTGTAAGTGATTTTTTTTCTTCTTCTGTATATGTTGGTGAATTGTTTATATTTTGTTTCATATAAAATAATCTTCTTACTGATTCATTAAAGCTACAGTGTTTATTTTTATCTACTCTAAGCATAATTATATCTACCTCCCTTCAATTTAATTCTCTATATACATTATATACTGTTTTTATTATTTTTTGTTACAATTTATAGTCAAATTGTATATTTAATTAAATCTTAAGATTTTCCTATTAAAACCATCGGATTAAACTAAAAAAACTTAATTACAAATTATTATATCTAATATTAGTTATATGGTTACTTATTTTAATAAGAAAGCCTTAGAAAATATCTAAAGCTCCCTGTAATAATATATATTTTAAAAATAATTATTATAAATCTATACTAGCACCTAATTCTATTGCTAATTTATTTAATTCATAATATTCTCTTTTTCCATGCTTATTAATGGAGGTTAATATATCTTCCATAGTAATAATATTTAATTTCTTAATTAAAAAACCAAGTAATATCATATTGGCATTTCTTTTGTCTCCTAGCTTTTCAGCTTTTGATTCAGCATTTATCTTAAAGGATTCTATATTTTCAAAATTACATTCCTCTTTTACCATATCTGAATCTATTATTAAAATTCCATTTTCCTTTATTGATTTACTAAACTTATCTAAAGATGGCTTATTCATAACAACAACTATATCTGCTTCTGTAATAACAGGAGATCCAACTTCTTCATCAGAAATTATAACTGAGCAATTTGCTGTACCACCTCTCATTTCAGGTCCATAAGATGGTAGCCATGATACATTAAAGCCCTTATCCATAGCTGCAAATGATAAAATCTTACCAACAGTTAAGATTCCCTGTCCCCCAAAACCTGCAAATATAATTTCCTTCTTTATCATTCTACTTATCCTCCTTATTTACATCTTTTTTAACACCTAAAGGATAATATGGAATCATATTTTCTCTAAGCCATTTTAAAGAATCATTTGGAGATAGTCCCCAATTAGTTGGACATGTAGATAAGACTTCAACAAATGAATATCCTAAACCTTTTATAGAATTATTAAAAGCTTTTTTAATTGCTTTTTTAGCCTTTGTTAAATTAGGTATATTATCTACACTTACTCTTTCTACATAAGTTGCACCATCTAAAGTAGCTATCATTTCAGAAACTCTTATTGGATAACCTTGTGTTTTAAAATTTCTTCCATATGGAGATGTTTCTGTAATTTGCCCTTCTAAACTTGTTGGTGCCATTTGCCCTCCTGTCATACCATATATGCAATTGTTTACAAAGATAGTTACAATATTTTCTCCCCTAGCTGCTGCATGAATAACTTCTCCAGTTCCAATTGCTATTAAATCTCCATCTCCCTGATAAGTAAATACTACTTTATCTGGATTTCCTCTTTTTATACCTGTAGCAACTGCTGGAGCTCTTCCATGAGCTGCTTGAAACATATCACAAGCAAAATAATTATATGCAAGTACTGAACATCCAACTGATGCGACTCCTATAGTCTTATCTAATATTCCTAATTCCTCTATTACTTCTCCTATTAATTTATGAATTATTCCATGAGTACATCCTGGACAATAGTGTGTAGGTACATCTAAAAGAGCCTTTGTTGGCTCATAAACAATTGCCATATTACATACCCCCAATAATAGATTTTACATATTCATATATCTCATCTACTGTAGGTACTATTCCACCTGTCCTACCATAAAATCTAACTTCTTCTTTTCCATTTACAGAAAGCTTTATATCTTCAAGCATTTGTCCACAATTCATTTCCACAGACAAATATCCATTTTTACTTTTTCCTAAAGTCGTATTAAAAGCTTCATTTGGAAATGGCCAAGTTGTTATAGGTCTTATTAGCCCTAAGTTTATTCCATCTTTTTTTGCAATACTTATAACACTTTTACATATTCTAGCTGTTATTCCAAAGGAAACTAATATTAAATCACAGGAATTTTCACAGTTATATAGTTCATATTTAACTTCATTTTCTCTTATTATCTTATATTTTTCTTGTAGTTTCATATTAAGTTCTTCAAGTTTTTCTGGGTTTAGTTCTAATGAATTTATTATATTATGTTTATTTCTCTTTCCTAACCCATTAGCTGCCCAAGTCTTTTCTGGCAATTCTCTTTTTTTATTTTTTCTAAATTCAATTCCTTCCATCATTTGCCCTAGCATACCATCAGCCATTATCATTACTGGAGTTCTATATAAATCACTTACATCAAAGGCCTCTGAAATTAAATCCACCATTTCTTGAATAGATGCTGGAGCATAAACTGGCAAATTAAAATCTCCATGTCCGAGTCCCTTATTTAAAAATAAATAATCTGATTGAGCTGGCTGTATTCCTCCAAGACCTGGTCCACACCTAACTACATCAACTATTACACAAGGTACTTCAGCAGCTGCTAAATATGAAATACCTTCAGTCATTAAGCTTATTCCTGGACTAGAGGATGATGTCATACATCTAACTCCTGTTCCTCCACATCCATATACCATATTAATAGCTGCAATTTCACTTTCAGCTTGTAGAAATACTCCATTAACCTTTTCCATATTTTTTGCCATATATGCTATTAATTCAGTTTGAGGTGTTATTGGATATCCAAAAAAGCATTTACATCCTGCTCTAATAGCTGCTTCCGCTATAGCCTCATTGCCCTTCATTAAAAACCTTTCCCCCATAGTTCTCCTCCTATCTTTCAATTGTTATTACACAATCTGGACAAATTTTTCCACAAGATGCACATGCTATGCATTCACTTATAAGACTTTCTTCTATTCCAGCAGGGTGATATCCCTTACTATTAAACTTCTCTTTAAAACTAATAATTTTTTTAGGACATATATTTATACAATGCCCACAACCTTTACATCTTTCCTCTTTAAATATAACCTTAGCCATTAAAATCCTCCTTATTATTCCCAGGGCATGTCCATATATAAATTTATAGGTAATATTTCTCCATTAACTTTATCCTTTACTACCTCTTCAAATTTTTTAGTGCATACAGTGTATTTGTAAGGAATGCTTAAAAACTTAGATAACTCCAAAGATTCAATATCTCCTTTCAATATATGACTAGATTCTGTTTCCTTCATCATGTGAGAATTTGATATTATATCAGTTACTTTTAACCTACTAGCTAATTCAATAGATTTTAGATATTCACTTGCTATTCTACAATTTAAGGTTTCCAGTCTTGAATTATTTAAAATATAAAACATTGAATAATCTTCTTCTTCAAAATACTTGTTATATACTCCTAGAACCCTTGCCCCTACATCATCTCCACCAACATCCAAGACAACTTCATATGATTTATCATCAAATACAGATAAAATTTCTGATGATAGTACCATTAGCTCTGCATTAATTAAATCCTTCCTTGTACTTATAACATTTATCATGTAATCCTTTTCTATTTTCTCTTTAATATCTCTTATACAAAAATAAGGATTAACTGTATCCATATCAACTAATGCTACCTTTTTACCTTCCTTAGCCATTTTTATAGCATAATTAATTGCAATTTCTGTCTTTCCACTACCAAAGTGTCCAGTAAATATCTTAATCCTACTCACATTAACACTCCCCGTTAAACATTCTTACTATCAGTATACTTTATATTTTATTTTTCCTGCAATAAAAAGTGTAATATTAATACATATTTAGTAAAATTCATGCTAATTATAATTTATCTAAATAAATCATTAAGAATTTTCTAAAATAAATGCTATATTAATTATTTTAAAGTTAATTTTTTGCATTATAAAAAGTTATTCACAGGCTAATTCTTTATTAATTCCTAGAGAATAATAAAAGAGTCTTAGAATAACTCTAAAACTCCTACAAATAAACTATTTATTATTTTCAATTAATGCTTCTATTCTAGCTCCACATCTACTAGCTCCACAAAATCCTGTTCCAGCACAAGTAGTTTCTTTAACCTTTTCAAATGTATCAGCACCATCTTTTATAGCTTTTACTATTTCATCTTTTTCTACGCCTTTGCATAAGCAAACTAAATCCATATTTACACCTCAATTTCTAAAATCATTTCTATAACATATTTAAAAAGAAACTTAAACTGTTGTTTCCTATTATAATATATTTTTTCAATTTATAAAAGCTATTATTAGAAAATAATTATTATTAACTTATTATTTTTGAAATTATAGGTATAGTAATAATAGATAATAAGGTGGTTATAAATACAACTATTGATGAATATTCCTTTTCCTTATTAAAGTCAGCTGCAAGTATTGATGTCATGGCAGCTGCTGGCATGGCTTGTATAACTATAATAGTATTTATTATAGTTGTATTGTCTTTTAAAACTAGTTTTATTAGTATAAGTACCAAAGGTATTATTATTAGCTTAATTAATGATCCATAATATATTGAGATTTCCTTAAATACATCTTTTATACTTACCTTAGACAATATACTTCCCACAATTATCATTGAAATTGGTGCAGTCATATCTCCAACTATTTTTGTTGTATCTAATATAAAAGATGGTAATTTTACTTTAAATAACATCATAGGGATACCTATATATACTGCTATTATAGCTGGATTTAATAAAACCTTTTTTATATTTTTCTTTGATATTCTATCTGAGAAAATCATAACTCCATATGTCCATAAAGCTATTGTAAATACCATATTAAAAATTGATGTATAAACAACCCCTTCTGCCCCATACAAGCTATTAATTATAGGGAATCCTATAAAACCACAATTTGAAAATACATTTGCAAAATGTAGAATTTTTTTCTTTTCACTTTTAATAGGAAGTAAAAATATATAAGATATAATAGCCCCTAACATCATAAAAGCTACGCTATAAATAAATGCCATCAAAACATTCTTTCCCATTCCATCACTAAATTCAAAGCTAAATGAATTTATAACTAAAAGTGGTAATGTTATTTCTAATAGTATTCTTCTTAAACCTTTATTCACTTTTTCATTTATTATATTTTTTTTGGTTCCATAAACCCCAATTAATATTATTACAAATAAAGAAATTATTTTATTTAAAACAATCATTTTTTCTCCTATAAAATTCTTTTTATTTATATTATATACTTTTTATTGCTTTAAGTTATATAGTAATTTTTCACTATTATATTGATAAAATCATAATTATTTGTTATTATAATAACTATCGAATTGTTTGTATAAGGGAGTAGTTAACTCTAATTTTTGTAGGAGTTACTAAGTCAACATATTGAACTTAGTTCTGGCTTAGTATTAAATAACGAGACTTATGCGTAGTTTTTTCTACGTATAAGTCTTGTTTTTTTTGTGATAATAATCTATAAAAGCATTAAAATCCTAAATAATATTTAGGCTTTTATAATAAATTCTATAATAAAGGAGTACATAATATGGGTTTCATTTCAATTTTTATGACAGGAATAGGATTATCTATGGACGCCTTTGCAGTTTCTCTAGCTAAAGGTATTTGTTTAAAAGAAGATGAATTAAAATATTCTTTAAGGGTATCATTATTCTTTGGTGGTTTTCAAGCATTAATGCCCCTACTTGGTTGGTGGGTTGGAAGATATTTTGAAAGCTATATAAAATCCTTTGATCATTGGATAGCTTTTATATTACTTAGCATTATAGGTGGAAAAATGCTAATAGAAGCTATTAAAGGTCTAAAATCTTCAGAAGATGATAATATTCCAACAGAATGTGAAAGAGATGAATTTTCTTATAAGAAACTGACTGTATTAGCAATTGCAACTAGTATAGATGCCTTAGCAGTTGGAGTTAGCTTTGCATTTTTAAGTGTTAGCATTATTCCTTCTATAACTATTATAGGAATAACTACTTTTGTACTAAGCTTTTTTGCAGTTTTCCTTGGTAAAAAGCTTGGAGAGTATATGCAAAGTTATGCTGAAATAATTGGTGGAGTTATTTTAATAGGCATAGGAATTAAAATACTATTTGAACACTTAATGTAGAATTAGGAATTAAAAAATTAATGAACATTACTTTGAAAAGGCACAACTATTTTCCTAAGAATAGTTGTGCCTTTTCTTTAAAATCACTTTAATATTTAATCTAATTATTTAGCAATACCAATTTATTTTTGCTGGATTAGGCTCATCTGTTATAGCAACTTCACGCAAAGCCTCTTCCATCTTTTCACACTCTCTTGCTGCAATTTCATCATAAACCTCTTCATTTTCATTAACACCAACAGATGAATATGCTACCGCTGCAGAACCATAAAAAGCTAATCCTAAAGAACTAGTTATAGTATTGATTGTTGCTGTTGTTGCTGCAATTGCTCTTGCTGCTGCTTGTGATGCTGGATTTCTATCTGCTTCTCTAGCAGCTATTTGAGCTTCCCTAACAATATTCTTTGCTTCAGTTAGTTTAATATTTCCTTCTAACCATTCATTAACTGCATTTAATGCATTTACTAAACGGGAATCATCCGGATAATATTCTCTATAAATAGGTAGAATATGCTCTCTTGCATATTCATTACACCATCTAACAATTGTATTTTTGTTTTGAGTTTCTATTAATCTCATAAGAGAAATTATATATGGTGAATCTGCTTTTCCAAGCATTTTTCGTAGTTTAGTCATAATTACCCCTTTTATTAAATATATTTTTAAAATAAAATTAATGCCAAAGGCAAATTAAATTCTTTGCTATTATCCCTTAATAATCTGAACTCCAACTCCATTTGGATCACTTACAAAAAAGCATTCCATATTGCCACCTAATATAATTGGTCCATTAGTAATTATATTTTTTTCTTTTGATTTCTGTAAAATTTCATCATAATTTAATGGACAAATCCCAATAGAAACATTGTTATTTGATGAAGCTTCTAATTTTGAATTTTTTTCATAAATAAGTTCAATTTTCACCCCATTATCTGCTACAAAAAAAGCAATAGAAATATCTTCATTAGGAGAAAATTCATTTTCAGCCTTCATCCCTAAAAAATCCCTATAAAACCCTTTAGACTTTTCAAAATCTTTTACTCTAATTGTAATCCAATTAATAACCATACTTTTCCCCCTTATATTTCCATAGTTTAACTCCTAATAAAATATTATTTATCTAATATTTTATATTATTTCCTTTTTTATTATAACATATTTTGTAAATTACATACACTTATACTATATCTATCATCTAGCTACTTCCATTTATCTAAATTATTATACCATCAAAATGATCTATCTCATGCTGAATAATCTGTGCTATAAATCCAGTAAAGGTTTCTTTATGCTTTTTAAAATTTCTATCTAGATACTCTACTTCAATTACTTCATATCTCATTGTCTTTCTAAAACCAGTTAGAGATAAGCAACTTTCTTCTGTTTCATAGCCTTTATCTTTCTTTACTATAACTGGATTTACCATAGGGACTATTACATTACCTACACTAAATACAAGGATACGTTTCTTAACTCCTATCATATTTGCAGCCATACCAACACAAGCCTCTAAATTTGCTCTTAAGGTATCAACTAAATCATCAATAACTGGGATATCAGCTTTTGTTGCAGCTTCTGATTTTTGTCCTAGGAATAATATATCCTTTATAATTTATCTTATCATATTTATTCAAACCTTTCTATTTTTTGTCACATGCTATTTATTTACTTGAACCCCACAAATGGAAGGTAATAATTCTGAATTGTTCTGACATTTTATTCTTAAAAATTTCTATATTTTATAGTAAAAAATCAAAAATGTGAAAAGCTATTACTATAAATTAATTTTTATATGTTAAATTGAATGGAGTGATAAAATGATAATTCATGGTGATGTTGCATTTATGATTCTATCTACAGTTCTTGTTTTAATTATGACACCAGGGCTTGCATTATTTTATGGAGGTTTAGTTTAAAGAAAAAATTCTCTAAGTATAATGTTCCAATGTTTTATTTCAATAGGCATTGTTACACTATTATGGATATTTGGTGGCTTTGGTATGGTATTTGGAAATGACATAGGAGGTATTATAGGAAACCCTCTTAATTACTTTGGATTTGCTGGAATGGACCACTTAATAAATCCTGAATATAGTAATCATATTCCATTTTTATTATTCTTTATGTATCAATTAATGTTTGCTATAATTACTGCACCTTTGATGACAGGTGCTTTTGCTAATAGAATTACTATTAGTGGATGGATAAAAGTATTAATATTATGGATGATACTAATTTACTTCCCTGTAGCCCATTGGGTATGGGGTGGAGGATTTTTATCTAAGTTAGGATTTGTAGATTATGCTGGTGGAGCTGTTATACATATCTCTGCAGGATTTGGTTCTTTAGGAGGTGTATTATTTTTAGGAGATAGAGCTGTAAAAAATACTAAAGGTCCATTTAATTTAGGTCTTGTTACAGCAGGTTCAGCTATTTTACTATTTGGATGGTTTGGGTTTAATTCAGGTGGTTCATTAGCTGCAGCTGATACGGCAACTATAGTTTTTACAAATACAGGTGTTGCAAGTGCATTTGGTATGATTACATGGATAATTCTTCATTATATACGACATAAAAGATATTCTTTTTTAGAAATAATTGTAGGATCAATTGTAGGGCTTGCAACAGTTACTCCCTGTGCAGGATATATTACACCATTTACTTCAATATTCGTAGGTATCTTAGGTGCGATAGTTTGCTTTTTCTCTGTAATACTTGCGAGAAAGCTAGTTGATGATGCATTAGATGTTTGCGGTACACATGGAATGGGTGGTTTCCTCGGAACTCTTTTAATTGGCTTATTGGCTAATAAATCTATTAATTCAGTTGAAGCTGGAATTAAACAATTTCTAATTCAATTAATGGGTGCTATTTTAATTGCTTTATATTCAAGCATAGTTACATATATAATATTTGTAGTTGTTAATAAAATAAAATGTATCAAAGTTAATGAAGAAGTACAAAAAGAAGGGTTAGATAAGAAATTCTTTGGTGAAAGTATTGTAAATCTCCAAGATGAATAACATATATTTCAAATAATAAATTTAATAGATATAATAATTTTCTCTATTAATAAAAACCACTAGTTAAACTAGTGGTTTTCCATTTAAACTCTATCATCTAAATAATAATTCCTTCAAAATGATCTATCTCATGTTAAATAATCTGTGCTGTAAAGCCAGTAAAGATTTCTTTATGCTTTTTAAAGTTTCTATCTAAATATTCTATCTCAATTACTTCATATCTCTTTGTTTTTCTAAAACCAGTTAAAGATAAACAACTTTCTTCAGTTTCATACATCTTATCTTTCTTTACTATAACTGGATTTACCATAGGAACTATTATATTACCCACACTAAACACAAGAATACGCTTTTTAACTCCTATCATATTTGCAGCCATACCAACACAATCCTCTAAATTTGCTCTTAAGGTATCAACTAAATCATCAATAACTGCTACATCAGCTTTTGTTGCAGCTTCTGATTTCTGTCCTAGAAATAATACATCCTTTACAATTGGTCTTATCATATTTCTTCAAACCTTTCTACTTTCTTTGTTCAAATCTACAAATCTTCTTTTAAAAATTTAACATATTCTCTTTTACTAATTTCATTTTTATTATGCAGTTTTAATTTTACATCTATAATATAAATTGTTAATATTAATAGCTACCTCTTTCCCTGAGCTTATTCCTTTTATTTCATGAACCCAACCAAATTTCAAATAATATCTTTCATTTTCTTCCTCTATACCATATACATCTATTTTTCTAAGCTCATCCTTGGAAAGTTCTATCTTATTCTCGTCTAATGTACAGACATAACTTATTTTTCCTATAGCATCTTGTACTTTATCATTATCAACCTCTTCATCTGTTATTATATATACTTTATCTTCATATGAGATTTCTTCGTAATTTGTCCTATCTAGAGTAAACTGAGGTAATTGATCTTCTTTAATAATATTGTCTATAGCTGTGCTTTTAATATCATTAATCTTACTACATCCAGTTATATTTATTAATCCAATAATACTTATAAATATTAAAAGTGTAATCATAAATTTACTCATCATTATCCCCCATTATAAAAAAAAATCAATGAAACTTCTGCGCCTTTTCTATCTTCTCTATTTTTTAACACTACTTCTCCACCATGTTTTGTAGCTATAGTTTGGGCAATATATAATCCAATGCCATAGTGTTTTCCTACTTTTCTCTGAGATTCTTCCATATAAAATTGATTTCTTGCATTTTCTAATCCCTCTTTTGTGAATCCTATCCCACAATCTTTTACAGTAAACTCTAATTTACTATTATCATAATCAACTAATATTTCAATTTCGTCTCCTTCTTTTGAATATTCAACAGAATTTATTATTATATTAGTTAGTGCTCTCATTAGCAAAGATCTATTAGCTTTAAAACTTTTCAATGAACCATTTATATTAAATGCACTTTTTATTTTTTTATTTATACACATCATATTGGTCTCACAAATCAACTCTTCTAAAAAATCATCAAACTCTATCGATTCTATTGTATAATCTATTTTACTCTCTGCTTTTGATATATCTATTAGAAGTGAAGTATATTTTTCAATTTTATCGGCATTCCTAATAATAAAATCTATATACTCTTTATCTTCAGGTAAAAATTCACATTCTAATAGTAACTCTGCATTTCCCTTTATTATTGTTAATGGAGTTTTTATATCATGTGCAAGTGCTGATATTTGCTCCTTCTTATTTTGCTCAGCTTTCCATTGTCTCTCTAAAGAAGTTCTTAATGCAGCTTTCATATTATCAATGGATGTTAATACCTCATTAAACTCTTTTATATTAGTAGATGCTATCTCGAAATCTAAATCTTGTTGCATCATCAACTCTGTTGATTTTTTTAATGGATTCAATTCCTTTCTTAATCTTTTTCCAAAATTTCTTACAAGCATAAGAGAAACTATAAAAAATAAAATAAAAAATAAGATAATAATCAATCCTTCTGGGTATGGACATAAATTATTTAAATATTCAGATGAAAAGTGAGCCCTTATATCATATGAAATTACACAAATTCCATCTTTTAATTCTAATACTGTATAAATATATTTAGTATTAAACCTATTTCCAATTAAATATTTAAAAGCTTCATCTAACTGCTTTTCATTGAAATTACTGGTATTTATATCAAGATTCTTATTGTAAAAGCCATAACTGTATGGATACTTAATTTTACTTTTATCAAACTTCTCATCATCTAATATATCTTTTTTAAGTTCTTCTACATTACTTTGGGCATAATTAGCTGGCAATATAATTCCTGTACTTATACCAATTCCAAGAATGAATAATGATAAAATTAATGATAAAAATGTTAATATACAAAAACTAACCAGATACTTCAAAAATATATTGTATAATGTTACTTCTCTCTTATTCATAACCTCCATTTGTATCCAACACCCCAAACTGTTTCAATCGGATTATCTATATGTTCAGTAATTTTTGCTCTAATATTTTTAATATGTTCTCTTATTGAACTATTATCACTTTCTTTATCATATCCATATATTCTTACAAATATTTGTTCTAGAGAAAAAACTTGTCCTCTATGCTTTGCTAAGAGTTCACAAATTTTATACTCTCCCTTTGTAAGGGGGATCTTTATACCCTTGCATAATAACTCCTTGGATTGCAACTCAAATCTTAATCCATTAGTTGATAAAGTTTGATTTCGTTCTCTATTTTCACGTCTTAAGTGAGCTTCAACTCTAGCTCTTAACTCTAATATACTAAATGGCTTTTTTATATAATCATCTCCACCTATTGAAAAACCCTCTATAACATCTTCTTCTAATATTTTTGCAGTTATAAATATTATTGGACAATCCACTTCTTCACGAATTTTTTTACATAGCGTAAACCCATCTACTTTCGGCATCATAACATCCATTAAGATTAAATCGAACTTTTTAATCTCATCTATTGATATATCAGTTGCATTATTTCTTGTTTCAATTATATATCCTTCCTTGCTTAGAACATTTTTTATTAGCCTGCCAATCTCCTCTTCATCATCAATCACTAAAATATTAATATTATCCACTTTCTATCCTCACTTAACTGTATTCTTTTTTACCTTCCCAAAAATTACTGAAAATCATCAAAGAAATCATAGCAATTACTGTAAAGAAAATTAATGAAGCTATAGCTAACTTTATTTCACCCCGTAATGCCAAATTCCAATTATTTGTGATTTCATATTGAAAAAAGTATGAAGACAATCTTATAGAACAACCCCAAGGTAATACAAACCAAATTTTATCACCTATTCCTGTTATCATAAGTGCTGTAACAAGGCTCCCAATAATGCCCATGCCAATACTTGACCCTTTTCCCAAATAAAATACTACTAAATATTGTATCATATATAGTGGAATATTACTTATAAATACAATAGCTGCTTCCTTCAAATAAAACATTATACTAATATACTCTTTATCTATAAAATTAAATATTACTCCAAAGCCTAAAATACTTATTATTGTAGATACTACACCAAAAATAAATAATAAAAATAATTTACTTATATGAGGAAGGTATCTTTTACTTGCTGCTGACAGAAAATACTGAAATCCTTTTGCTTCTTCTTCCTGTTCATAAACCATTGTTACTACTATGGAAATTATCAATGGAAATGCCATTGATATAACTTGAATATATGCAGATACTTTTTCTAATTGATCCCAAGAAGAAAGATTAAAATAAGCTAGCATTAAAATTAATCCTACAATTGGAATAAAAAAATGAATTATACCTATTGGAGATTTCCATAACTTATAATAATCAGTTTTTAAATAATTCTTAAATGGTATCATAATTAAACCTCCTGTTTCTGAAACCATTTTGCTGTAAAGTATGATATAACTATATATAATCCTATAGCTATACATATTCCTATAGGAATAACTTTACCATCTATAAGATGGCTACCTTCTTCTACATTCAATCCATTTGGTAAAATACCTATTACAGGAATCATCACTCTCGCTGGAATTGCAAAAGGTATCCACCATATAGACTTTATAGCACAAACAACAGATATACCCAAATTACATATAGTACTAAGTATTATCGAAAATCCAATGTTCATTTTAATTGAAATATACATCCATAATGGTATTTGCCATAAGAATAAAATAAACAAAAGTATTGATGCAAATAAACTATCAAAAATTGAAATTTGACTACCAAATACAGTTCCTGAAATTGTAATACCTAAGAAGAAGATTAAACATGTTAAAGCTAAATATATAGAGCAAACAAATATCTTACCATACCATAATTTCTTCACATCTATTAAAACAGTAAATAAGCCATGAAACTTTCTTTTTTTCTCATTGACTATAATAAAAGAACTTATCATAGTCACCGTTTCAGGTAATATAAGAATATACCACCAATTATAGGCACCACTTTGTATATATAATCCACCCATAAGCATAATAGTTATTAATATAGTTATAAGAGGTGCAAGCCATACTAATTTTTTCTGAAACGTGCATTTTTGCTTTAAAAATTCAGCTTTTATGATTAAATTCATATTACATACCAGCCTTTCTAACTACATCTAAAAATAAGTTTTCTAAATCCCTATCTTTTTCTATTTTCTCCTCATACCAAAGCTTTCCTTTAGCAATAATACCTATATAATCTGCCATTAGTTCTACTTCTGATAAAATGTGACTTGATAATATAACAGTTATTCCTTTTTGAGGAAATGAACGAATAAGCTCCCTAAGTTCTCCAATTCCGATTGGATCTAATCCATTTGTAGGCTCATCTAAAATTAGTAACTTTGGATTATTTACTAAAGCAATAGCTATCCCTAATCGTTGTTTCATCCCCAATGAAAATTTACCTGCTTTCTTTTTCCCTGTATCTGTTAACTTAACAATATCTAAAACTTCATTAATACGTGATTCTGGTAATCCATACATTAGTGTTCTAACTTTTAAATTCTCTCTGGCAGTCAAATTTTCATATATTGGTGGTTCCTCTATTAAAGCTCCTATATTTAGTAAATCAGCTCTAGTCCATTTCCTACCACAGTATAAAATTTCACCACTAGTTGGTCTTATCATTCCTGTTAGCATTTTAAGAAATGTAGATTTCCCTGCACCATTTGGTCCTAGCAAACCATATATTGAGTTCATTTTTACTGATATTGATATTTCTTTATTAGCTTCTTCCCCCTTATAAAATTTATTTAATTTTTGTGTTTGTACTATATAATCCATAAAAAAACACCTCTTTCTACTTAATTATTAATTTAAGTATAAGTGGTGTTTATAAGGATTTTATAAGTTTTTAGTTATTTCTTAAATCTATCATAATATAAATTTTAAACTTAATTCGATATAATTACTTTCCTTTACATTAATTCTATCCAATCGCTTAGTTTATTATAGACTTTAAAGCCCCTCTTCTTATACATCTCATAAGCAATACTATTCTTTTCTATTACTGTTAAACAAACTTCTTCAACTTTCTTTTCATTTAAATATTGTATTGCTGTTTCTAATAGCTTTTTACCATAGCCTTTTCCCCTGTACTCTTTTATTAGTCCTATATCAAAGAAGCCTTTATTTCCTTCAATAATTGTATCTAAAAAGCCTATATTTTCACCTTTATCTACTATAATAAAATGATCTTCATTGTGATTTTTATTTTCTAAATATCCCATTGCATCTTCAATTTCTATATAAGTTCCATGAGGCATATCCATAAAAGATTTATTATAAATATCAACATACTCTTCAATATTTTCCTTTGATAAGTTAATTTTATCTAATACATCATTTGCTTTTTCTCTATTATTTAATATCATATTAAAGGATGAATAACTTTTTTCTAGCCCAATATCTTCTGACAACTTAATCAAATCTTCATCTCTTATTCCAAGTAGGACTTTATTAGCACTATATTTATTAGCTAATACTAGTGAATTATCTATTAATTCCTTTAATACTTTTTTATTATCTTTTTGGCAAATAACTTTATTAATATAAATAGTCTTTAATTTATTTACAATCTCTAATATTACTGATACCTTTCCTAGTATCTTATCTTCTTGAAAATAAAACAATATACCTTCGCCATAATTGCAAATCTTACCCTTAAGTTCCTTTTCAATTTCAGATAATGATAAATCAGTATTTTCATTATTTTTTATAAACTCTAATGCTAAAATTCTTTCATCACTATTTAATTCTAAAAAGTTCTTTATCATTATTCTTTCACCCAATACTCACTACAGTCTTTAGATCTATCTAAAAATCCATATTGAATTAGAGCTCTTCTTATTGTTACATAATCTTCATATATTCTTTTTAATACTCTATTTATTTCTTTTTCAGAATATTTTTTTCCAACATTAAAGTTTTTAGTTATTTCTTCTAATAATATAATTTTCTTCTTTTCTTTAGATGGATAACTTTTTAATGCTCCATTTTCATCTACATAAGTTTCTATTACCTTAATTTTTTCTTCCTTAGTTATATTAAATCTATCATCTAAGGTTGTTGCTCCTTTATGAGCATCACAAATAGCATCATTATCTAGCATATTTATTTCTTTATTTGTATTTTGGGCAAGTAAATTCATAGTAGCTAAAAATAGTTTAGCTTGTTTTTCTTTTTCTCTTAATTTATATCTGTGATTTCTAATAGTAGAGTTTGCAATTCCTAATCTTTCTGCTATTTCTTTATCTGTAAGTCCTAAAGCTATTAATTCAATTACTGCTCTCTGAGATGATGATATACCTGTATAATTTGAATTCATATTTAATAGATAGCTTAACATAGACTCATGCTTTTCATTAATATGAAGCTCTGCTGTCTTTTTTGCATCATATAAATTTCCATCTACTTGGTATATTCTTCCCTTTATAAAGTTCTCTTCACAAACTAAACATTTAAAATCTTCTTCTGTTTCAATAAATCCCTTTTCAATTTCTTCAATGGATGCATTCCAAAAAAAATCATTTTCCATAATTATAACCTCCATAATATTCCTTCACCTATATTTTACAACTAATATCGTATATTGTCTATAAATTCATAAACATAACTAATTTTTGTTTGTAGAATTTTTATATAGAAGTAATCTTTATAATCTATAGTTTTTTAGTATTAATAATTAGCAAAATATATATACTAAACTATATAATGTTTAGTGCTTGGAGGTATATAAATGCATAATAAATATAATGATCTTTTTGATATTTTAGTAAGATCTTATTATGAAGGAAATTTTGACGATACTCTCTCTAAAATTATGGTATGCCATGAGGTTTCTCCTCAGGAAACCTTTAAAATTGTTACATCACTGTGTGGAGTATCTCTAGAATTCAATAATAACTATGTTTACAATATGAAAAAAGCAATTACTAATTATACTGTTAATAAGAAATTTATAGAAAAGTTAGATAGTTGTAGCATTAATTGTAAGGAAAATAAAGATAAGAAATTCAATTGTCAAGTAGCCTGTCCATTCGATGCAATTTTATATGATGATAATAATAAATCTACATATATAGATTATGATTTATGTGTCGGTTGTGGCTTATGCATAGACTCCTGTAAGGAAGGTAAGCTTTTAGATAAAATAGACTTTATTCCTATTGTTGATTTAATAAAAAATAATAAAACTGTTATAGCTGCTGTTGCTCCTGCAATTATAGGACAATTTGGTGAAGATGTATCACTAGATCAATTAAGAGCTGCATTAATAAAAATTGGATTTAGTGATATGATAGAAGTTGCCTTTGCTGCAGATATGCTTACCATCAAAGAAGCTGTTGAGTTTAACAAACATGTAAATGGACCTGATGATTTAATGATAACCTCATGTTGTTGTCCTATGTGGGTTGGTATGCTGAAGAAAGTATATAAAGAATTAGTTCCAGACTTATCTCCCTCTGTTTCTCCAATGGTAGCTGCAGGAAGGATTCTTAAAAAATTAAATCCTGATGCAAAAGTAGTATTTATTGGACCATGCATAGCTAAAAAAGCTGAAGCAAAAGAAAAAGATTTATCTGGAGATATTGATTTTGTATTAACTTTTCAAGAGCTAGATAATATATTTAAAGCCTTAGAAATAAGCCCTTCTAATTTAGAAGGTGTTCCTACAAGAGACTATGCATCTAGAGGTGGTAGATTATATGCTCGTACTGGTGGAGTATCTATCGCTGTTGGTGAAGCTGTAGAAGAATTATATCCTGAAAAAGCAAAGCTTTTTAAAGCTGTTAAGGCTGAAGGAGTTAGAGAATGTAAAGATATATTAAATAAGGCTTTAAGTGGTGATATTAAGGCTAATTTTATAGAAGGAATGGGTTGTATTGGTGGATGTGTCGGAGGACCAAAAGCTTTAATATCTAAAGAAGAAGGAAAAATTTCTGTTGATAATCTAGCTTATAATTCTCCAATTAAGATTGCTACACATAGTAGTACTATGGATGAAGTATTAGAAAAATTAAACATAACTTCTTTAAAAGATTTTGAGGAGGATGCAAAGACAGAAATCTTCCACAGAAGTTTTAATTAGGCTTATTTTCTTAAAATCTCCTTGTAATAAGTAATTTAAAGTAGAAATTCCGTATAATATCTATTTTTCTATTATTAGCATAGATATGCTAATTATCATATCATATAAGGTAAATTATTATTGGAGGAATTTTTAAATTTGGATACCTTAAGTGTTTGTATCATAGCTAAAAATGAAGAAAACAACTTATTAAGATGTCTAGAAAGCATAAAAGGTATTGCAGATGAAGTGATATTAGTTGATACAGGTTCTGTTGATAAAACAATAAGTATTGCTGAAAGATATAATGCTAAAGTAGTTGAACTTCCTTGGGAAAAAAATTTTAGCACTGCAAGAAATAAAGCTCTGGATATGGCAACTAAAGATTGGATATTATTTATTGATTGCGATGAAGCATTAGATAGTTCTCAAATTTATGATATTAAAAGAAATTTAAAGGATTCTAAAAAATTAGGATTTAGATTAAGATTAACAAATGTTATTGACAACAAGCTATATAAAGGAAACCATACTTTAAGAATTATAAAGAATAATTCTGGATTTTATTATTCTGGGAAAATTAATGAAAAACTTATGAACTCTATGTATGAAGATTTCTATAATAATAGAATACTTAATTTAGAATACTTTTTATATAATTATGGATTTGATTACAGTAGAAAAAGTTTAATTGAAAGGTGCAATAGAAATATAGATATCTATTTATCCTTCCATAAAGAAGAAATAGATTTTCTTTATTATTACTATATTGGTAATGAATATTATCTTTTAAAAAAATATAATACTGCTGCTAATTACTACATTGAAGCTATTAATTTAAATAATAATGTTCATATAAATAGTTATATAACATTTTTATTAGTTAAATCCTATTACTTAATGAAAAAATATAATAGAGCTATTTTAATAGGTGAAAGTTTTTCTCTTAAGTTCAACTTAATAAGAGAGCTATACTTTTTTTTAAGTGAATGTTATAAGATGCTTGAAGAATTTGATATGTCTAAGGATTGTTTTAAAATTTATTTAAGTAATCCCCCTAGCGAATACTCTTATTTTTTCAATTTAATTAATACTTCTCCTAAAAATCTAATTCCAGAGTTTTTTGGCTTCTCACTAGGTAATCTAGGTATTACTAATTAATACGGAGATAGATATTATATTCCGCAATAATATAATATCTATCTCCTTCTATAATTAATGAAGGAATTTAAATTAAGGAAGAGAAGTAACTCTCCCTTAATTTATTTAGTAGAAATTTTGAAAACCTTTTTAACTAATATTGATATAGACTTAATAACTGTATTGTTAAGTAATTATTCTTGTCTTTTATCTAAAATTTGTTCTAGTACGTTTAATCTTGTTTTACCAAGTATTTGTTTAGGTTTCTTAGCTATTTCATTGTCTTTATAAAATTTATTTTTATTAGCTTGTACAACCATATAGATTTTTTCTTCTAGTGCTTCGTCTTCTATGTTGCCTTCAAAATAGTCATCTATGTAGTTCCTCAATGCATAGCTTAGTTCTTCTTGGTTTTTATAATATAATCTAATTCCACCCTTATTCACTATATAATCCTCCCTATAAATCTACTTTTTAAATATATTTTATACCAAATATATATTATATACAACCTGCATTAATATTCTTAATTCTTATTTAATTATTAATTGTATCCATTTTACACATTTTCTTTCAATTATCCTAGTTTTTAAAAAATATTAAAAAAATTATAATGATTTTACAAAAATCTATTGACAAATTATTAATTAATAATTATTATTAGTACATAGAGAATATTAGAAAACAGGGAGGAAAAATTTATGTCATTAATAGGAAGAAAATTAGAAGACTTTAAGGTTCAAGCTTACCACAATGGTAATTTTGTAGAAGTATCAAATGAAGATGTTATAGGAAAGTGGGGAATATTCTTCTTCTATCCAGCAGACTTTACATTTGTTTGTCCAACTGAATTAGGAGATTTAGCTGATCATTATGATAGCTTTAAGGAAATAGGAGCTGAAATATATTCAGTATCAGAAGATTCACACTTTGTTCATAAGGCATGGGCTGATACAACTGAAACAATTGGAAAGATTAAGTACCCAATGTTAGCAGACCCAACTGGTAAGTTAGCAAGATTCTTTGAAGTTCTTATTGAAGAAGAAGGTATGGCATTAAGAGGAACATTTATTGTTGATCCTGATGGTATAATCCAAGCTTATGAAGTTCACCAAAACGGAATTGGTAGAAATGCTGAAGAATTATTAAGAAAAGTTCAAGCTGCTCAATTCGTAAGAGAACATGGAGATGAAGTTTGCCCAGCTAACTGGACTCCAGGAGCTGAAACTTTAACACCAAGTTTAGACTTAGTTGGAAAACTTTAATATATAACATAGAGGAGATCTTCTCCTCCACTATAAAAATTTAGCGAGGAAACTCGCTATTTTTTTAACAGAGTAATCGATAATTATTATTAGGTAATAATAATATTTTTTAATATATATTTATTTCATTTTATAAAGGAGGATTATATGAACAATAACATTTATGATTTAATTATAATTGGTGGCGGCCCTGCTGGTTTATCTGCTGGTCTATATGCAGGAAGAGCAAAACTTAGAACATTAATTATTGAAAAAGAACATACAGGTGGTCAAATTACCACTACTGCTGAAGTTGTAAACTATCCTGGTATAGTTAAAACAAGTGGTGCAGAAATGACTTCTCAAATGAGGATTCAAGCAGAAAATTTTGGTGTTAAATTCCAAACTGCTGATGTTACTGATGTAGACTTTAATGGTGATGTTAAGACTATTAAAACAAATATTGGTGATATTCAAGGAAGATCTGTAATTATAGCTACAGGTGCTTCACCAAGAAAATTAGGTTTCCCTGGAGAAATTGAATATGGTGGTAGAGGTGTTGCTTACTGTTCAACATGTGATGGTGAATTCTTTAAAGGCTTAGAAGTCTTAGTAATAGGAGCAGGTTTTGCTGCTGCAGAAGAAGCTATCTATTTAACTAGATTTGCTAAGAAAGTAATAATAGTTGCTAGAGAACCTGACTTTACTTGTGCAAAATCCATTGGAGATAAAGTCAAGGCTAATAAAAATATAGAAATAAGATTTAATACTGAAGTTGTTGAAGCTGTTGGTGATGATTTATTAAGATCAGTAAAATTAATTAATAATGTAACTAAGGAAACTTCTGAATATTATCCTCCAAAAGAAGATGGAACCTTTGGTATCTTTGTATTTGTTGGATATCAACCACAAACTGATATATTCAAGAACAAAGTTGATATGGACAGATGGGGATATATATTAACTGATGATAATATGAAGACTAATGTAGAAGGTGTTTATGCTGCTGGTGACTTAAGACCTAAGATGCTAAGACAAGTGGTAACTGCAGTGGCTGATGGTGCTATTGCTGCAACAGATGCTGAAAAGTACGTAGCTTCAGAAAAAGAAAGACTTGGAATAGTTGATGAATTTGTAGAAGAAGAAAAAGTTGAAGAGAAAAAAGAAGCTCAAGTATCTTCTAATACAAAGCCTGGTAAGAGCTCATTATTAAATGATGCTTTAAGAAAGCAAATCCAAGGAGTTTTAGCTAGATTTGAAAGTAATATATCTTTAGTTTCAATTGTAGATGAAACTAATAGTAAATCTCTTGAGCTAAGAGACTTAGTTTTAGATATAGCTGACTTAGGTGATAAAGTTAATGCCCTTATATATAAGAAAGATGAAAATCCTGAAATTGAAGATAAGGTTCACGCAAATAGATTCCCAATAGTAGCTATTTTAAATAAAGATAATGAATATAGTGGTGTTAAATTCCATGGTGTTCCAGGTGGACATGAATTAAATTCATTCCTTATAGCTATGTATAATGTAGCAGGCCCTGGTCAAGAAATTAATCCTAATATATTAAATGATATTAAGTCTATAGATAAGAAAATAAATATTAAAGTTGGAGTATCTCTTTCTTGTCATGTATGCCCTGATGTAGTTATGGCTGCTCAAAGAATTGCAATAGAAAATCCTAACATAGAAACTGAGATGCTAGATTTATCTAACTTCCCAGATTTAAAGGATAAACATAAGATAATGAGCGTACCAGCTATAATAGTAAACGACGAAAAAGTATATTTTGGTGGTAAGAAGCTAGAAGAAATATTAAGCTTATTAAAATAAAAAAAAATATTTAACTATAGAAAAAGGCGGATTCTGTATATATGGAATCCGCTTTCTACATATTAATAAAATTTTTATTTATTATTTTGTGCATATTTAACCCAAGTATAAAAAATAAGAAATATTCCAACTAACAAAGATGCACTACTAATTCCTTTAATCATTCCAGAGAAAAATTCATCAAAAACTCTTCCATCGCTAGTCCAAATTAAAGAATAAATAGCTGTAATAAAAGATATTAAAAGAGCACATATTGCTCCACTTAAAGCTTGAGTGAGATTTTTACTCTTTCTAGCTTCACTTATAAATTTTCCTATTTTTATTGTATCCATATAAATCAACTCCTTTTAATATCATAATAGTTATTTTCACACTTTTAATGAACTAACTAGAAGTAGAATAGGTAGAAATATAGTCGAATTCACTTTCTATTTTGCAATTTAATGCTTTATCTTATGGGCAGTAATAATAGTAAAACTATAAGCATTAACAGTTATTTTGAAACTATCCACAGTTATGTACCAATTTTTGCCCATGCGAGTTATATAGGCATTTGATTTTTGTATTTCTTCTTTACACCATTTAACTACATCATTTACCTCTAAAGAAAGATTTTTTTTAATTCGCTCTCTTCCTAAATCTGTTGTATGTAACTTATCTAGGTTTAAAATTAAATCATATTTGTTATCAACCATTCTTATCACTCTTTCCTATAAATTTATATAATGTTGATTGTATTCCCATGTTCCTTAATGATATTAATTAAATCCTCTGTTTTAAGCCATACAGTCGCTGTATTATCATTTGGGTGAACACCTATAAGACTATTAGAATATATAAATTCCTTATCTATAAAAAATTGCACTTTACATTCTTTATCATTTAATATGCCTAAAGGTGTTACAGATCCAGGTGTCAGTCCCATAATATCCATCAAATCTGTCTCCGAAGCAAAACTCAAAGGGCGTGTGTTGTTTTTTTCTCTAAATTCTTTTAAGTTAACTTTCTTATTCCCCTTAATAGTTATAAGATAATAATTGCGTTTTTTATCATCTCTTACAAAAATATTTTTTGCATCAGCTTCTGGATATGGAAGATCAACAAGAGAAATTTCATCCATACTATATACAGCTTTGTGTTCTGTAACTTCATACCCAATTTTTCTACTGTTTAAATAGTGATAAACTTCATTTTTGTTCATAATATATTACCTCTCTTTCAAATTAGTATTTTTATAAAAAATTACTAATTTATAAATCCAACTCAGCTTTATATTAATTATCTATTAAAATATAGTCATTATCATATTTTTTTATAAATTTCTAAATTATATCTTCTTTCTTTAATTCTTATATAAGTCTTTAAATAAATTATATAGAAGAAATATCAAAATAAAAATACCCTTTACTGTTTATAATGCATCCTTTTAAAGGAAACTCCTTCTCCTAAAGTCTAAGGAGTAAGTTCGAGGAACCAAATTAAAATTTGGACTCCTAGGGGAAACTCCTTCTCCTAAAGTCCAAGGAGTAAGTTCGAGGTGCCAAATTAAAATTTGGACTCCTAGGGGAAACTCCTTCTCCTAAAGTCCAAGGAGTAAGTTCGAGGTGCCAAATTAAA